>JBDTVE010000136.1:0-11667 GCA_040007355.1 Bacteroidota bacterium | reverse complement strand
CGATTTTGGTGCAGGAAGTACGTTTGCATTTATCCTTAATTATTTCCGGGGCGACAGTATAAAAGAAAACAAATCTTAAATGTTGAGAAGAGACACATTTACATGCCACACAAAGCCAACACACAAGCGTCAACCTTGCAAAAGACATTGGTTCGTGCTAACGCTTTGGGGACAGACCCTGCTAAGTTGGACACAGACTCTATATCTCAAATACCAAGACGAAGAACGAACATACAACATGGAATTTGCCAAAATGTAAGCAGACGGAAGCAGTGTTCAACTTTTTGATTTTCAATCTGCCTTTATATTGGTGAAGACGTTATTAATATGGCTATGTGCAAATCATCAATTTAATTTATAAATTCAACTTCAGTTAGCCCGGGGAGGGAATTCTATTGCTCTCCTTCGGCAAGCCTTGAACGCGGTAATGCTATAAAGTCACCCTATAATTTGACACCAACAGTAAAGCTATTTAACTTTTCCCGTTAACGTGAGCGTTAATTCCCTGATGACAGCTGCTTTATCTCTCTTTATTTTTTTGCCAAGTTCTTTTCGCGGACAGTTTGCATTGTACTTTGCACCCCAATCCATAATTTCAATGACAATTGGTAATAAGTCGACACCTTTTTGAGTAAGGCTATAAACAAACTTTGATTTGTTTACAGGAGAAACCTCTTTGACAATAATTTTTTCTGCTTCAAGAAGCACCAATCTATTGACAAGAATGTTTGAAGCAATCTTTTCTTCGGAAGTCAAAAACTCACTATACGAAACTTTACCCCTCAACATTATATCCCTAATTATTAAAAGCGACCATTTGTCTCCGAAAATATCAAGTGAACAACTTATTGGACAGTCTGACCTTTTTTTATCCATAAAATAAAGTTATTGCGTTTTGCAATATCTTTCTATATTTGCACTTGCAATTTGCAACATCTAAGTTAAATATAAAAATTTAAATAAATGGATAATCAAACAACAACAAGACAACTCCTTGAAATTTATTACAAAGGTCTTTCAGAAAAAGCCAATTGGGAAAGCGTTATTGCTGATGACTTCGAATATGTTGGAGGCGATATGATTAAAACACAACCCCTTATCGGAAAACAGGCATACATTGAAATTATCAAACGATTTTCACAGGCCTTTACCACAATGCGGGTTAAAATAATGATAGTTCAAGACGACAATGCCTGCGTTATAGGAAACTACGACTTAACGTTTCCAAACGGACAAAAAATAAATGGCAACGTCGCAGAAATCTGGACAGCAAAAAACGGCAAACTTCAATCGCTGGCTATTTATTTTGATACTTTGACCTTCGCCACTAACTCGAAATAATGTTTTACAAATGGCCTATAGTTCTTCATACTACCCTTTCAACCAAGGAAGACCTAACAACAAATGAACTTGACTATTTAGTTGACTTAGAAAGTAATTTCAATTGGCTAGCTTCTTTTGCAAATTGCTGCCTGAAACTAGTTATCGAATAGCGACTTTCTAAAACCACCAAATGAATGAAGACGAGCAAATGGAGTGGGACAGCGTTTCTATTTTGGGAGAACACGCGCGGCAAGAAATTAAGTGACACAGTTTGTACTATTATTTAGTTAACCCGGAGCGAGAACAAAAACGCTTGCAGCGTTAGCCAGTTGTGACAATCAGTGGCTTCTTGAACAAACAATTATTTTGATGATAAAAGAATCAACAATTATTTCAAATGGTTTGATGTGTTTACCTATGAAATAAACCATAAAGAGCAAATACGACTCTTGATAAGACAAATACGACCAAATTCAAAGAATTAATAATCAACGGGTAACATGGGTTTGGCGTATTGCAGGTTGAAGTGCTACAATCAAATTTAGTTTTTCAATTTATCTTTGGAGCTTGGTGGACAGTTTTGTAATCCGAAATCTCGCACGAACGTCAAGCCCAAACGTAAGCGTTCCGTCGGACGGGCTACTATTTGCCAACCATCTGCAATCCCTCCCGTAATAGCAAAACTTAAGACAAAAGGCACTATGGACAAGCATACCGATAAAATCAGTTGTTGAAAAAGTAATTACTTGCCTCAAGTGTTTCAGTCAGCCTGAAAAACTATTTGCATTTTGCTTTTATTGCGGACACAAAACAACAGCATGAAGAAGCACTATGCAGCCCCTTTTCTCAACAATCCCGCAGGCTACTGTTTAACCAGCGGCAATACACTGCTTCCGCTGGCCGTTACCACACGCAATAAATAATAACCGGGTACCAGCTTGGGGATGCCGGCCTGCACAACGGCATTGTTGGTTTGCACCAATTGGTTGCTGATGATACGGCCGCTTAGATCAACAATCTGTAGCTGCCGTATCATTGTATTGTTTTGATTCAGCAGCACCATCTGGCTAACAACGGGGTTGGTTTGCAGCATAAAACCGCCGGCGCTGCTGCCCACTGTAATTTTTATGGTAGGTGAATACGTATGCACGCCATCCTTATCAATCTGCTTAATCCGACAATAATGGTTGCCGCCGGTTGGGTTTGCAATGCTGAAAGTATAGGATTTCTCACCACCTGTTGCAGCAGACATATTTGCGGGAAGGCTTCCCTTAGCCAGGTAATGAACACCGTCTGTTGCATCTTCTATTTCAAAATAATCGTTATTGGCGTCCTGCGCTGTTTGCCATTGCAATGCAATATTATTCCAGCGGTATGTGCCTGTGAATGAAAACCACCTAACAGGCAGGGTAATCACACTTAAAGCTGAATAGAGGTTAGAAACGTCCGTTGCAGAAAGGACGCGGTCATAAAAAACGATATCATCAAGGCTGCCATTTAAAACGCCGGTGCCAGAGCACGGGTTTTGACCGAGCCCGATAAAAGCAGGCGCATTTAATGCCCCGGTATTTGTGCCGGCGGTGCTTGCTTCCAGTACACCGTCCACATATAAGATAATAGTGCCGGCAGTTGCGTTGCGCGTAGCGGTTACAAAATGCCAGGTATTATCATTAAAGCTGGATGAAGCTGATTTAATGGTGATATCGGTATTGCCGATACCAAAGCAAACTCTACCGCCGTCAATTAACGCGGTGCCCCAGTCGTTGGTGCCGCCACAAACTTCTGCATCCACCAGGGAATTGCCGCCAAACCATGATGCACTGCTGTTGGCAGTCATACTTGTTTTAAACCAGTAACCTACACTAAAATCATTTTGAATGGCCGTTACCAGCGCCAGCGGAAGTGCGCCCGATGAGGTACCCGAACTAAATCCAAGCGCGGCATTGGCGTTGCCAAAACGATCTGTAGTATTTGAAATCCCCGTAACGGTTCCGTTGTAACCATTACCCGTGGCATCATTGGCATTGGTTGCCAGTGAAAAGCGGGCCACTGATCCTGCGGGAATCTGCGCAGAAATGATAACCGGAAAAAAAACAATAATAAATACAAGAAGCTTTAGTTTGAACATTGGAGTTGTTTGTTGAAGGGTTAGTTAGACCGCTAAAGTAAGGGTTAAAGCAATATCGCCGAATAGATTTTAAGAAACCAACTTTATGTAAGGCTTTACACTTAGTACTAAAAAAGCTATTTATAACATGAGTGTACTTGTGGTGGCAACTGTTGTATTAAACGACTGGCAAAGCAACCAGAAAATCAGTTACCCGATTGTTTTCTATCTTTTTACATTTTTAAACAATGCAATACCGAATAAACGTAGCTGCTTACCTGATCAAACCGGCGCATTCATATTAGGCCGTCACAGATTGCTTCGCTGCGCTTTGCAATGACAACCGATTTGTAGTTTCGAAAGATGATCTGCCTCCCTGGATAAAATATTCCAAAACTAAAATCCAAGATGACTGTACCCAGATGAATGAAGCAATGCAAGGACGGAGTTTGGGAACCGATGGGCAACTACATGGCTCCAAACCTTGGTACTCCAATCTTTGTTCGCTGTTGCCCTTTTCCAATGAGCCCTGTACTCATTCGGGAAAATATGTTCAATGGATTTCTTCGCGCGTACTTTTACTGGTTTATACACATGCCAGCCATTGATCCGTGTCTACGGAGAAAAATCGCAGCACCTGGCCATCTTTATCAAACCCGATGACCATCCTGCCAGTAATGGTTTACCATTAGCTGAAACAAATTATATTAAGACTATCTTAGATTTATACACCCCCCCCAATGAGCCGAACATCATCACACAAGAAAAAACAAACCGACCCTGAACAAGCCGACATTGGACAGGGTCTCACAGAACCCGTTCCGGAGAAAGCCGAGCTGTCTATGCAGGCCTTCACCCATGCATTCCACGCAAATATTATTTACCGTGTTCGAGACAGGAAAATAATCATGGCCAATACAGCCGCATTTAAATTAACGGGATATTCAAAAAGGCACTTACTAACGGAAACCATTGATAGCATATTTGACACGTCCGGCCTGGCATACAGAAAAATGATCAAAGAAAGAAAGGTTGCCGGAAAGGTCCTGGCCCTTTTAACGCTCAGGAAAAAAAATGGAAAATCCCTGATGTGCGGAATCGGTTCAGCTATTTTTATGGATGCCGGGGGCATTGAAAATTCAATCATATCCATCTATGACAGAAGCCAGGATATTTATAATCAGCAGAAAATAGATATCGAAAAGGAGAAGATAGTTGCCAGTAATATCGTTATTGCTAAATCAAAGCAAAAGAAAATAGATACTAGGCAAAGAAAAATTGTGGCAGACAATATCGTTCAAGCCAAATCAAAACAAAAGCGGATTGATGCCCGGTTGGCGGCGGACGAGGCCAATTTTCTGCAGGCCTTTATTTCATCTTCAGATATACTATTCAATACGGACCTCGCAACAGGCGAAACAAGAATCAGCAATGGCTATGAAAAATCATTTGGTTACCCGGTAACCGGCAACTTGATACAGATAAAGGAATGGCTAAGCCATGTACATCCAGACGACCATCAAACAGTGCTGCAAAACTATAGTTCAATACTCGCATCAAAAGAGATTGAATGGAGGTGTGCGTATCGTTTTTTGAGGGTCGATCAATCGGTTGCCAGTGTATCCAGCCATGCCATTATCCTTCGTACTGCCCGGGGTAAGGCATTCAGAATGATAGGGTCTATATGTGACAACAGCAAAGTGGTGGTCTTGGAAGAAAGACTGAAGCAGGAGATTACATTAAAGGAAAAGGAAATTGCAGAAGCCACAGATGATGCAAAGGACACAGAACGTTCTGATATTGGAAAAGAATTGCATGATAATATCAACCAGTTGCTAGGCGCTTCCCGCTTGTATCTAGACTTGGCCAAACAGGGCGGTGACCATATAGAAATGTACCTGAGCCGTTGCTCAGAATATACGCTGACGGCTATTGAAGAGATCAGGAAATTAACAAAGGGACTTACAACGGACACCATCCGGACCCTTGGCCTTTGTGAAGCAATAGAACATAAAGTTCGGGACACCATGGAAATAAGTACAATGAAAATCACCTTCCATACAGAAAGTTTTATCGAAGATAGCGTGAACGACAAATTCAAACTGAATGTTTTTAGAATAGTACAGGAACAGCTCAACAATATTCTAAAGTATGCAAAAGCAACAAAAGTCAGCATTGACCTGTTGCAAAATAAAAAATTCGTTGTCCTGAAAATTTCAGATAATGGTATTGGTTTTGATACCGCAAAAAAGAGGATCGGGATTGGAGTAAACAATATTAAAAGCCGGGCAAAGTTTTACAACAGCATCGCGGATTTTTCTTCGCAACCTGGCAGGGGTTGCATTTTATCCATACCCTTTCTTTTACAGACCGAACTGATCAATAACAATTAGAAAGTCGCCATCCTGATGCAGCCGCCGGTACCACCATACAACAATAACACAATATCAGGCGCCCGGCAGCCGCAGTGCTTGAATCGAGGCATTAAAATTGATTTTTATTTGTTTCCTGGCCTGGTCTGTTTTCTTTGCCAGGATAACTGGATTAACGAATGTAACGGGCAAATATCAACGCTATGCTAAATGGTATACTGGCAAATTCCTATGAGAGAGGTTTTCGGCAACTGATCGAAGAAGTGAACCTATTCAGGAATGAAGAAGATCTTTGGAAAACGCAGGGCTCGGTTATTAACCCAGCCGGCAATCTTGTTTTACACATCATTGGCAGGCTGAATCATCTGATAGGAACTGTGCTTGCACAAACCGGGTATGTCCGCAACCGCGAACAGGAATTTACCAGCAAAGGCATCGAAATAAAAGATTTGGTAGCCGGTTTGGAAGCGCTTATTCCTCTGGTAGGCGGAACGATAAACAACCCACGAAAGAACAAATGGAAGCCGAATAGCCAGTATTTTTCGACAACCTCAATATATCTACCAGCTATACACGGATACAGTTGTTGCTTCATCTGAGCTATCATCTCGGACAGGTAAATTACCTGCGGCGCATGCTTGTATAAACGCCTAGGCTGATGACTGTCTGCAATGATCACCTTTGTACGCCCGGTATCCGCGCAAATCAGCGTAACCAGCCCCCCTTTACAAATAAACGCTATCTACCATAAGTTTCTTAATTTCGCCCTTCAAACAAAGAATCAATCAAAAGCATGGACACCGATGAAATACTGGCGCAATTAGACCCCGCGCAAAAAAAAGACTTATACGCTGATTTGGGTGCTTTTGCTCAAAACGCAGCAAAGGATTTTAAACAAGACCCCATTGCTTATTCTACAATCAGTACCGCCCTCCATTTAAAAGGCAATATCTATCTGCATGTAACCGTATCGCTTCATATGGGCGACAAAGACGTGGTGCATCCCGTTATTGAAGACATACAGCGGCTTGATTCGCTGGATGCCTATCTGGAGGCCCTTAATAAACCCCCGGCACCGAAAATAAAGTAGTTCACCCGCTAGCGGAAATCTGTAAATATTCTAGCCATTCACCCTGGAATTTGCAAAACCCGGCTGCTCTGATCACTGCATTTCTGGTGATTGCATGGGGCGTGAATCATCTGCCGACCTTTACCTTTATTTAGTCGTCCCTTAAAAATACCTTTTAAGATTTGAAAAAAAATATTTTCAGGTATGCGTGAGCTTTTGAGGATATAGAACACGCCCATAAAAAGACCCAAAAATACCTTTGCTTAGATATCCATTATCCTTTCGAAGTTCATGGCTGCTGCTGCAAGCATAACCTTGATATTATCACCATTGATGCCTTTGTAGAAATTGCGGCTAAGGCGAATATTTTATTTTAAATTTCCCTAATTGGGGTTCAATGGTCGCTCTTCTTTTTAATCCTTTGTATAGTAGTTGTTTTTCATATACATTTCTTTGCCTGCCTGGTGTTTCGGATAGTATAATCTTGGTGCCTACAACTTCTTTTACAGACCGGTAGCCTCGTTTCACAAAGCTATTTTTTAGGATGGTGCTGGAAAACAGCTGCCGTTGAGCAAGAGCAGGTTCTAATGTTTTACGGTCATGTATATTTTTTTCAATGATGAACGCTCCTATTTTAATGCCGGTATATTAGCGGCCAGATTGAATTTTTTGCAGCAAAAGACAGGATGGCAGACTGGCTGCGGCGAGGGTTACCGCTACCAAAAAATTTCTGCGGGTTCTTGATGATTGCAGGTATCTTTTTTTGGCTAAAATAATTCATTGCCGCATACAACGGGGCTATCTGTTTTAATGATAAGTTGCTGTTTTTGAAAAGGTCCTTGCTAGCATTAGTGCAATATTAAAAAACAGGCCATGCAGCAAATCATTGGCCGATGCGGATTAGTGGCAAATGGCTACCCTGAACGAGCAGCGGCCCCTTACAGAGGAGACCGCCGATTCCCGTAGCTTTGCCGTTCAATATTCATTACCATGGCTATTCATATACTGGTTACCGGCGGTACTTTTGATAAGGAATACAATGAAATCAATGGTGAACTGTATTTTAAAGACACCCACCTGGCGGAACTTCTCCGGCTGGGCCGTTGCCGCGTACCGGTATCGGTTACGCGGCTGATGCTCAAAGACAGCCTGGAAATGACGGAACCCGACCGGGAACTGATAGTGGCCGCCTGCGTGCAGAGCGATAGCAGACAGGTTATCGTAAGTCATGGTACGGATACCATGACAGTTACCGCGGGTAAGATAGCCGCCAGGGTAAAAGACAAAACCGTTGTACTAACCGGCGCCATGATCCCCATTGCCTTTGGTAGTTCAGACGGTCTTTTCAACCTGGGCTGTGCCATTTCCTATGTACAGGCGCTTCCCCCTGGTGTATATATTGCTATGAATGGATTCTATTTTCCCTGGAATAATGTCCGGAAAAATAAAGAAAAAGGATTTTTTGAACCGCTGCAGAGCGCCGAATAACCGCCGGGTTCCGCGCGGAACGGGTTAAGTCTATAGCCGGAAAAAAGTGAACCACCAAAAATGGCCGTTCCTTCCAATTTATATGCTCAGACATTGGCGCCATGGTGGTATTCCTGCTTACAGTTAGCTGCCAGGCCATTAAAGCTGCCCTTGCCAACCAGGTAAAAAGCCTGCGAACGGAGTATTTGGTTACAGACGGTTATTGTTGATTTCTTTCTGCAGGAAGGTCGGTTTTACAACAAAGAGCCCTGCGTTTTCTTTTTACCAGTACAAAATAACTGCATTTCCTCAGGGAATTGGTCCCGCTGGTTTGTGCGTGGCTGCACAAACACGACAGCGCGACCATCAACAGAACACAAAAATAACATATGGTGTGCATAATAAACCTTGCGGTAACCGGGCCGCTTGACTTTCAGTGTTTGGTTTTTAACCGGGGTACGTGTTACTGGTTAAAATAAGCAACCGCACACCGTTACAATATTCATTATCTTAGCTACCTCAAAATCAGTTCATGAAACAAACAATCCTTTTCATCGCTTTCCTCACATTGGTTGGCACCGGTAGTGCTCAACAACCCAATAGTCTTGGTAAACAAGAAAAAAAAGAGGGTTGGAAATTATTATTTGATGGCAAATCAACCAAAGGCTGGCACACCTACCTGCGCGATACCGTGGGTTCAAAATGGCAGATCAAAGATGGTAACCTGGTTTTTGATCCCTCGCAGCCAAAAGAAGGTGGCGGTGATATTGTAACAAACGATACATACGAGAACTTTGAACTGCAATTGGAATGGAAGATATCAAATGGAGGAAACAGCGGGATTATTTTCGATATACAGGAAGACCCGAAATATTATGCTACTTACCTAACCGGCCCGGAAATGCAGGTGCTGGATAATATCAATGCCAGCGACAACAAAAAACAAAACCACCTGGCCGGCTGTCTCTATGATCTTTCCGGTGATTCGTCGGTATCAAAACCACATGCCGTAGGTGAATGGAACCAAGTCAGGATAGTTCAAAATAAAGGGCACGTCAGTTTGTGGCTCAATGGCATACAAACATACGGCGGTCAGATAGGCAGCGATGACTGGAACAAACTGGTTGCCGGCAGCAAATTCAACGGCAGGTCTTTTGAGGATTATGCAAAAGTTGCCAAAGGAAAAATCGCCCTGCAGCAACACCCAGGTTCAAGTGAATGGAGAAATATTAAGATCCGTTCGCTCTAGTCTCCTTCCTGTTTTTGTTTCGGTTGAATCTGCAACCAATTTTAATGTACCGATGCGTTTAGTCATCACCGGTAGAGAGTTCATCCCTTTCGCTAACAGCTTGCGTTACCGCCCATTTGCGCGGAGCACCGTGTATTCTTTTTTATCCTGGTCGTCGTAAGTCTTTTTTACAATATAGTGCCATTGGCGCTCGGAAACATCTACAAAGAAAATTTCACCGGTCTTGTGTTTACTCACAGCATTCTGAAATTCTTTGGGCATCATTTCCTCGCCAAAAAACCAGCCGGTATCGCCATGCGTGGTATTGCCATCCATGGTATACTGGTCTGAAAGTTGTTCAAATGGGGTACCCGCAGATGCCTTGTCAACAATAATTTTTTTGAGACTGTCAACCTGCTGCGGGCTCAAAGACGACCCGTCCAAGAATATATAGTTAGCGCGGTATGCCAGGGTTTCTGCGGCGTCCAGCACCTTATAGGTTACAAAGCCAACGGAAAATATATCGCCCTTTTTCTGCCGGAATATCCGTTTGTCAATCAGCAGGCTGTCTTTCCCGGAGGCAAGCTGGAGCAGGGTTGGCTTGAGCGCGGCATTGGCCTCAATAAATTGCTGCGCCTCCGGAACGGTATTAATTCTTTGAAATCTTTCAGTAACGGTTGGTTGCGCAAAAACGGAAACCGAAATGACCATGAATAAGGCTACAAGACTATTTTTCATATTTGTTGTTTTAAGATGCTTTTTATTTTTAGATCTAATTTGAATGGTTCCACCCTCGCGGTCTGCTATTTTTTACGGCTTACCAGTAATACATTGGCAACGGGTCTTTCGCCGGTATGATCCCATTTCTGCTCGTCGGCCGCAAGATTATCCAGGTCGGTGCCGGGTTTATATATCTTCGATTTAATCATTTTTTTATTGTCCGATGGATAATTGATAACACCGCCAGCGGGGAAATGGTTGACCCATAAAGTGGTTGATCCTCCCCCATCGAGGTTAACGCCGCTTCCTGCGTCTAACCATTCCAGAATGCCGGCAAGTTCGTAGAGGGTCATGCCGGCAGCGCGCTGATTGCGTCCGTCTACCGTTACCAACAAGACCCGCTTGCCTTTTATGGCAAACGCGGATCGGGGATGCCGCATGGTATAAAAACCGGTGGTATCCAGTGCCACCCTTTTGTGGTCTTCTATCAGTAAGGGCCCGGTTACCATAACGTCTTCGCCCGGAAGCCGGCTTTCCCAATCGCCGGAACCATCCCATTTGCTGATGCGGATGTTTTTTCCATTGATAACGATAGCCGTTTTCTGGTGAAAACTGCGGTTGTGGCTCTTGCCCGTTCTGGTGGCATTTAATGCTTTGCCATTTATACGTATATAATCCTCGGATCCGCCGTTTTTCATATCAAAAAAAGTTCCGTTGATGGCCGCCAGCGCACCGTGTGCCGTTCCAAAAACGCTGGTTGGCTGCAGGCTGTTTGAATCAGCTTCCACATCAACCAGGTTCTTTTTATTTAGTTTGACTTCCAGTACGCTGATGTTTTGATTGGAGCCATAGAGGGAATGGTTAAACCAGCACTGCCTGAGCTGGATGCCGGGGGCTATTTTTTTCACCTGCCATTTTGCATGCATAAAAACCAGGGAATCCGGTTGCGCAAAACAATAGAGTGCTACCGCTACCTGCAATACCAAGGTCAATACATATTTCATAAAGCCAAAGATAGTTTATTGCCATTTTTAAACCCGCTGCAAATGGTAAAACCAATAAAGCCGTTCCTTTCATGAAACGGTACTGTTGTTGCTAACCCGTCGTTGCCGGATCCTGGTTTGTTTTCCGCGGTTTATAATAATTGGCCTTTGCATCCTGCAGGGACTTGTCGCGATCGCTTTTCAACCCCCTGATTATCTTCTTCCGATGCTGCCGCTCCAGGCTCTTATCGTGCCGGGCGGATTTAATTTTATCGCGGTAATCGGCCCGGATCGCCTCCATCTGTACCTGCAGTTTGGAAACACCGCGATAGCCATTGTACCCATACGGATAACCAAAGGGCGAATAACCAAACGGTGAATAGCCAAAAGGCGAATAA
>JBDTVE010000135.1:0-11539 GCA_040007355.1 Bacteroidota bacterium | reverse complement strand
CCCATACGGAGGCAAACGGGGTCGGGGTGAACCCGACCCATACGGAGGGGGACGCGGGGCCGGGTTCACCAAGCCCAAACGGTTGTGGATACACCGTGAAGATCTTTGTCGGGGCGGCGCCTGGGTGCGGGCAGGCTAAGGCATTATTTTCTTACATTTGTTGGGTTCCGGCCGGTGCCGGAACCCTTTTTTTATAAGCGTAAATGAATAAACGTGAGTGCACCATCCTACCAGATTAAATTAGCGCAGTTTGAAGGCCCGTTCGACCTTTTATTGTTCTTTATTGAGCGGGATGAACTGGACATTTACAATATACCTATTACCACAATCATCAATGATTTCCTGGACTTTGTGCACCACCAGGATAAACTGAATATTGAGCTCTCCAGTGAATTCATCCTTTTTGTATCTACGCTGATGCGCATTAAGGCAAAAATGCTGCTTCCCCGCAAGGAGCTGGATGCACAGGGTAACGAGATTGACCCCCGGCAGGAGTTGATAGACAAGATCCTGGAATACAAAAAATACAAGGAAGCCGCCGCGCAGATGGCCGATATGGAGGCTATCCGCATGCTGATGGTTAAACGCGGCAACCTGCAAAAAGAAATATCCAGCATCGGCGAAGAAGCAGGGGAAGGCACGGAAATTCAAAATATTACCCTGTACAAGCTGATGAAGGCTTTTGAAAAAGCCATGCAGCGCATGTACGACAGAAACCACCGGCCCGTGCATACCGTGGTGCGCTACAATTATACCATGGAAGAAAGCCGCGAATTCATGCTCAAAAAAGTAGCGGCTGAAAAAACCACGGCCTTTGAAAACATATTCGAGATCTGTGAAAACCGCATCCATGCCCTGTTTCTGTTTCTTTCCCTGCTGGAACTGGTGCAACAGAAATACATGTTTATTATTACAGGTGAAGGAAGGAACAACTTCATCATAGAATTCAACGAAAACAGGGAAGAAGACGTTGTTTTTGAGCTTCCCGCCAATCCTGCATAGGCGTACTGACGTATAGACGGGTTTCTTTCCAACAGCCCCTATTTCTCATTTGGTACACTAATTGATGTTTAAACATTAAAATTAAATGAGTTGTATATGAAAACAATATTTCATCCCGCTGCTGAAAGAGGACATGCCAATTTTGGCTGGTTAGACAGCCATCATTCTTTTAGTTTTGGCCAATGGCAAGATGCCAGTAGAATGCATTTTGGCGCGTTAAGGGTTTTAAACGATGATACCGTACAGGGAGGTGCCGGTTTTGGAACGCACCCGCACGACAATATGGAGATCGTATCAATCCCCTTATCAGGCACCCTGGCCCATAAAGACAGTACCGGCACCAGCAAAGTGATCAATACCGGAGATGTTCAGATTATGAGTGCCGGATCGGGCATCGCACATTCAGAATTTAATGCTTCCAAAACAGCACCCGTGAATTTTTTGCAGGTATGGCTATATCCAAAACAGACGGATATTACACCGCGGTATGATCAAAAAACTTTTAGCGCCGCAGACCGGATCAACAGGTGGCAGGTGGTAGTAAGTCCCGATGAAAAAGACAAGGCCGTATGGATCAACCAGGATGCAAAGTTTTCGCTTGCAATACTGGAGGCAGGAAAGGAACTTAATTATAAAAATGCTTACCCTGGGAGCGGTGTATATTTTTTCTTGCTGGAAGGGAATGCCAAAGTTGCAGGTAAATCACTGAATAAAAGAGATGCCATAGGTGTTTTTGAAATTACTGACACCACGGTAACCGCATCCACCAATAGTTCCATATTGGCCATAGAAGTACCCATGTTGTAATAAAAAAAATAAAAAAAGGAGGTCTTATTATGACCACAACAAGAACCATCGCGCAGATAGAAAGCGCTACCAATGAAAAAGTGGGCGATTTCAATATAAAAAATGTACTACCCGTTCGTAACCTGAAACAGGTAGACCCATTTTTGCTGATACACCATATGAGCCCGTTTGATCTGAAACCGGGTGCCGAAACACGTTTGCCGCCTCATCCTCATGCAGGATTTGAGGTAATGACCTATTTACTGGACGGCGAATTTTTTCACCGCGACAGCAAAGGACATCACCAGGTGGCAAAGGCCGGAGATGTAAACTGGATGAGTTCCGGTGCGGGAATTATTCATTCAGAAGGACCGGCCGACGACCTTTTAAAAACCGGCGGTATCGTTCAGTTGCTCCAGCTTTGGATCAATCTTCCCGCAGATAAAAAACATGCCACGCCGTCCTTCAGACATTACGCTGCTGAAAACTTACCGGTTATTGAAAAAGGGGGAACCTGGTGTAAAGTGCTGATTGGCCAGTACCAGGGCAAAACATCACCGGTGCTCACCCAAACGCCCATCTTCCTGTTTCATATAAAAATCAGGAAAGGCGAACGCATCAACCTGCCCGTAAATGATAATTATACTGCCGCTGTTTATATTATGCAGGGCAGCATCAAAGTGCTAAACACCCAACCCGCTGCGGGTGAACTGGTAAATTTTAATATTGATGGCAACCAACTGGTATGCACAGCCACCGAAGACGCGGAATTACTTTTTTTGGGTGGTGAGCCCATCAAAGAAAAAGTAGTGAGCTATGGTCCTTTTGTAATGAACAGTTTTGAGGAAATACAACTAGCCATCACCGCATATGAAACCGGCAAAATGGGCGTACTGGAATATTAACACACGCCATGCTCCCATCGGCTGGTGTGAAATGATACCGCTAATTGGTGGCGCCACAATAAATATACAACAACACATTCCTGGGGGCATTGTCCAAAATATTGGCCAGTTCTTCCAGGAACGCCGGCGCTACGGCAGGGCAACCCTCGGTTTGAGTAATGGGCCATTTGCTTTCTGCGTTGGGGATACTGCCCATGGAATGTAATACCACGTATCTTTTTAATGCATTGCTATTGGTTTTGCTAAGACCGTATAATTTGTAGGACAATCCAAATGCACCCGTATAAGCTTTGCCGATTTTATAAATACCCAGTGAGGTGCAATTGCTTCCTTCACCATTGGAAAATTTCCGGTCGAAAGTAAACTTTTCACTGCCCTTGCCATGTGCAGCCAGCCCTTTTTTTATAATGCTGTCGTTCAACAGATCAACCACCAGGAAACGATCCCGGCCAGACTTTACCTGCATGTCGATAAAAAAAGCCACGGTTGTATCATAATTGTTCTCTGCGGCAAATTTTTTTATTCTCCTTACTTTTTGCCGCAGGGTTTCAACAACATATTTTTCTATTCCTTTCTCAGGTTTGGCAATGGTATAAGCGGGTGGTATATAAACATAGTGTCCACCTTTTTCAATGATCTTTGGCGATGCGGCTGCAAACGGGGCAGGCGGAGTGTATTCCGGGGGACCCATCAGAATTGTTTTCTTTTTAACCACTGCAGAATATTCGCGGGGTGTGGGAGTAGTGGCGCTGGTTGAATTGCCAACGCTTGCTGTATGTGCGCCCGTGCAGGCAGCAAAAAATAATACGGATAAACCGGCTAGGGTTACAAGAGTTCTTGGGTACATGATCAACGGATTAGGTCAGGTAATAAAAACCGATGGTTTAACCAGGAGATGGATCTAAAGCAGATTGGTTTTTATTACGCGTTGAGCGAAGGATAGAAGAATGCTGTCACAAAAATTAAAAAAAACAGTAAAAACTGCAATAGTAATTTTACTAAAAAAACTATATTCCTATCGTATAAGCAACAAAACCCGGTAAAAAACCGGGTTTTGTTGCTTTTCCAAGGGTGAATTTTTTAATGTCTTACCTGCGCATCATGTTTCTGGCGGTAGATGGCGCGGCTGGCACGGTTTTGTTCCCGGTGCAGTTTTACCTTTTCCTTCCTGCTTACCACCCCATCTGATTTTGCCGCTTTTTTATCCTGCTGGATTTTCACTTCACGGCTCTCCAGGTGTTTGGTTTCCTTTGCCGTTAATTCGCCGTCCTTTACTCCGTTGGCAATTCGCTTTTGCTGATTTTCCTGTCTTTCTTTTACAACAGGTGTTTTCGTTTGTGCAAAGCCGGTGATGGCAATTGTTGCAAATACGAATGATAGGCTGGCAACCATGAAATACTTTTTCATAAAGGTGATTTTATTTTTTTAAAATAATTACCCAATAAAGACCAGTTGCCTTATGCAAGGTTTAAACAGTATTAAAAAAAACTAATTCCGGGTGGGGGCCGAAGGTTTTTAGATCTGGCCTCTGCAATAATATACCGGTGCAGGCTGGCGGTATCTTTATTTACAAGTAGCTGTCAGGGAATATGTTGAGTGGCGGGAGCCGGTTCTTTCAGCATTTCCCTCACTTTGTCGGCAATACCATTGGCATCAAACCCGCATTCGCTTTGCAGTTCTTTCAGGTTGCCATGTTCAATATAGTGGTCGGGTATTCCCAGCATCTGAATGCTGGCTACATAATGGTGTTCGGTCATAAATTCAGCTACCGCACTACCAAATCCGCCTTTTATTGTTCCGTCTTCTACTGTAATGACCCGGTCGTACCGACTAAATACTTCATGCAGCGCGGCCTCATCAAGCGGTTTGGCAAAACGCATATCATAATGTGCGGGGTTCAACCCCTCATTTTTCAGATCGCGAATGGCCGCGGCGGCAAAATTACCGGGGTGACCCAGCGAAAGAATCACAATATCCTTCCCGTCCTTCAGCTTGCGGGCGGTTCCTATTTTTATAGCCTTCATGGGTGTCTTCCATTCGGGCATTACGCCTTCGCCGCGGGGATAACGAATAACAAAGGGGTCAGTCGTTTCATCCAGCTGCGCCGTATACATCAGGTTGCGTAGTTCACTTTCGTTCATGGGAGCGCTTACCACCATGCCTGGAATGCAGCGCATATAAGCAATATCATAAGCGCCGTGGTGCGTGGGGCCGTCTTCCCCTACCAGCCCGGCCCTGTCGAGGCAAAAAATAACCGGCAGTTTCTGGATGGCCACATCGTGTACCACCTGGTCGTATGCCCTTTGCATGAAAGTAGAATAGATATTACAAAACACTTTCATACCCTGGGTAGCCATACCGGCGCTCAGGGTTACGGCGTGTTGCTCCGCAATGCCCACATCAAAGGCGCGGTTGGGCATTTTATCAATCATGTATTTTAAGGAAGACCCGCTGGGCATGGCAGGTGTAATACCAAAGATCTTATCATTTTTTTCTGCCAGTTCAATGATCGTATAGCCAAATACGTCCTGATAACGGGGCGGCTGGGGTATATCAAATTTCTTTTTATAAATCTCGCCGGTAATTTTATCAAACAAGCCCGGCGCATGCCATTTGGTCTGGTCTTTTTCGGCCAGTGTATATCCCTTGCCTTTTACCGTAACAATATGCAGCAATTTGGGACCGGGTATATTTTTGAGGTCTTGCAGGGTGTCTACCAGTTTGGTGATATTGTGTCCGTCTATGGGTCCGAAATAGCGCAGGTTCAGCGCCTCAAACAGGTTACTGCTCCGGCTTACAAAACCCTTGATGCTGTGTTCCAGTTTGCTGGCCATTTCGCGGCTGAAAGTTTTGCCAATGGGTAATTTGCCCAATGCCTTCCATATATCGTCTTTTAACTTATTATAGGTCTGAGAGGTTGTAATATCGGTGAGGTATTCTTTGAGCGCCCCTACATTGGGATCGATGCTCATACAGTTATCATTCAGGATAATCAGCATATCGGCATCGGCCACGCCGGCATGGTTCATGCCTTCAAAGGCCAGACCCGCCGTCATGGCGCCATCTCCTATTACGGCCACCGCTTTACGGTTTTCCTTTTTATACTTTGCAGCCATGGCGATGCCCAGGGCAGCCGAGATAGAGGTGGATGAATGCCCCACGCCAAAAGTATCGTATTCGCTTTCGCTCCTTTTGGGAAAACCACTTAAGCCGTTGTATTTCCGGTTGGTATAAAAAACATCCCGGCGCCCGGTCAATATTTTGTGTCCATAAGCCTGGTGACCGACGTCCCAAACCAACTGGTCGTAAGGAGTATTGTAGATATAATGCAGGGCCACGCTTAGTTCTACCACCCCCAGGCTGGCGCCAAAATGACCTCCGTACACGCTTACCACGTCAATTATAAACTGTCGTAGCTCATTGCAGACCTGGTGTAATTGATCCTGGCTGATTTTTTTGAGGTCAGCCGGAGAATTAATTGTCTTCAACAACGGTCCGGGTAATATTTCCATTGTAAAAATATGAAAGGGCAAAGATACAGAACCCTGCTGTCTATAACGTAAAAAACGGGGGGCTGGTATTGGCGGGCTGCCGGGTGCTGGCAAAAACCTGTTTAACGGGGAATGGTATCGTCTTTGCTGGCCGTTATTTACTTATTTAACCATTCATACAATTACCTATATTAGAGGACGGGTTTAATAATAGCTTTGCATATGGGTATGATAAAACGGGTCTCAACCTATTGGCTATGTCAGTTATTTGGCTGGGGGATGGTTATTCTCACCAATGTCTTCTTTTCCTACACACTTGATAAGCTGGATGAGAAATTTGCCATCAAGGTTGTCCTGTACGCCTTCCTGGGTTTCATTTTTTCGCATATCATGCGGATGGCTATCAAACGATCGAATATCCTGATAAAATCCATTCAGCAGCAGTTACTGGGATTTATCTTTTTTATCATCAGTTTTTCCGTGGTTATTGCTTTTGCAGAATATTTTACTTTCCGTTATTTCGGTTTGTTTCATATGTCGGCCATAGATGAAAAATCGATTTCTTTTTTTAAACTTATTTTGAAATATATTTTCGATTCCTGCGGCTATCTTTTTATCTGGAACTCCATTTACTATGTTTATCATTATGTGAAGAAAAGCCGGCGGCAGCAGGTGGATACCCTGAAGTTGGAAGCGCTGGTAAAAGAACTGGAACTCAAAACCATCAAATCCCATATCAATCCCCATTTTATTTTTAATGCGCTGAACAGTATCCGCGCACTGATTGATGAAAACCCCCTGCGGGCCCGCGAAGCCATTACCGAGCTAAGCAATATACTCCGAAGCAGCATGCAGGCAGAAAAACTGGAAACGGTGACATTTGAAAGGGAATTGAATATTGTAAAAGACTACCTGGCGCTGGAGTACATCCGTTTTGAAGACCGCCTTAAAATTGAATATGATATAGACGAAGACACCCTGGATCAACCGGTTCCACCCATGATGCTGCAGACCCTGGTAGAAAATGCAATCAAACACGGCATCAGCAAACAATTGGGCGGCGGGGTAGTGAAAATAATCTCCGATTTTAAATACGACCATCATGAACTGGTGGTGCAAAATACCGGGCATTTAAACGGTTCCTATAATGCAGATGGCTTCGGATTAACCAGCACTCAAAACAGGCTGCACCTGCTATTTGGCGAAAAAGCAAATTTTACCATACGTGAAATCAATGGCGGCACCGTGGAGGCAAAAGTAATTCTGCCGGTTGCCGCCATTGCCATAAATTAATATTTACATGATCAGAGCTATTATTATTGATGATGAAAGGCTGGCCAGGAATGAGCTGAGAAAGCTATTAATAGATTTCCCGGAAATAGAAATAGTGGCAGAAGGCGCCAATGCCAATGAAGGCCTTGAAAAAATTGAGACCATTAACCCGGACCTGGTTTTCCTGGATATCCAGATGCCGGGTAAAACGGGATTTGATATGCTGGCGGAGCTGGATAGGGCCCCGCATGTTATTTTTACAACGGCTTACGATGAATATGCCCTCAAAGCATTTGAAGTAAATGCGCTCGACTACCTGCTGAAACCAGTGGAGCCGCACAGGTTGGCGGATGCCATACAGAAACTTCATATACAGGAAGAAAAAGAGTTGGCAATGACCGGTGATGTGGTGGTGAACCGTGAACTGCTGCGCGAAGACGACCAGGTATTTGTAAAAGATGGTGAACGGTGCTGGTTTGTAAAACTGAGTGAAATTCGTCTTTTTGAAAGCGTAGGCAATTATGCCAAAGTATTTTTTGGGCCCAACAAACCCCTGATACTTAAATCGCTGAATGCCCTGGAAGAAAGACTGGATGAAAAAACCTTTTTTAGAGCCAACCGCAAACACATTGTAAACCTTCGTTTAATTGAAAAGATAGAACCTTATTTTAACGGTGGCCTGCTGCTTGAAATGAAGGGCGGCGAAAAGATTGAAGTCAGCCGCAGACAAACCGTGAAGTTTAAAGAAATGATGAGTCTGTAGGGCGTCGGGCTTGCCCCAACCCATTCGCATCGCAAAAAGGGCGTCGGGCTTGCCCCGACCCATTCGCATCGCAAAAAGGGCCGGCCATCCGCTTAATCAAAGAAACCGCACACATGAAAAAAATAATAGTGACCGGGTTATTGACAACAATAGCCTTTTTTTCTTTTGCACAGGATATTGATAGCATCCTCAACTCGGCGGAAGTGGAAAGAATAGAAAAGGTTTTGTCTGCAGACGATATGCAGGGCAGAAATGCATTTACCCCTGCCATAAACAAAGCAGCTGATTTTATTGCGGGCGAATTCAGGGCTAGTGGCCTGCAGACCCTGAAAAACGGCGACAACTACCAGCAGGCGTTTACGATGGTAAACACGCGGCTCCTGGAAAGCCATCTCGTACTGGATGGAATGGCGATAGATAAGAAAAACCTGGTAGTGATTACCTCGCTGCCCGATATACAGATCGACGAGCGCTCGGATTTTGAAAAAGTAAGCATTAAAGCCGGCGCAAGCCTATTCAGTGCAGCCTCAAAATTTATACATGCCGGCAAAAATTACCTGGTACTGGTAGACACCAGTTTTTCCAAAGACTTTTCAAGACTATCGGGTTTTACAAAAAGCCTATTTAAATCCGGTTCCAGTACCATTTTTATTCTAACGGCAACGGACCCGCACAAATATATTATTGAGGCCACCCATGAAGTAAAGGAAGCTCAAATGGCCAACGTGGTGGGCGTGTTGCCCGGCAAATCAAAGCCTGGTGAATGGGTGATCTTTTCCGGTCACTATGACCATCTTGGTATTGGTAAACCGGTAGACGGCGATTCTATTTACAATGGCGCCAATGATGATGCGGCCGGAACAACCGCGGTGATCATGCTGGCAAAATATTTTAAAGCGCTGGGCAATAATGAACGCTCCCTGGTATTTGTTGCGTTTACCGCCGAGGAAGAAGGCGGTTTCGGCTCCCAGTATTTCAGCCGGCAGTTTAATCCCGATTCGGTTATGGCCATGTTTAATATTGAAATGATTGGCACAGAAAGCAAATGGGGCAGGAACTCAGCCTATATCACCGGTTATGAAAAAACAGATTTGGGTAAAATAGTAGAAAAAAACCTGGCAGGCACTCCTTTCCGGTTTTATCCTGATCCATATACCAAAGAGCAATTGTTTTACCGGAGCGACAATGCAACGCTGGCCCGCCTGGGCGTTCCGGCCCATACCATTTCCACCTCAAAAATGGACAACGAACCCAACTATCATAAGGTAAGCGATGAAATTCAAACCCTGGACATGGCTAATATGGCAATGGTGATAAAAGCCATTGCCATCAGCTCGGCTACTATTGTAAGTGGGAAAGACAGCCCCAGCCGGGTTAATACCGCGGAGCTAAAATAGCTGTTGTAAAAAACAATCAATACTACTTTGGCATGCCATACATGGCTACCAGTCGCAGGAAGACCCCGTTTGTCCATCCAAATCCATCCTGCGAAGGATATTCGACGCCACCAGCCGCGGTTTTGGTATCTGTTACATTGTATTTTTCCAGTAGCCTGCCGGTTTCGTTAAATACATCCATGTTGAGTTTGAGCCAGCGTTCCGCGATATCTCTTGCCAGTTCTTTCTGGCCACAGCGGTCCAGGCCCCAAACGGTCATCCATTGAAGCGGTGCCCAGCCATTGGGTGCGTCCCATTGCTGGCCGGTATTGTTTTCCGTAGTAACGATACCCCCCTCTTTCAACAGTTTTGCCTTGATTATTTTGCCCACGCGGCGGGCCAGCAGGCTCATATAATCCAGCTTCTGATCAAAAAAACAAAATGGGTACATGCCCGCCGGTGTAACCATACCGGATTGTTTCTGTGTTACAAAATCATAGTCGGTATAAAAACTGATGTTTTTGTTCCAGCAATAGCGATCAATAGCATTTAAACGATCCAATGCTTTTTTCCGGTAAAACGATACCCCATTGTAATCGCGTTGTAGCAATTTTGCCCTGGCAATCACCAGTTCCAGCTTGTAGAGCAAACAATTGAGATCAACCGGTACTATATTGGTGGTTTGAATACTGGCGATATTTCTTTTATCGGCGAACCAGCGGCTGCTGAAATCCCAGCCACTGGCCGCTGTGGCCCGAAGATCGCGGTTTATCTTTTTTGCCTTCTCCGTCCCAAATTTTGAAGACAAAAGCTGGTCCTCATAATAAGCTTCCTGTCGCGGAATATCCAGTTCATCCCAGTAACGGTTTAACAGGCTGCCGTCTTTTAATTTTACCACGCTTTTGTTTGCCTGCAGCGGTTTCATTTTCTCACTTCCTTCCATCCAGTAATTGTATTCTTTTTCCAGCTGCGGCAAATAGGTCAGATAGGTTGCATCTCCTTTTACGGAAGCCAGCAGTTCAACCATCAGCGAAAAAAAGGGCGGCTGCGACCGGGACAGGTAGTAGGTACGATTGCCATTGGGTACATGCCCGAAACTGTCAATGAGATAAGCAAAATCCTTCACCATGTTTTCCATAAGCGCATTCTCACCGCTTTCTTTTAAACCCAGCATGATAAAATAGCTGTCCCAGTAACATATTTCCCTGAACCGACCACCGGGCACCACATACGGATAAGGCAAGGGCAATAAGGAACTGCCTTCCACAACAGCAGAATCAGCGCTTCGTCTTAAAACAAGCCATAGATTTTTTATATGCTGAAGGATGTCTTTTTCTTTTGTGATATAATTGAGTTGGGGCGTTGCCGGCAGTTCAAAATTTTCTTCTGTAAATAATTTAAGCGAGAACCGGATGGCGGGATTGCTGGTGATCTTATTGTAAGTAGAAACAATTTCTGCAGGCGATTTTTTTGGCCGGCAGTCAACAAATGTTTTGCTGTCGGGAAAAATCCTGGCCATTTGCACGTCATGAAAAAGCCGGCCGTACATTTTATCGGGTGTGGCGGGGGCCTGCGCAAAAGATTGAATGACCAGCCAGCAGGAGGCCAGTAAAATACACGCTTTCTTCATTATCATTGGTATACTGCACTAAGGTAAGAAAAAGGTGGCTGGCTGAGCTCTCTATCATATTAATTCCGGAACTCCGGGGCAGCGCCTGGAAAAATACCAACTTTCCCCGCCGGGCCGCAATAGTGCGGGTGACGGATGCTGCAGTCTGGCAGGCACAGATAGGGAATCCTTTCTGCATCCACAATAAGTGCCTGCTATGCCGAAATCCTTTCACCGGTTTTAAAAACGCTGAACAATAAATGCATGTTGAGCATTTATATTTTTATGCCGGCCGTGATCCGGAAAGTTCTTCCGTCTGCCGGCAATATGCCCGG
>JBDTVE010000134.1:0-5588 GCA_040007355.1 Bacteroidota bacterium | reverse complement strand
AGTTCAGCCATCAGCTTTTCATTGATAAGCAACCTGCCGTCTTCAAAACCATGCGCGGATATCCAGGTATTGATGGTGATGGCATAAGTGTCGGGGTCAAGTTTTGAAACGCCAATCCGCAGGGCAGGATCTTTGAGAACACTGTTCATAGAGTAAATTCCATGGGTGATTACTTCTTTTATTTTATCATAATCATTGGCGTATTTAAATTTCAGTTCTATATCTACCCGGCGTTTACCCTGCCGGCTAAGGTTGAGGATAATCTCATTAGAAAGTTTACTGTTGGGAACAATAACGGTTTTGTTGTCGAATGTAACTATTACGGTATAGAATAACTGGATAGAAGATACCGTTCCTTCCTGTCCCTGGGCGATAATATTATCACCCACTTTATACGGATGCAACAACAATATCAACATGCCACTGGCAAAATTCTGAAGAGTACCAGACAAAGCCAGACCAACGGCTACCGTGAATCCTGCTATGATGGATGCAAAAACTGTCATCTTTATGCCTACCACGCCCATCAGCGTTACAAAAAGCAATACTTGAAATACTACAATAATTAAATTGGCCAGGAACCCTTTTATGGAGGGGTCGATATGACTTTTCTCCAGGAATTTTTTTAGCCATTTCCGGAGAATACGCAATGCCAATTGTGCCAGCAGCAGGATAATAAGTGCAATAACAATCTTGGGCCCATATTTAATCATCCATGCCAGGGCCCGTTGATAGAAATAATCAAGATAATTCATACTATCTAATCCCTTTGACTGTAATTGTTATTTTCTTCATCTTCCTCGCCAATATTTTCATCTTCATCGTCCAGTTCGGTGCCCGGAGTATCCAGGTCTTCACCATGACGGTCCTGCTTAATGCTTTTTTCGTTCAGCAGTTCGCCTTCATTGTCGCGGTCGTCTAAAACCATGTTGTCAAAGTCTCTTGATTCATCCGTTGGCTGGTGGCCTTCGCTTTTTTTCAATAGCTTTCTTTCTTCTTTAGTGATATCCGATGAATTGGTAATGGTGTTTTGATCGCTGGTATTTAGATCATCCAATATGCCTGCTCCTTCTTCATCGGCAGAGGAAATGGTGGTATCTGCCATCTCTCCGAACCGCGGTGGCTGTATGTGTTCCTGTCCGGGAATGTCCTGTACTTCGGGCATGTCTATGGTAACCTGTTCGGATTGTAATTTTTGCCGGTCTTTGAAGGAGTCCTTTATGTCTTCATTCTTTTTTGAAGTGTTTTTATTTTTATTTTTCATTTTTATTTATTTATGGTTAACAATACAATAGCAGGTTAAAAATTGTGCCAGAGGCAGCTATGTGCGATGGGCCGGAGACTGGCTGCCCAAGGATGGCGTGTCCTGGGATTGTTCAATGGACTAAACCCATGCAACCGGGTGAGATAAATAGTAAAGGTAACGGGGAAATTATTCCTCAGAAAGCACAAAAAAATAACCCGGCCCAGCTGGGTTATTCCATATAAACTTGAACAAAGATCAGTTGATATAAGTTTCCATTGGCTCACAGGTACAAATAAGATTGCGATCGCCATGTGTATTGTTTATTCTTGCTACCGCGGGCCAGAACTTATTTTTAACTACATATGCCAGCGGGAATGCGGCTTCTTCGCGCGAATAAGGATGATTCCATTCCGTGCTGCAAACTGTCCATTGCGTATGTGGTGCATTCTTAAGCAGGTTATCTGTTTTGTGTGACCGGCCGTTTTCAATGGCTTTTATTTCTCCATGGATGTTAATCATGGCATCGCAAAAGCGATCCAGCTCGGCCTTGTCTTCGCTTTCTGTTGGCTCAATCATAATAGTGCCTGGTACGGGGAAGCTCATGGTGGGTGCGTGGAAGCCGTAATCTATCAGGCGTTTGGCAACATCTTCCGCCTCCACTCCCGCACTGGCTTTAAAGGGCCGGAGGTCAACAATAAATTCGTGTGCACAGGTGCCATTATTGCCGAGGTATAATATGGGATAATATTGCTGCAATCGTGCGCGCATATAATTAGCATTCAGGATGGCATATTCAGTAGAACGCCGCATTCCTTCGGCACCCAGGAGTTTTATATATGCGTAACTGATTAACAGGATAGAGGCCGATCCATACCTGGCGGCGGAAACGGCGCCCTGTGCAGTGGAATTTGTATCACTGCCCTGGCCAATATGGCCGGGCAGGTAAGGTTTTAATGTATCGTTTACACAGATAGGCCCCATGCCCGGTCCACCGCCACCATGCGGTATGGCAAATGTCTTGTGCAGGTTCAGGTGACAGACATCGGCACCAATTAAACCGGGTGAGGTAAGTCCAACTTGCGCATTCATGTTGGCGCCATCCATATATACAAGTCCGCCATTTGCATGAACCGTATTGCAGATATCGGCAATGCTCTCTTCAAACACACCATGGGTGGAAGGGTAGGTAACCATTAAGGCAGACAGGCTGTCTTTATATAGGGCTGCTTTTGCTTTCAGATCCGGGACATCAATATGCCCGTCTTCATCGCTTTTAACCACCACTACTTTCATGCCTGCCATTACCGCGCTGGCCGGGTTGGTACCGTGTGCGGAAATAGGTATCAGCACAACATTGCGGTGGGTATTTCCCTGGTGCAGGTGATAGTTTCGTATTGCCAGCAGACCCGCATATTCTCCCTGGGCGCCGCTATTGGGTTGCAGGCTACAGGCGGTAAAGCCGGTGATTGCGCAGAGGTAGCTGCTTAATTCGTTTGTTATTTGTTTATAGCCCAATGCCTGGCTGGCCGGGGCAAAAGGGTGCATGGCGGCAAATGCCGGCCAGCTAACAGGGATCAGCTCGGTGGCGGCATTGAGCTTCATGGTACAGCTGCCCAGTGCTATCATGGAAGTATTCAGCGACAGATCTTTATTTTCCAGGAATTTTATATAGCGCATCATCTGGCTTTCGCTGTGGTGCGTGTTAAACACCGCCTGGGCCAGGAAGGAGGAGGTTCTTGCCAGGGCAGTGGGGATATTTAATGGCGTATCGTCGTTAAAACTAATTGCCGACGTATTTTTGCCGGCGGCTTCTTCAAAAACAGCTACTATTTGTAGCAGGTCGTCTTGTGTACTGGTTTCGTCTATGCTGATGCCGATATGGTTATCGTTGAAATAGCGAAAATTAACCTGGTTTTTTTCCGCTGCCTGTCTAAGCGCAGCAGGGTCTGCAACTTTTACCCGGAGCGTATCAAAAAAGGCCTCGTTGATGTTTTTGTAGCCTCGCTCATTCAGTTCGGCCGACAGGCTGCATGCCAGCAGTGAGACGCGACAGGCAATTTTTTTCAGTCCTTCTGCGCCATGAAAAACTGCATACATAGCCGCCATATTTGCCAGCAGCGCCTGTGCGGTACAGATATTGGAAGTGGCTTTCTCCCTTTTTATATGTTGCTCCCGGGTCTGCAAGGCCATGCGAAGTGCCCGATTTCCCCTGGCATCAATACTGACACCTATCAGGCGGCCGGGGATAGCCCGTTTAAATTCATCTTTGGTAGCGAAGAAAGCGGCATGCGGTCCACCAAAACCCATGGGTACGCCAAACCGCTGGGCCGATCCAACAGCTGCATCAGCGCCCAGTTCACCTGGGGGTGTTAATAAGGTTAGGGCCAGCAGGTCGGTAGCCATTACAATATAGCCTCCGGCGTCATGCAGGGCGCTGGTAAACGCGCGGTAATCTTCAATGGAGCCATGGTCGTTGGGATATTGCAACAGGGCACCAAAAAAAGCAGGATCAATATTGGCGGTTTTGTAGTCGCCGGTTATTATTTCAATACCAATAGGTGCGGCACGGGTAAGCAATATGTCTATGGTTTGGGGGAAGACGGCATTATCCACAAAAAACCTCGGTTTTTCTATGGTATCTGTTTTATTTACCTGGTGAAAAAACATGGACATGGCTTCTGCGGCGGCCGTGCCCTCATCCAGCAAAGACGCGTTTGCCACAGGCAATGCCGTAAGTTCGGTTACCAGGGTCTGGAAATTCAGCAGGCTTTCCAGCCGGCCCTGTGAAATTTCTGCCTGGTAGGGCGTATACTGCGTGTACCAACCCGGGTTTTCAAATACATTCCGGAGAATAACACTGGGGGTGATGGTGCCATAGTAACCCTGCCCGATATAATTTTTGAACAACTTATTTTTTGCAGCAACGGATTTTAGTTCCCGCAGGTATTCAAATTCGCTCTGCGGGGCAGGTTCTTGCAGGGCTTGTTTTAAGCGGATGGACGCGGGAATGGTTTTATCAATTAATTCTTCTATGGACGACAGACCGATAACGGTTAGCATTTCACGGGTGTCTGTTTCATCTATGCCAATATGCCTCGCCTGAAATTCTGTCGATTGCTGTTCAAAAAGATTCATAATATAATACGGGGTTGTGCCATAAAGATGTGCAAAGGTAATGTTTGAAAAGCAGATTAATAAGCGCTTGCGGCGGAGGTGCACAGGGTGGGGAAATCTTTGGCAGGCGGCGCGGGATAAGGGTTTCGGACGAAATTGCGCATCGGTCAACCGCGATCTACTGCGTCAGGATACCGCGCTGCCGAACAACAAATCCGGCACTTGCTCCTGTTCCGGTGGCACAGTGTTGCCGCCGGGGCTGGATCCATTTTCTGCTTCGCGCAGTTGGTTGCTGGTTTTACGGGTGCCATCGTGGCTCCAGCCAGGTGGACCAAACAGGTAACCCAGTTTATTTCTCCAACTGATATCCTTCCTGGTTAAATCCGTCCACATGTTTTTCCATTCATGAAAAATAACGCTTACGGGGGTTTGATCATCGGGCGTTTTTGTAAGGCCGAATTTGACGCGTTGGTAATCTTCTTCCGGTAATTCCGGTTGAAAAGTTCCAAAAAGTTTATCCCATACAATAAGGAACATACCCATGTTTTTGTCGAGGTATTTAAGATTGGATGCATGGTGTACCCGGTGGTGAGAAGGGGTAACGAGCACCTGTTCCAGCCAGCCCAGTTTATTGATTTTTTCCGTGTGTACCAGGATGCCCCATATTTGGGTGGCGGCATATACAAAGGCAATATCCAATGGTTGAAAACCGCAGAGGGCTATCGGGATAAAATAGACAAACCGGTACAGCGGTTCCATTACTGAGGAACGGAAGCCAACGGTAAAATTAAATTTTTCTGAAGAATGGTGTGTTACATGGGTGGCCCAGAATAGACGGCAATGGTGGTCGGCGCGGTGCAGCCAGTAATACATAAAATCTTCTGCGATGAACAGGGTTGTCCAGTATAGCCAGCCGTCCTGGATGCTGCCGAGGCGATGGGTATAAAAAAAACTGAGTATGATGCCAATATAGATTCCCCGGAAAAGAACATCGATAGCGGCATTTGCCAGCATGAGATAAACATTCTGCACGGTATCTTTTACCGTGTAGGAAGCTTGTTGTTGCAGGTTGCTAAGCAGGATTTCGAATCCTATCACCAGCAGATACAGTGGTGTGCAGACCAGGATCAGCCATGTTTCTTTTAATGTGCCCATATACAGTTAGCCCGCCGGTGGCCCCGCCGGATGAGCAAAAATAACACAAGGAGGCCATATGATTGTGAAATTG
>JBDTVE010000133.1:0-7090 GCA_040007355.1 Bacteroidota bacterium | reverse complement strand
GGGAAGGAAATTCTTTTTGGAAATTCAAAAGTTGAAATCAAAATTGATACAATCAGTGGCACTGTCACAGGTCTTTTCAATAAATCTTCAAAGATTCAGTATTTGAATAACGGGAAGCCCGATATTTTCAGGCTTAACTATTCAAACTTTGAAAACCAGGGAGCCGTGTCTGGTGATATGTGGTCTGCAGGTTATGGCTCTGTTATTTACGGAACTAAGCAGCGAGTGAGTGCTACACACTTTAAGGAGACAAGCCATGGAGCCATTCTTCATGTATTGTATGACGAAATGAATACGGGCAATAGAAATATCCCTGTGGCTGTCGCTTATACGATTGAATTGGTTTCAAATGAAGAGGAAACGCAATGGAACATCTCCATAAAGAATGAGGACCCCGGCACTATCAGGGAGGTTGAATTTCCTGTCTTCGCTGGTTTAGCGCCAATGGATAACCTGATTATGCCTAACCATGGCGGACAAAAATTGGTTGATCCGATATCAAAATTATCTGATGAAAATCCTGAAGTGTACCTGGAATATCCTGCACGCGCTTCAATGCAATGGTTTGAATACTATTCGCAAAACCGCGGGCTTTATATGGCTTCTTACGATAAAAACCTGGAGTATACCCGGATGTATTTTGGTCGACAGGATGAGCGTAATAATGCGGCCATGTGGTTTGTGAAGTATCCATTTGTTGTAAAAGGACAAGCCTGGCAATCACCTTTAATAGGCGTTGGTATTCATGCTGGTGACTGGCATTGGGGGGCAGACCACTACCGGACATGGATCGAAAGTTGGGTGGCGAAACCAACGCCACCAAAACATGTGATGGAAATGATTGGTGGTGGAACAGGTCTGTGGATAAAAGACCGGGACACCAAAACGCTCCATACTTATGAAGAAATTGTTGGGAGTGTTGATAAATTAAAAACCGGTCCTGTTAAGAACGGTGTGATGCTGGTTGGGTGGTTTTATAACGGTCATGACACCTACTTCCCTGAATATAATGCAATACCGGATTTAGGTGGCGACCTGGCATTAAAGAAAGCAGTAGACAAGGTGCATGAAAAAGGCTTTTTGGTAAATGCCTATATGAATGGCAGATTGAACAATAATGAAACACAAACCTATAAACAGTTTGGAAAAAAATGGTCTGTGCTTGGCTTGGCACCTGGCCTGGGAGTTGGCAGCATTAATTTTTATGAACTACAGGAAGGATGGAACAAAGCATGGGAACATACAAAAAAGAGTGAGGGATGGTTTTCTGTGATGTGTCCTTCTGCAAAAGGATGGCAAGACCATATTGTAGGACAGGTTGAGCATGGATTGAGAGAATATCATTTCGATGGGATTTTTCTTGATCAACCCGGCTCTTATTATGCAGAGCTTTGTTACAATCGCAATCATGGCCATCGTACCCCGGCCACGGCATGGGGCCCTGGCTATCTCGAAATTTTCAAACGTATTTATCAAATTGGAAAGAAGCTGAACAAAGATTTTTCGATTTGGTCGGAGGGCATGAATGATGCATACAGTCAATACCTGGATTTTCATACAGACAAAAACCCTATATGGATACCGATGCGGGCTCACCCTCAGGTTGAAACTTTTGTGGAGATGTGGCGCTATACGATGCCCTGGTGCATAACCCAAAATGGACGTGATAAATATTCATTGCCGGCATCAAAAGACATGGTATATGGAGATTACTACCGGTTCCTTCTCGGTATACGCGGCATTTCACCCGGTTTTGATACTACATGGCATGGAAGTAAAGCGGACTCTTTACAAAGAGTTTCAGTGGTTGAAAAAATCGAAAAACTCTGGCGCAAAGGTGGCGAGTTTTTCTTTTATGGAACCTTTAAAGATGATGTGGGCATTACTGTTTCCGATACCAATGTATTGGCCAAGTCATACATCTCAAAAAATGGCATTGCCATTCCTATATGGAATACCACCAAACAACCGCTGAATATTGAGCTTTTAGTTGATACCGATCTACTGATGGAACAGAACAAACAAGTACAGGAAGTGAAATTGTTGGAAAAAGATAACCCAATTCGTTATAAAACGGTGGGCAAAAAAATAAACATTACCATGCAACTGATGCCAAATGATGTTGAGGTGGTAATTATTAAAGGGAGCAGTACTTGAGATAACTTTTTCAGCATTGTATTTTAGTTTATCATGATTTAATGGCTTTTCAATGAAGAAATTTTTATTGGCAATAATTTAGTCTCATCCAATTGTTTTTCAAGATGATAAACGGGAAAGCCCCTGAGGGTTTTGCTTATTGTAAATATTATGAAAGGAAATGAAATGAAGTCTCGCTGCCTGTATACGACACACCGATCACTTCATCTGTAATAAAACCGGCAGCATTTTAAAGCATTTTTATCTGCCGGTAGCTGCTAACCATTTTATCTTTTCTTCCGTATAATTCCGTTACTATTTCATAAGTTCCCGGCTCTTCGGGCAGCTCAATTCGTACTGGCGTACGGTTAAGTTCAAAAGGCCTGACTTCATATTTATATTTGTTAGTGCTAACTACTGAATTCCCTTTCATCACCTTCACTATGAAATAATCACTGAAAGCTGAATCCAAATCATTGATGATTGCAACATTAAACGCTGCTTGCGTGCCTCCCCAGGACTTAATTTTAAATTCTGTTTTCCACAACTCCGCACAAACACCTAAGGCAGCAAAAGCATCTGGTACAAACTTTTTAAAATGCTCGTCAAATTCAATTTTGTTTATATCAATTAAGTTGTCGCTAGTAGCGCCGCCCGGTATAGAAGCCGCTAGTCCGAAAGGATAAAGTATTCCGAGGCAACTGCGTTTTGCCCGCCAGTATTCTGTTACCGCAGCAAGATAACGAGCATACAATTCCCTGCGTTGATCAGCAGTTGCATCAACACCAAGCACAGCATCGTAGTAAGCCTTCGTGAGTATGGTGGGAGTGCCGTCTCGGTTTAACCATAAGTAGGAATATTCGTTAATTACAACGGGTTGTTTCCAATACCAGTCAATTTTTATTTTAAGCGCAGATTGAAAAGGTGCATAAAGCGTAGCTGGTATCAGCTCGGCATCGGCAAGATCGGCCAGGGAAAAAGGTTTCCTGCCTTTTTCTTTTACCGTCGTCATTTCAGTACCTGCTACCCATCCCTCAAAATAAGGGTGCGCCTCACGTAGGTCGCCGGGATCTACCGGTGCCGACCAACCATTATCCCATACTCGGTTAGATAAATCAAGTTTTCGGACCTGTTTGATAGCCTCACCCGTTTGGGTGGCCCAGGTTTCGTTTTGGGCATCCCAAACAATTACGCTTGCATGGTTCCAACGGTCTTGCATCCAGGCAGTATATTCTTTTACTAATTGTTTTGTAGTTAAGTTCTTCGGCCAGATACTCCATTTCTTGTACGGGTCAGCTGCTTGCATGGCTACTGATCCTACCAGGGGCTGGTAAGCATACCAGATTGCATATTCGTCAAAAACCATCATGCCTTCTTCATCGGCTATTTCATACCACATTTCCGGTGCCGGGCTAAATACAAAACGAACCCCGTTCATGCCCATATTAGTAAAGCGACGGAATAGTTTGCGCACCCACTCTCTATCCCAGGAGTGCTGCTTAGAAAGACTGTCTTCAAAAAAACGGTGTATAGCGAAGTTAGTACCCCGTATAAAGCAGCGTTTATTGTTTAGCAATGCCTTGTTTGTATACCTCCTGTCCAAAGTAAAACCGCGCATACCAAAACGCGTTTTATAGGAATAATTTTTATCCGAAAGTTGCAGTACGTAAAGATTAGGGGAATCAGGGCTCCATAATTTGCATTCTTTAAGCGGGATAGTCAAGGTCACTTTCTTTTCTTCACCCCGAGAAATTGGTCCGCTTTCAATAAAAGTATTCGCCACTTGCTTGCCGGTTTTATAATCGTACACTACCGCCTTTAAGTTGATTATATTACCGGAAAATTTTTCTGCTGCAAAATCAACTTCCACTTTAATGCTTTTACTGTTAATATGCGGCGCTATCTGTGTACGTAAAATATAAGCGTCATCAGATAATAATAATTGAACATGATCATACAAACCGGGCGGATAAAGATGTCTTTCCGGATCGCCGCCGGTAACCACCGAATCCGACAAGGCTGAAATATGCGCCCCCACACGAACAATTAATTCATTCTCCTGATTATTCCCTTTTAAAAAAAGAGTAAGATTGAAGTAAAGCGAAGTAAAACAAAGTTCGCTCTCACCCACTTCTGCTCCGTTTAAAAAAACCTTCGTGCCGAACATCGACTTAAAGATTTTCAAACGTGTTAAGGCCGGCAAACTTCCCTGCACTTTAAATTTCTTTCGATACCAATACGCTTCCCGCAGCTTGCTTTCTTCGCCAACGGCTTTAAAACCCGGTTTCGCAGAAGTTACCAAACCCGGAACAGGAATTTTAGACAAAAACTGAGTGGGGACTTGCTGTTTACCTCCTTCTGCAATTTCCCACTCGCCGTCAAGGGAAATTACTTTTCCCCATTCGTGGCTGTAAGAATTAGATAGCGATAGCTGCGCTATTAACGCTACCGGCTTCATCATGCATAGCACAACGGGTATTAAACAGGTAACAAATAGATTTCTCTTCATATATAAAAAAGAAAAAATATGTTAGCAGAACCAAATTCACTTTCCATAAATTTGTCACCTAACCCGCCTTCTTTTTTGCTTCTTTTTCATAAGAAATTTCCTTTTTTGCTTTTCGGGTTTCATTGTCTTTGAAATTCACAAAGTTATTTGGGCTGCCCTTGATTTGTATAAATACATTTGTGCCTTCAGAAGCTTTTGAGTTTAGGATAACACCATCTGTTGCGTCATCTAAAACGATGGCTGCATCGTTTCCATCTATCAGTCCCTGCCTTCCCGAAAACGAATCCACTAAAAAGTCAGTTACATTTTTTAAAACCAAAGCACTTTGCCATTTGGGCTCTGCTTCATTGGCCCACTTAACCGAAAGATCTCGCACTTTAAGTCCTTCTACTCCTTGAATATAAAGTGCATGCGATGACCTTTTATCTTTTGAGTCTTCAGGTAGCATAAAAATTTGCACGTTTGAAATGGTAATGTTTTGGAGCACTTGATTTGCATGTCCCGTTATGGTACTGGTACCTCTTACATGTGCGATAATATTATCAATCATAATATCCTCAATGATACCCAAAGCCGAAGTAGCGGTCCTTTTCTTTAGGATAAACTTGCACAGCTCCGCATCGCCCCACCAGTTCCAATGGCGACGGTTGGTTTCAACAGTAAGATTGCTGAATATAATATCGCTGACCGTGGCACCATCCTGAATATTTATGCCAAATGCCTTATTTGAATTGCGGATCACGCAATTATTAAATACTACATGCTTTATGTCTGCATGAGTTTCGGTGCCAATCATCAGCGCTGTAGAAGAGGACGATAAGATACAATTGGTAACTGTAATGTTTTCGCTGGGGAGGGCTTTCTTTCCATTGCGCGGAATTGTCTTTATTACAATGGCGTCATCTGCTGTTACAATTACCGAATCTGAAATGGTAACATTACTTGTTGAGACGATGTCAATACCATCTGAATTGACGCCTTTTTGAAGATCAGAATATATATAAATACCCCTGATAAATACCCTGTTGCAATCACTTATACGTACATTCCACAATGGAGAATTAATAACCGTAACATCGGTTAGTGAAAAATTGGTGCAGCCATTGATGATAAACATATAGGCATTCAATGCAGTGTCTTTCCGGTAGTACCTGCGCATTTCTATGCCTGCCGCTTTCGCAATTTCTATCTCTTTGGTTATCTCCACTTCAACTCCCCGCCTTTCTGCATACTCGTATTGGGCAAGCCCATCTAGTGTGCCACGGCCAGTTACTGCAGTGTTCTTTGCATTTTCAGCATAGATCATTGCCCGAACCTCTTCTAAATAGTCTTCATCTAATTGGCTTAAAAACAACGTAGCACCTGCCTCGACATTTAGGGTGACGTTGTCCTTTAACTGTATGGTACCAATAGTATATTCACCCGGTGGCACATTCACTGTTCCGCCGCCTCTAGCAGCCGCTGCGTCAAGTGCATTGCGGAATGCCTTGGTAGCATTATCCGTGCGATTACCTGAAGCACCGAATTTTTTTACATCAATAGGTTCTGTACTGTTTACTTTAGCTACTTGTGCGTTCACCGGAACGGAAGCACCTGTTAGCAGGCAGGTTCCCAAAATAGCTCCGCCACGGGCTATCATTGAACGGCGAGTTGTTAATTGCTCCTGTTCCTTAGTCGTGTTCATTAGATTTAGTTATAATATCAAACTGGCTAACGCCGGTATAAATACTTAGAGGATTACTTTTAAAATTGAGGCTATCATTTCTTCCTTAACCGGAAAACTCCACATCAGGCAAAGTTATTTAAGCTGTATAGTTTTATCAGTAGTAATTGTACTTTTATTTCATAAGTCACGGGCTTAAAAGGCTGCAGTTAATGTGCACCGCTCCCAGTTCAATTTACGGCACCATTCCAACGTAAAGCCTATCCCTACCTTTTCAATGCCCGAAACGGTCCTATATGTTTAGCGTAATGAAACAAGCAAAGCTACTATCGCTGACCAGCAATGCCTGTTTCATTTTAGATTGAAATAGTAAGATTATTGATACCTAATCGCTACTCTTTGCACTGATGGTAGTGGCAGTTCAAAATCTACATACTTAGAATTTTCAATGGTTGATATCTTATATTGCAGTGATTTATTCCCTGCTGTAACTGCTGACACAGACGATGCATTTTGTGGTAATAATACATGGCCTTTTAATTGATTACCGCTACCGGTAACGTATAGGTCGATTAGCTTTGAGGCGATATTATTTTTATATTGATAGGCAACATATCCATTAGATGCCGCAAGGTTAATGGTGACGTTTACTGAATCCACTGCTGCCGATGACCATCTTGGTGATATGGTTACTTTATTAAACGCAAGACCTTCATTTTTTACTCCGGCCAATCCTTCTACCAAAGCAGCCATTCCATTGGCAGCAGCCCAATTGTCTGGCC
>JBDTVE010000132.1:0-10853 GCA_040007355.1 Bacteroidota bacterium | reverse complement strand
AATGTACAAAAAACACCGCCGTGTTTATATGGAAGTTATTGCTGTTTAATTATTGATACTTTGTGTGGTGCTGGTTGCGCTGTTGCGGATTATTACAACAATCGGCATCTCCCGAAAATAAATTATTATTAAACCAAAATGATCTGCTATTATGACTAAAGAACTGCGGTTCCGCCGTAAGCCTGCTTCCTGCATGCGCCTGTTTTTATGTTTGCTATTTGCGATGTCTTTTTTTTCGATGGATGCACAAACAGTTACCGGTACTGTTTCGAGCACAGAGGGCGATAGGCTCTCCGGCGTTTCTGTTAATGTAAAAGGCAGTAACCAGGGAACAACCACCGATGGTGAAGGGAAATTCAGTATAAACGTTTCTGCCAAAACAGTGTTGGTTTTTAGCTCGGTTGGCTATACCGCGCAGGAGCTGGCCGTTTCAGGAAGAACCGTAATTGATATTTCACTTGTTCGTGACCTGCGCAACCTTGATGAGGTAGTGGTAACAGCACTGGGTATCCGAAAACAAACAAAACGGCTGGGTTATTCAGCTACTTCAATAAGTACGGACCAGCTCACCACCGTTCGCACCACCAATCTTGGAAACAGCCTGCAGGGTAAGGTAGCAGGCTTAAACGTGTCTCCGCCGGCAGGCGGACCGGGAGGTTCCTCCAAAATACGCATTCGCGGCCAGTCGTCCTTTGGTGGTGATAATTCGCCTTTAATTGTAGTAAACGGTATACCTTTTAATAACACTTCTGTTTCTGCTGGTGGCTCTTCCGGCAATGGTACGGGAAACCCTACCGGCGGATCTTCTGATCAGGGCGATGGGCTGCAAAGCATCAACCAAGATGATATTGAAACGATGACCGTATTGAAAGGCGGCGCCGCCGCTGCCTTATATGGCTCCCGTGCCAAAGACGGTGTAATTATTATCACTACCAAAACCGGCCGGGGCACAAGAGGCATCGGTGTTGAAATAAACTCAAGTTTCCAGGTAGAGCAGGCACTTGACTATACCAATTTTCAATACCAGTATGGCCAGGGCGAATTTGGAAAACGCCAGACCACGGTATCAGAAGCACAAAGCTCAGGAATTTTCAGTTTTGGTGAAAAGTTTGATGGCAAACCAACACCACAGTTTGATGGGAGCATGCAACCTTATTCTCCCAATAAAAACCGTATCAAAGACTATTACCGTACCGGTACCAACTGGACAAATTCCATAGCACTTACTGGTGGCAATGATAAAGGAGGTTTCCGTCTGGGCTTTGCCAATACAGATGCCGCCGCCATCGTGCCAAACTCCTACTATCATAAAAAGATTCTTAACCTGGGCATGACGTATAAATTTACGCCCGAGTTTTCTGTGCAGTTGAATGCCAACTATTCCAATGAATACAACCAGAACCCGCCACAAATTGGCATACAGGATATGGATGCCAACAGCACTATCTACACCTTGGCCAACAGTATTGATGTGCACTGGTTAAAAAACACTTATAAAGATGCCAACGGCAATGAACAACCGCTCGCACGCTTTACCAACCGCAATAACCCTTACTGGGTGGCTTACAAACGTTTTGAAAACGTGCGGCGCGACCGGCTATTTGGCAATGTAACCCTGCGGTACCAGTTATTAAAATGGCTCTATATCCAGGGCCGCTTTGGCCAGGATTATTATTCCAGACCCTATGATTATGACCGACCAACCGGCACGCGTTCCATTGCTGGGGTAGCCTCCGGCTTTAATGGCTATTACTACCAGGACCTAACCACCTTCCGCGAACGCAATATGGATTTCCTGATTGGCGGCAATAAAACTTTTGGAAAATTTGGTATTGATGTAACTGCTGGCGGTAACCAGATGCAGCAGGTAAGGGATAATATTGGCACTTCCGTTACCAATTTCTATGTAAGGGATCTCTACACCATTGGCAATGGCCAGACAAAAAATCCTTTTTATAGTTATGGAAAAAAACGGATCAATTCCCTGTACGGGGCGGTAGAGTTCTCTTATAACAATATGATCTTCCTGAACGTAACTGCACGCAACGACTGGTTCTCTACCCTGAACCCAAAATCAAACAGCTATTTGTATCCTTCTGCAAGCCTGAGTTATGTATTTACAGAATCTTTTGGCAAATTACCTTCTTGGCTCAATTATGGCAAACTGCGTGCTGCCTATTCTGAAGTAGGCGGAGACAATAGCATAGGCGCCTATTCAAATAATTTATTTTATTCAGTTAATGCCAACCAGTTTAATGGCAATGCGCTCGGTTCCGTGTCAAGCACGGTTAGCCCCAATGCCAACCTTAAACCTTTATCATTAAGGGAAACGGAGCTTGGGCTTGAGCTGCGCATGTTTGACAGCAGGGTAAACCTGGATCTTGCGGTGTACAAAAAGAATACCGTTAACGATATTTTAAATGTAGACATTTCAAATACATCCGGCTACAGCCAAACCAAGGTTAACCTGGGTAAGGCGCAGAATAAAGGCATCGAAGTATTGCTGACCATTGTGCCGGTAAGAACGAAATCATTTACCTGGGAAACCAGTTTTAATACAAGCTATAATATAAGCAAGGTGCTGGAACTGGCCAATGGCCAGCAGCGTTTTGATGCAGGAAGTGGTGAATTTTTTGGATTTTTATCGTATGAAGTAGGCCAGCCGCTTGCCTCTCTGCGGGGGTTTGATTATAAACGCGATGCAAAAGGCAATATCATTACTTCCGGCGGTCTTTTTCAGCAGGGAAATATTGTTACTTTTGGCAGCGCCATACCCAAATGGATAGGCGGATGGAGCAATACGGTTAACTATAAATATTTCCGTGTTACCACCCAGGTTGATTTTAAAGCGGGTTGTAAGATTATGTCCAATTCTGGTCTGAATTTCCTGCGGGAAGGGCTATCACAAGCATCACTGGTAGGACGTGAAGGTGGCGTGCTGTTTAACGCCGTGAATGCAGACGGCTCGGCCAATACCACCAAAGTGGAAGCGGAACAATTTTACACCCAATACCGCAGCACCAATATTGCCACTCCTTTTATGTACAACGGTAGTTTTGTACGGTGGCGCTCCGTGTCTGTTGGTTATGACCTCACCAGGTTTATGGGTAAAAAATCATTTATCAGGGGGCTGACGTTGGCGGCTGTCTGCAACAATGTGCTGATGATAAAAAAATACATTGACAATCTCGACCCCGAAGCCCAGGTCTCCGCTTCAGATAATCTCCAGGGCATTGAAACCCATACCCTGCCTACCACCCGGAGCTTTGGTGTGAACCTGAATGTAAAATTTTAACCCATCTTAATTAATTTTATGAAACGAACTTATATATCCCTTACGTTGCTCGGTTTCCTGCTTGGCATAACAGGCTGCGATAAAAACTTTGAACAGATAAATACCAATCCGGTGCAAGCAACAACGCTCGACCCCATTTATCTTTTTTCCAATGCACAGTTCAGTTCTGCACAGAACACTCTTTCTTATCAATGTGCAATTGTACAGCAAATCATTACTCCCTTTACAGGTGTGCTGGAAGGCGGCAACCATAATATTGTGTATGACCCCAATACAAATGCCAATTTTAATTCACTGTATACGGCTACCAGCGGTCCGGTGGTATTGCTGACAGATGTGATTAACCAGACAAAAGCAAACGCCGCCCGCAGCAACCTTTACAATATGGCACGCATCATGAAGGCCTATGTGTTTAGTGTACTGGTGGATACTTACGGTGATGTGCCGTATACCGAAGCCGGGCAAGGCTTCCTGAAGAGTATTAGCCTTCCCAAATACGATGACCAGAAAGTTATTTATGCGGACCTCCTCAACGAGCTGGACCAAGCCACCAAGGCGCTGGATGCCAGCAAGCCCATTGAAACAGGCGATCTTTTTTATAAAGGAAATATTGCCCAATGGAAAAGGCTGGGCGCCTCACTGCTGCTGCGCCTGGGCATGCGTTACACAAAAGCAGATGCCGTCATCGCCCAAAAATACGTAGGCATTGCAGCCAGTGATGGACTGATGCAAAGTAATGCAGACAACGCGCTGATTGCATTTAACAGCACCTTCAATCATCCTGCTGCCAATACATACCAGGGTACTGAAAAAGCGAATTATTACCTGGGTGAGCCTTTTGTGAATTATCTTAATAGTACCAATGATCCCCGCCTGGCTGTCATTGCTGTAAAATACCAGTTCCCGGCCAACTCGCTGGGGTCTACCGGTACAGAAGATGTTACACCGGCAGACCAACAGGGAATGCCGTTTGGGTACACTGAATCTACCATTTCAACTGCCCCGGGTTTTCCTGGAAAATCCGGTTCAGCCTGGCTATATTCGCAGCTAAACCGCCGTACCGTTGCTAAAATTGATATCCCGGAATTTTTTATCACTTATTCACAGACATCATTGTTACTGGCGGAAGCGGTACAAAGGGGCTGGGCAACCGGCGATGTGGCCGCCTTGTACAATGCGGGAGTACGGGCGCATATGGACCAGATGAAACAATACGATATTTCTGCTACCATTCCCGTACCAGCAGAAGACACATACTTACTGGCCAATCCATTTAATGCTGCAACCGCTTTACAGCAAATCAATACACAATATTGGATTTCTTCTTTTCAGAACGGTTCAGAAGCATGGGCCAATTTCCGGCGGAGTGGCTTTCCGGCGCTTACACCCAATCCTTATCCCAGCGCTGACCCGGCTGTAAAGGGTGGCTTTATTCACCGGTTAGTATACCCCGTTAGAGAGCAATCTGTAAATACTGTAAGTTATAATGCGGCCGTTGCCAGGATGGGTGCAGACAATCTTGCTACTCGGATTTTTTGGGATAAATAATCATCGAGATCTTGGCAATCGCGAAAATAATGTATGGAAAAACCATCCTGCAATAGTTCCGGGCAATCCTGGTGCATTATTTGACCGGCCAAAAAACGCAACTGAACTATAGATGAGGCAAAACCTTCCTTAAACCTTACCTCCTCTGTATTGGTGAATTATATTAAATAAAACAACATGAACAAAAAAGCATTCTGGTTATTAGCAGGTCTGCTCATCAGCGCCTGCACGCAGGCACAACAGGTAACACTCACACCGGATCAAATCACCGCCTTTACACCAGACTGGAAAGGCGAACGATCTGCTGACGGAAGGCCGCATGTAGCAGACCAGGTATTGGAAAGATTAAAAAATGTTTCCATTGAAGAAGCCTGGGGATACCTGCGCAACAAAGGCTACCAGAACCAGTTTGAAGGCGACTGGACCGTGCTTTACCCCGATAGTCCGATGACAGGTCGCGTAGTGACAGCCCAATACCTGCCACTGCGACCGGATTATGATAAATTAATTAAAGATAAAGGCAAGACAGACAAGCGCATCGGGTCAACCAACTCATGGCCTATCGACGTATTAAAAAACGGTGACATCTATGTGGCAGACAGTTACGATAAAATTGTGGATGGCACGCTGATTGGCGATAACCTGGGCAATTCCATCTATGCCAAATCAAAACGCGGCATTATCTTTTACGGGTCCGTCCGTGATGTAGAAGGCTTGCTAGAAATAAATGGGTTTAATGCATGGATTAAGGGCCAGGATCCTTCCTTTATACAGCAGATGATGCTGGGGGGAATCAATGTACCCATCCGCATTGGCAGGGCAACTGTTTTGCCGGGCGACGTAGTGCTGGCTAAAAGAGCTGGAACCATTTTTATTCCAGCGCAATTTGTTGAAGACCTTATCATCAATTCAGAATTTGTTCAATTGCGTGATGATTTTGGTCACCAGCGCCTGCGCGAAGGAAAATATACCCCGGGCCAGATTGATACCCAATGGACCGATGAGATCAAAAAAGATTTCCTGAAATGGCTGGATAGTAAAAAGAACCTGCCCATGACTAGAAAAGAACTGGATGATTATATGAAGGCGCGGACATGGTAAAATTCAAAGATGCCTGGTTTGGAATGACCGCCTCAGGCGCGGCTGAATGCGTTCCTGCATGTTCACATTTTCATATTGGCAAATTTTACACCTTAAATATACAATTATGACTCCTTCACAAAAGTTTTTAGCTAAGATTGGCCTAACAGACCCGCTACCCCGAGAAGAAGGAAATATGAATAAAAATGCGGTACCGGAAAACAGCCGCCGCAATTTTTTTAAGAAATCAACGCTGGGCGGCATCGCCCTTGGCAGCTCGTTTTTATTTTCCCCCATTGAAGAAATCATTGCACAAAGCACACAGAAAGTAAACCGCTTTTCAAGCCCGTCTGATCTAAAAATTACGGATATGCGTTACTGTGTGATTGGCAATGTAGGGCGCACAGCCATTATACGGATAGATACCAACCAGGGTATTTATGGTTTGGGTGAAGTACGCGATGGTGCCGACGAAAGATATGCACTCATGCTGAAAAGCCGTATCCTGGGCCAGAATCCGTGTAACGTGGAAATGCTTTTTAAGACCATCAAACAGTTTGGTGGACCGGCCCGCCAGGGCGGCGGTGTGTGCGCGGTAGAAATGGCTCTTTGGGATCTCTGCGGCAAGGCATACAATGTACCGGCCTGGCAACTGCTGGGCGGCCGGTACCGCGATAAAGTGAGGATGTATGCCGACACACCCGAGGCACCTACCATGGACGAATTTAAGGCAAAGATCAAACACAGGCTGGAAGTGCAGGGGATGACCTGGCTGAAAATGGATATTTCAATTGGTGAGATAAACAATGAAGGTTCGCTTATCAACAGTAAATTCTGGGGTAAAAACCTGGGCCAATGGAATGGCGGTTATATGGATTACGCCAATACAAAACACCCGTTTACGGCTATTCAGATCACCGAAAAGGGACTGGATGAAATGGCAAAGATCATCAGTGAAGTACGGTCCGCAATCGGTTATGAAATACCACTTTCTTCTGATCATTATGGTCATTTTGATTTAAACAATGCCATCCGTTTTGGAAAAAAAGTGGAACCCTACCGCTTGGCCTGGTTGGAAGATATGGTTCCCTGGCAGTATACAGAACAATATAAGACCATATCTGATGCGCTGGATACGCCCGTGCTTACAGGAGAAGATATTTATTTACTGAGCGGGTTTAAACCCCTGATTGATTTTCATGCGGTAGACATTATCCATCCGGACCTGGCCACTTCTGGCGGATTACTTGAAACAAAACGGATAGGAGATTACGCAGAAGAGCATGGGGTGGCAATGGCCATGCATTTTGCAGGCAGCCCAGTTTCTTTTATGGCCAGTGTGCATTGCGCTGCTGCTACCCAGAATTTCCTGGCACTGGAACACCATTCTCTTGACAGTCCCTGGTGGGATACGCTTGTAAAAACAACCGATGGTCGTAAGCTTTTTGAAAAAGGATTTGCCAATGTGCCCATGAATGCGCCCGGACTGGGAGTAGAGCTGGTTGACGAAGAAGTAAAAAAACACCTGATATCTACCGATAAATCTTATTTTGCTCCAACACCCGATTGGAATGATAAAAGGTCTCACGACAGGTTATGGAGTTAGCAAAGAACAATTAAACGATAACTGGCAAACCCAATATTTTGTGGCATACAGCTTAAAAACGGCGAACAGATAAGAGACAAAGATATTGTTGAACGCTGGCACAGCTTTCTCTCAGGCAAACCGGATATGGATAAGCTGCAAATGAGTTGTACAGCACTGGAAGCCTTACAGGCGGCACCCGGGTACTGGTTTGCGGATGCCCCCCGTGTATGAGAACATATAGAATATCCTACGGATGCAAAATTGGTTTTGATCAGTTGCCTATCTTATAGGTGCCTCATTGGTAATACCAGTGGATCCATCAATACATGTCTCCACTTAAACGCCATTAAAATAAAGTTGCATGGATTCTCTTGCACTGGCGTTCCAGGTAACGGCCGTATGATACCAGGTATTAATGGTTAAGCTGGCTACAACAGGATGATCAATATACCGGCCCAATGAGGATTTTATATATGAAGATGCACTCCGATGATTACAAATTTTGCAGCCGCGCGATCTGTTCAAACTCATCTTTCAATTTATGGCTTAGTTTTTCAAACACTGCGAAGTATTTCATATATAATTGGTGATCTTTTTTATTGGGATGATAATTGGCCTGCAGAGAAACGGTTTTAGCTGCGACTTCCAGGTTGCGGTAGACACCCATTTCTGTCTGGCTGAGTAATAAAGCACCGGTGCCAATACTATCGTAATTATTATTAACGCTTACCGGCTTACCAAACATATCGGCAATAATCTGTGCCCACAGCGGGTAAGAAACAAAACTGCCATTAATAGAAAGCGTGCTGAAAGCGCGGTGCTCTTCCAGTATCTTACCGATGCTATATATTTCGTATAGAATGCCTTCCAGTGTAGCGCGAATAAAATGTTTTTGCCCGTGCTTGATATTTATTCCAAAATAGGCGCCCCTGGCGTTGGCATTCCATAAAGGCGCCCGCTCTCCCAGCAGGTAAGGAAGAAACAATAAGCCATCTGATCCGGCGGGCGCCTGCATAGCATCTTTCATTAGAGTTTGAATGCTGTCGTCAATGCCATATGCTTCGTTAAACACGCCAAACTGTTTAGCAAACCATTCAAAAATAACACCACCGTTATTGGTAGGTCCGCCGGATACATAATATCCTTCTGTCAGCAGATAATTAAAGAAGCGCTGTTTGCTGTCGCGTATCATTTTATTGCCCGCTACTCTTACCGCACCGCTTTGTTCAATGGTAATGGTTGCTTTTCCTTCTCCCCACACACCCGCCCCCAGCGTGGCCATACAACCATCGCTGGCGCCGGCAATAATTTTTGTTTTAGCCGGCAATCCCAGTGATACCTGATACTCCCTGCGTAGTTTCAGCGATGAATAAAAAACAGGCACCGGCGTGGGCAGCCTGTCTGCATTAATGCCCGCATAGGCTAGCGCATTACTATCCCAGTGCAGTTTATAAATATTAAAAAGGCCGGTGGCAGAAGCCAAACTGTAATCAATTACACATTCGCCGGTTAATTGCTGGATGACATAGTTTTTTATGGCGATAAATTTATCTGTTTTGCTGAACCTTTCTTTATCATGCCTTTTTATCCAGGCTATTTTAATAAGCGGCGACATGGGGTGAATAGGCGTTCCGGTTGCATCATAAATCTTTTTTGCGATGGGAAGGCTTTTCAAATCATCCGCCTCTTTTTTACCACGGTTATCTGCCCAGGTAATGGCATTGCCCAGCGGCACGCCATTTTTATCTACCGGTAATACGCTGTGCATGGCGGCACTGAAGCAGATGGCTGCCACCCTGTATTTTTTTGAATTGACTTTTTCTGTAAGAAAGTTTTTGAGTACATACAGCACCGTTATAAACACCTGCTCCGGGTCCTGCTCACTGTAGATAGGTTCCGTATGAAATGTAGGATAAGTGCCTTTCATAAAGCCGATGGCAGTACCGTTCATTTCAAACGCAAATATTCTTACGGCGCTGGTTCCAATGTCTATGGTAATAATGCAATCCATAATGGTGTTTTTATCGTTGTGTCAGGTATTTTTAGTATTGTTTATTCTAAACTGCCGGGGCGTATACCCGGTTAATTTCTTAAACGTGGTGGCAAAATGCTGCGACGAACAAAACCCGGTCTCCAGGGCTATATCGGTAACATGCATGTCCGTATTTTTCAATAGCTTGATGGCTTCTGCAATCCTGATATTAATTAAATAATGCAGCGGTGAAAAACCGGTATAGTTTTTTACTTTTTCAGTAAAGGCGGTGCTGCCCAGGCCCACCAGTAATGCCATTTCCTCTACCAGCCACTGGTGGTCGAGATTACTGCGCAAGGCCTGCTCCAGCCCCATAAATATCTGCGGAAAGTCGCGCTGTAAATGATGCTGCCTGGTTAAATGACGCACAATGGCAATTAATAATTCGTCTATCAGCTGGTTCACGCGTATGGCATATCCCATTTCCCGTTCCACTATTTCTTTTTGCAGTGATTGAAAAATCCTGCCCGCCACCGCCAGCCCTGATAAAACAGGCAATTGGTTCAGCGATAATAATTTTCCAATGGCCCTGCTTTCATTTTCAGGTATCCCACTCCACATCCCCAGTTCCAGATTTCCACTTTTTACAAACTGCAGCGGGGCAATGGTCAGCCATGAAATAATGCCCGGGTCAAAAAAACCTTTTTCACCTCCAAACAACTGGCCGGGCAGAACTACGGCTGTATCCCCGGGGTAAAGTGTAAAAGGCTTGCCATTGATGATCCATTCAAATTTTCCTTCTGTGATATAAAAAAAATGAAGGTAAGCAGACACCGCCGGTGCAAAACTATTAAAACGTATCTGGTGGATTTTCTGGCATGCAAGTGCAATGATGTGCGGAAATGGATGCAGTTCCGCCGACTCTTGCTGCTTCAGAAAAAACTGACTCATTAAAATATATTCAATTACAGTTTTGCAGTAAGTTAATCAAAATATGCCGGTAGCATACCGGTAATGGCCCGGCAAATATCAGCAATGGATTGTGTTACATGCAGCAATATATAACAAGTCTGATGAAAAAGGCAGGTAATTGCTGCCGTCATTAACATCACCTCAGAGTAACGCACCATTTTGTTAAGTATCTTCCACGCTGCTACCAACTCCTGTAATTCTTTCTTTGCCCATGCAGTTATTTTGATTGATAAATATAATACTTATCAAAAATTGGCGAATCATAGTTTGTGACCACCCGCTCATTATTGCGGGTGATACTCCTATTGACAAACCATAAATCGCCTTTTTTAATGTCAATAACCTTACGGTACTTTTACATTATCATCCAATGCAAAATAAATCCCGACACCCCTCCC
>JBDTVE010000131.1:0-5485 GCA_040007355.1 Bacteroidota bacterium | reverse complement strand
TATCCAGTCTTTGGCAAAAGGTTTTAGCAGTTTGCCGGCAGCGGCCGGTCCCCAACTACCGGGCTCGTAGAACCGCAGTTGTTTAGTGGGATGTTTGCGCCACGCGTTTATAATCGGCATCACCACCTTCCAGGCAGCTTCCACCTGGTCTGCCCGCATAAATAAGGTAGCATCGCCTTCCAATACATCCAGCAAGAGCGTTTCATAGGCTTCGGGGATATCGCCGGTATAGACGTCTTTGTACATAAAATCCATCTCAACCGGTTTCAGTTTCATTTGCAGTCCCGGAACCTTGCTTTCAAACAATAAAGTAATTTTCAGTTCAGGTTGAATGCTGATGATTAGTTGATTGGGTAGAATATCGTCTTTAAATATCTTATGCGGCGTGTCTTTAAACTGGATGACTATCACCGAGGCCTGCCGCTGCAGGGCCTTGCCGGTACGCAGGAAAAAAGGAACCCCTTTCCAGCGTTTATTGTCGATTAGAAGCCGCGCGGCTACAAAGGTTTCCGTATTGGAAACGGGCGAAACATGTTCCTCGGACCGGTAGGCCACCTGGTGCAGGTTATTAAGGGTTCCATCTGTATACTGACCGCGCACCACGTTTGTAAAAACCTCAGCTTCCTTATACTGCCTGATATTTTTTAGCACTTTTGCCTTTACATTGCGGATGATTTCCGGTTCATATTTCGCCGGGCATTCCATGGCTATTACGCAAAGCAATTGCAATAGATGGTTTTGTATCATATCGCGGATGGCGCCGCTGCTATCGTAATAGCCGCCGCGCGCGCCAACCGTAACTTCTTCCACCACGCTTATCTGTACATGATCTATAAACCGGCCGTTCCACAATGGCTCAAATACATGGTTGGCAAAACGGAAAGCCAGTATATTCTGAACAGTCTCTTTGCCCAGGTAATGGTCTATGCGGTAAAGTTGTTTTTCGGAAAACCTTTTGCGCAAAAACCGGTTCAGGGCCTGCGCAGATAAAAGATCAGTGCCAAAAGGCTTTTCTATTACAATCCGGTGCAGGGCTTCATTATAGCAAATCCGCTGGTTGTACAAAGCGTCTGAAATGGGTTCAATAAACCGCGGAGAAACGGCATAATAAAACATTCGGATGGCACGCCGGGTATGCGGATGCTCCAGTTTCTCCAGAGACTGTTTTAGCGCCGTAAAAGTATCCGCCATCATAAAATCACCCTGTATGTATTGCAGCCGGTCCGAAAATTTTGTCCACACGGCCTCATCCGCCCGACCGCCACGTGAAAAAGTATTGACACCGGCCAGCAGGTCTTTTCTAAAATCTTCCACTTTGGCCGGCAAATAGTCTACGCAAAAAATCGTAAATATTTCGGGAAAATGGTCGTTTAAAAATAAATTATATAAAGCCGGGATGAGTTTGCGCCGGGTCAGATCACCTTTGGCGCCAAAAATAACAATGGAAGCAGGGCTCAGCTTTTTTTCTTTCATATATGGTTCACTTGATGCCTGGTAAAAACTAAAATTAACGGAAACATCCTTAATTTCTGGGTTCTCGGCAGTGAACTTCCGGCACCGGGCCATCCGGATCCGTTAAAAACAGAAGCTGCCCTTTAAAAAACGGCCGTTTCCATTCCGTCTTTAGGCGTCCGGAGCCAACTACCCTTTAGCAAATGGAGGCTTAATCCGTTATCTTTGCGCCAATTGAAAACTGAAGCAATCGTATGACAATTTCTTATAACTGGTTGAGCGAATACCTGCCCCAGGCCATTGAACCGGAAAGACTGAGCAGGATACTAACCTCACTGGGACTGGAAGTGGAAAGCCTGGAACAATATGAAGAGCTAAAAGGCGGGTTAAGAGGTTTGGTGGTAGGCGAAGTGCTGGAATGCAGCCAGCATCCCAATGCCGACAAATTAAAATGCACAAAGGTATCCGTTGGCACGGAGCAGGTGCTGCAAATTGTTTGCGGCGCATCCAATGTGGCCGTCGGGCAAAAAGTGCTGGTGGCCCCGCCCGGTACCACCATTTACCCTAAAAACGGGGAACCGATTACCATTCATCCGGCAAAAATACGCGGCGAGGAAAGCCTGGGCATGATCTGTGCCGAAGATGAAATAGGCCTAAGCGATAACCATGCAGGCATCCTGGTGCTTCCCGCCAATATCAAGGCAGGCACCCCCGCGGCCACTTATTTTCAGCCTTATACTGACTGGATATACGAAATTGGACTTACCCCCAACCGGATGGATGCCATGAGCCACCTGGGCGTAGCCAGGGATGTATGTGCCTATCTCACCCACCATGATAAAAAGGACTGCCGGGTAAGAGCACCCTACAACAATACATTTAAACCTGATATTAATAGCCTGCCCATTACCGTTACCATTGAAAATAAGATAGCATGCCAGCGCTACAGCGGTGTGAGTATCAGCGGCGTTACCGTAAAAGAAAGCCCCCCGTGGATGCAGCATAAATTACGGGCCATTGGCATAAGACCCATTAACAATATTGTAGACATTACCAATTATGTACTGCACGAAACCGGTCAGCCCCTTCACGCATTTGACACAGACGCCATAACCGGCAACAAAATAATCGTTCAAAACCTGCCACAAGGCACGCCTTTTATAACCCTTGACAACAAGGAAAGGAAACTGGACAAACAAGACCTGGTGATATGCAATAGCGAAGAACCTATGTGCATTGCCGGCGTTTTTGGAGGTATTAAAAGCGGCGTAAAAGAAACTACCAAAAATATCTTCCTGGAAAGTGCCTGGTTTAACCCGGTAGACATCCGCAAGACATCGTTTCGGCACGGGCTTCGTAGCGATGCCGCTGCACGTTTTGAAAAAAATACCGATATCAGCAATACTGTGCTGGTATTGAAACGCGCGGCGCTGCTGATCAAAGAACTGGCGGGCGGCGCCATTGCATCGGAAATAACAGATGTGTACCCCGATAAAAATGAAAAAGTACAGGTACAGCTGAAACATCATTATTTAAAAAAACTAAGTGGCAAAAAATACCACCAGGATACCGTTAAGAATATTCTCACCAGCCTGGGTTTTGAAGTAATAAAAGAAGGAATGGATGATATATGGGTTGCGGCCCCCTATAGTAAACCCGATATTCATTTACCGGCCGATGTGGTAGAAGAAATCATGCGGATAGACGGTTACGATAATATTGAAATACCCAGCAGCATTACCATTACACCTTCTATTGACATGGACGGCTATAAACACGAATACCGTGAAAAAACGGCCAATTACCTGGCCGGGCTGGGGTTCAATGAAATTTTTACCAATTCAATCACCAACAACGCTTTTTATACCGAAGAAGAACTGGCTACCGCGGTAAAAATGCTGAACAGCCTGAGCGCCGACCTCAATATTATGCGGCCATCCATGCTGGAAACAGGTTTGCAATCGGTGGCACACAATATTAACCGGCGCAACTATAATATCTCGTTTTTTGAGTTTGGAAAAACATACAGCACCAGTGCGCCGGGTGTATATGAAGAACCCGAGCACCTGGGCCTGTACGTTACCGGCAAAACAAAAAATGCCGACTGGAAAAGCAAGGGAACCGAGAGCGACCTCTACTATATAAAAGGCGCCGTGGAACGCATATTTAATTTGCTTGGCTGGGAGGCGGTTTCTTTTGTACCGGCCCGGCAAAATAAACTGGAACATTGTATGGAGGCAGCCATAAACGGAAAAACGGTGGCTTTGATGGGCGGGGTAAGCCAGCAGACCCTGGGTCTTTTTGATATTAAACAACCGGTTTGGTTTGCAGATATCAACTGGACACTGGTGTTACAATTGCTAAAAGAACGAAAAGATATACAGGCGGCTGAACTATCCAGGCAATTGCCCGTACAGCGCGACCTGGCCCTGGTGGTGCCAAGAACCACCCTGTATCATTCCCTTGAAAAGATCATTCAAAAAATAAAACTGGATAAGCTGCAGGACATGCACCTGTTTGATGTTTTTGAGAGCGATAAACTGGGAAAGGACAAAAAATCCCTGGCGGTTAGTTTTACTTTTTTAGACGAGGACAAAACACTGACGGATAAGGAAATTGATGGCATGATGAACAGGATAATGACGGCTATGGAAACCGAACTGGGCGCTGCCATCCGCAGATAATTGGGGTTATATTGATTTCTTAAATACATGGACAGGCCGGGATGTTTTTGCGGTGGTTTCCGCGCCTTGCCGGTAGTTTTACTGGGAACTAATTTTTAAACCGGTATCAATTAGTAATGAATGAACCCGTTGGAACAGCAAATACAGCGCATTAACGAAAAGCTTCAGCAACTACTGAAACAATACCGGGCTTCGCAAAAGGAAAATGAGAAACTGAAAAAAGAACTGGCCGATATAAAAAGTCTGCAGGCCGAAAAAATGCTGCAGATGGAAACCCTGGAGCAAAAAGTGGCGATTCTTAAAACGGCTACCAATAATATGAATGAGGAGGATAAAAAAGGACTCGAAAAAAGGCTTAACCAGTATATCAGGGAAATAGACCGTTGCATTGACATGCTCAGTGAATGATGGGATTATACCCTTTTAACCAGGCGTACTTTCATTTCATCTTCCCCGTGCGACAGCTCCAGCGTATACACGCCATACGGCAGGTCATTCAGATTGCGCCAGGTCAGCTCATTTTCCACCCTGGCTACATTGGTCTCAAAAGTGCCGCAGATACTGTTTTTATCGTCTCTCAGCACGGCTTTCAGATGGGCGGGGTCAGGCGCCGATACCTCAAATTTGAGGGTATCAATAAAGACCGGGGACTTAACTTTGGCAAACATTGGTCGTTGTTTTAGGTGGTGGTGTCACCATTTTCACAGGTATTTATCAAGAAAACACCAATCCGTGGATAAAGTGTGAATAAATATATAAAATCATTTTGAAACCGGCAAGTTATGGAGTCATTAATTCCAATAAATATTTTACTGGGCGACCGTACCTACCGGGTGCGGGTGGAACCCAAAGACGAGGAAGTGGTGCGCAAAACCATCAAACTCATTAACGACAAGATCATAGAATTTAAGACTCAGTTTGCGGGCAAGGACATGCAGGACTACATTGGAATGGTGGTGTTGTGGTATGCCACGCAGCAATCGGGCAATAGCCTGCCGGCGGTCAATGAAATAACGGACCGGCTTGAAAAACTGGAACTATTGATTGATAAGGAGCTGGGCTAGGCCAAGAGGCATTCTTCTATTGAAATACCCAAAATCCGGGCAAAGCTGGGGGGGTACAACCCCGTTGGTTGTTTACTGGTTGAGAACAAAGAAATGAATGCATTAAAATGCTAGAACGTCTTTTGTTTAAAAATTATCTTTACAACATCATCAAGGTTATTATCCCTGTTTTTCTGCTGCTTTCATTTATGCACTTTAATAAAATATTTGCGCAGGATGCTATTTATTGGTCGCCTTCCTATTAACTTAAATTGGATGATTTTAGGGCGTACCAGATACAAATTG
>JBDTVE010000130.1:0-14504 GCA_040007355.1 Bacteroidota bacterium | reverse complement strand
GCCAGGAACCCATCTAAAAAATCAATGGAGGCGGCAATCACAATACAAATAGCGGCAAAGTACAACCGTTCGGGCACGCTAAAGCTTGTAGACAGATCATCCGACTGGATAATGGTAACGGATTGCGTTTGCAGTGCAAATACAATGGCGCAGCAACCGAACAACAGGTTAAGCAGTGTAAAAAAGTTGGGGATTTTTTTCATAATTAAACCGGGCAATTAACGTATCAATACAAAACGATTAAGGATACAAGTTCAACAATTATTACTGTCTTTTTCTTTCTTTAACAATCTCTTTAAAAATACCAGGGTATCGCTGAACCCTAGCCTGTGCTATGCTATCGCATTGTCACCACAGGTTACGGTAAGCGGCTTAGTGTTTCATCAGGTTTTCTATCTGTTCAACGGTCATGGGTATATTGGCCATCAGATCCTTATTTCCATTCCGGGTTATCCATACATTGTTCTCAATACGCACCCCCATTTTTTCTTCCTCAATATAAATACCCGGTTCTACGGTCAGTACCATACCGGATTTTAAGGGTTCCGTTTTGGTACCCAGATCGTGTACATCGAGCCCCAGGTGGTGCGAGATACCATGGTACAGGTATTTGCGGTAAGCCCTGTTCTGCGGGTCTTCGTTTTTGATATCTGTTTTTTTCAGCAAACCTATTTTTAGAAAAAGTTGGGTGGCGTGCTCGCCCACCTGGTCATGGTAGTTAGTGATGGTGATGCCGGGTTTGAGCAGGCTTTTGGCATAATTGTGCAGTTCCAGGCAGGCATTGTATACGGTTTTTTGTCTTTTTGTAAAGCGGCCGCTGACCGGCACCGTTCGGGTGAGGTCTGCACAATAGCCGCCGTATTCTGCGCCAAAATCCATCAGTATTAATTCGCCCGCGGCGCATTCCTGGTTATTGCTTATATAATGCAGGGTACGTGCCCTGTCGCCGCTTGCAATAATGGAACCGTAGGCCGGGCCGGTGGCACGCTGAGATAAAAAAGAATGAAATATTTCTGCTTCAATTTCATATTCCATTACACCCGGCTTAATAAAACCAAGCAGGCGCCTAAAGGTTCTATCGGTTATGTCTATGGCTTTTTGCAACACGTCAATTTCCAGGGCGGTTTTTACGGCGCGCAGTTCTTTCATAATGCGGGCGCTGCGCCGGTACTGGTGCAGGGGGTAGCGTTGTCTCATTTGTTCCGCATACCGGTAATCGCGTACCGGCACCCTGTTGGACTTACGATCATTTTCGTTGGTATTGAGGTAAATGGTATCCGCCAGGTGTATCCATTGCTGCAAGAGGCCATCCAGCCCATCCAGCCATACTACGGTAGCCACCCCGCTGACGGCTTTTGCTTCTGCAGCCCGGTGTCGGCGTCCATCCCATTTTTCTTTCAATTCGTTGGGTCTTACCAATACCAGCACTTCGCGGTGCTTTTCATCCGGGTTACCGGGAAACAGCACCAGCATGGTGTCTTCCTGTTCAATGCCCGAGAGCCAGTACAAATCTGTGTTTTGTTTAAAATTATAAAGCGCGTCTCCATTGGAGGGCAGCTCATCATTGCTGTTAAAAATGGCGATGGCATTCTTTTCCATTTTCTCTGTAAAACGCTTCCGGTTCTGAACAAAAATATCCGGATTTAAAGGAAGGTATTTCATGATGCTAATGTACGTTAATGAAAACGAATGCGCACAACGTGCGGTGCTTCAAATATTTGCGGATTGCATCGCTTTCAAAATATTGCCTGCTGCGCGGATGCATCACCGGCAGTAATGCGGATAAACAATGCACCGCTTCCCAAGGCACCTAGCCCCGCGTTCACGGGCTGGTATTTGAGCGAACCTGGACCGCAAACGAAAGCATAATAAATAGATATTATTCAATTATTAACCACTATTATTAAAAATATAATTAATTATCCTCCTTAAAACTGTCTTTTTTAGACAATATCTAAGGTCACTCGCCTCGAATCCCTTAAAAAATCCCATCCCGTCTGGGGGTTTAATTTATAAGTAATTCTATATTTGCAAGCTAACTAACGTTCGTATTATTTATGCCGATTCCTGTAATCGTCCCCAGCCAGCCTCCGTTCCCGGAATATGATCCCCGGAATATTTACCGCGTTCATTATCAGTCGTCATCCGAAGAATTAATGGAAGAATGCATCTGCATGGGCGAGGGACAGCTCAGCGATACGGGTGCGCTGGTTATCCGCACCGGCAAATTTACCGGCAGAAGTCCCAAAGACAGGTTTATCATCAAAGATGAGATGACCGCACACACCGTTTACTGGAACGATTTTAACATTGCCATGGAAGAGCGGTATTTTCATATTATAAGCAACCAGGTACAGGACTGGCTGGCGGCACAGGAAGCGCTGTGGGTGCGCGATTGCTATGCCTGCGCGGATCCACGCTATCGCATCAATATCCGCGTAGTAAATGAAAAGCCCTGGATGGATCTTTTTGCCGCCAATATGTTTCTGCAACTCCGCCAGGAAGAACTGGCAGGCTTTGTACCGGAATGGACGATCTTATCGGCACCCGGTCTGCAACTGGACCCGGATGAATGCGGTACCCGTCAGCGCAATGCCGTTATAATTTCATTTAAACACAAAACTATTTTGATAGCCGGCACCGGATACACAGGTGAAACCAAGAAAAGCATATTTTCCGTATTGAATTTCCTGCTGCCGCAAAATAAAAATGTGCTGAGCATGCACTGTTCAGCCAACACCGGGCCGCAGGGTGATACCGCCCTTTTCTTTGGTTTGAGCGGCACGGGTAAAACAACCTTAAGCGCCGACCCTGCGAGACGACTGATTGGCGACGATGAACACGGCTGGAGCGATGACGGCATTTTTAATTTCGAAGGCGGTTGCTACGCAAAAACCATCGATCTAAGCGAGGAAAAAGAACCCGATATATTCAATGCCATACGTCCCGGCGCGCTGGTAGAAAACACGCCTTTTTTCAGCGGTACCAATAAGATTGATTATAGCAGTCGCGTCATCACGGAAAATACACGTGTTTCTTACCCGTTGCATTTTATCCCACAGGCACAGGAGCCTTCTCTGGGCGGCATCCCCCGCAATATTTTTTTTCTTACCTGCGATGCCTATGGGGTATTGCCTCCTATATCGAAGCTGACATCCGCCCAGGCCATGTATCAGTTTATTTCCGGTTATACGGCCAAGGTAGCAGGAACGGAAACGGGTGTTACGGAACCTACGGCCACCTTCAGCGCCTGTTTCGGCGCACCCTTTCTGCCCCTCCATCCGGGCAGGTACGCCGCCATGCTGGGCGATAAAATACGCGACCACCAGGTAAATGTGTGGATGCTCAATACCGGCTGGAGCGGGGGGCCTTATGGCACCGGCAGCCGTCTGAAATTATCATATACCCGGGCCATGGTAGCCGCGGCCCTGGAAGGAAAACTAGCGGGGATCGATTTTGTGGCGCATCCCGTTTTTGGTATGTTGATGCCCGATAGTTGTCCTGGTGTGCCCGCGGCCCTTTTAAACCCGCGCACCGCGTGGACCAGTACCAGCGACTATGACGCCATGGCAAAAAAGCTGGCCGTCCAGTTCACCAACAATTTTAAAAAATATGCGCAAGGGGTTAGCGCAGATATCCTGGCTGCGGCCCCGGTTATAACAGAACCCAATTGATATAAATATGTTTGTACGGTCTCAGCGATGTCTGCCAAAACGCTCCCTTACCTATTATTGGTGGGGGAGTTTTTATTTGAACGCTGATCGCTCTGGTTTTAGATCAATTATTGTTCAGGAAGCAGGATCCAAGTCTCTGTCATCCCGATCCAAGTCCTTGTCATCCTGACCTTAGGAAGGATCTGCTTCCGCGACAAATCCGGAAATTCTTTTGATACAATGGCCAGACTTAGAGCTATTTTATGGAGTCAGACATCTGTACCCGCAAAAGCTGCCTCGTTTTACGTGAGCTATGTTCTAAAATTGAACGATGGAATGGCTGAAATACTTGAAGCAGTTGAGTTATAACCCCAGCGGAAAATGCAGCGGCTTTTGCGGTTACGAAGCCCTGCCGGCTTTGAGGCAGACCCCGAGAAAGCCTATTCACAATCATCCCTGAAGCGCCTGCTCCATATCAGCCAGTATATCCTGCAAGTTTTCGATTCCGATGCTCATGCGTATGAGCCCGTCTGTAATGCCAAACTTCTCCCGCTCTTCTTTTGATACGCCAAAATGCGACATACTTGCCGGGTGAGAGACCAAGGTATCGGCCGTACCCAGTGAAACCGCCCGGGTACACATCCTTAACCGGTCGATAAATTTTTTCCCGGCTTCCAGTCCGCCTTTCAATTCCATACTCATCATCGGCCCCGGGTGGCGCATCTGTTTTGCGCAAATATCATGATCCGGGTGGTCCGTCAATCCTGTATAATTTACCCTTGCCACGCTGCCATGGTCCTGTAAATAATGTGCCAGTTTCATGGCGTTGCTGCAATGCCGCTCCATGCGCAATTCCAGCGTCTTCATCCCCAGTGTGAGCAGATAAGCATCAAAAGCATTTGAATTACCTCCCAGCAAACGGTGCCATTTGGTCATCCTGGTTTCCATCAGCTCAATATCTTTTCCAATCAATACACCGCCAATAGCCGTGCCATGACCGTTTAAAAACTTGGTGGTGGAATGAACTACAAAATCAACGCCATAACGGAAGGGTTGCTGCAGGTAGGGCGTTGCAAATGTATTGTCAACCGAAACGCCTATCCCGTATTTTTTTGCCAGTTTTACCAGCGCTTCAATGTCAACGCACTGGATAGTAGGATTGGCGGGCGTTTCAAGATGCATCCATTTTATAGTCCGGTTGTTTTTCATGGCTTCCTCGGCAACTTCCAGGTTTCGCAGATCGGCAATCGTTACGCTTATGCCCAGCGGCGGCAGCACCTTATGCAACAGCTCATAGGTACCACCATACAGTGAATAATGAGACAACACCCCATTGCCCTGCTGCAATTTGGTAAGAAAAAGGGTGGTCATAGCCGCCTGTCCGCTGGCGTGTAAAAAAGCTTTCAGGGGCAGGGTGCCACCCTGGTTACCGGCAATACCAAAAGACTCAAAAGCGCAGATTGTTTTTTCTGCTTCCGTAAAATTGGGATTACCCCATCTTGTATAGATGTATCCGTCTTCCTGGCCGGCAAACCTGCGCATACCCTGGTCGGCCGTATCAAAGGTAAAAGTAGAAGTGGCATAAATGGGTGTAATATGGGCCGCCAGCGGGTCGTCTTCATGGCCTGCATGCAGCGCTACGGAACTAAAACCGGTTAAGGGAAAATATGGTTTGCTCATGATTGGGATCTGAGAATATAGAACTTGAAAAAAAATGTATGCTTGAACGGGATAAACAGCAGTAACGGCAACCGTTTGTTTAGGGCCGGGAATTGTTTTGTTCTATTGCAGGCCTTGCAATGCCTGTTTCAGCACAACCGTTTCGTGTTCTGTTAATAGGCCCATTTTACCAGGGTGGCACCCCAGGTAAAGCCACCGCCAAAAGCAGCCATTACAATATTATCGCCCTTGTTTAACTGTTTTTCCCAATCCCATAAACAAAGAGGAATGGTAGCGGCCGTGGTATTGCCATAACGCTGTATATTGATCATTACTTTTTCTTTTGAAAGCCCGATACGGCTGGCCGTGGCGTCAATAATGCGCAGGTTGGCCTGGTGGGGCGCCAGCCAGGCAATATCGTCGCCGCTAAGGTTATTGCGTTGCAATAATTCAGCAGTCACATCGGCCATGCCTTTTACGGCGAATTTGAAAACAGCCTGTCCTTCCTGGTAAGCAAAATGTTCTTTTTTTGTGACCGTTTCAATGGTAGCTGGTTTTAATGAGCCGCCGGCCTTCATGTGCAGAAAGCTCCTGCCGCTACCATCGCTTTTTAAGATGCTGTCACGTACGCCATAACCTGCTGTATTGGGTTCCAGTAAAACAGCCCCGGCCCCATCTCCAAAAAGTATACAGGTATTACGGTCCGAATAATCCACAATGGCGCTCATTTTATCGGCTCCTACCACAACTACTTTTTTATACCGGCCGCTTTCTATAAAACTGGCGCCGGTAGTAAGGGCATATAAAAAACCGGAGCAGGCTGCACCCATATCAAAGCTCCAGGCATTTACGGCGCCTGCCTTATCGCAGACAATATTGGCCGTAGCCGGGAAAACCATATCGGGGGTAACCGTGGCCACAATGATACAATCAATTTCCGCAGGTGATATGCCCCGTTTTTTGCAAAGTTCCAGCACGGCCGGCACCGCCATGTCTGAAGTTGCCTTTCCCTCTCCTTTTAAAATCCTTCTTTCCACAATACCGGTGCGGGTGCGTATCCATTCGTCGTTGGTATCCACCATCTTTTCAAGATCAGCATTGGTTAGTTTGTCTTCCGGTACATACCCGCCTATTGCCGTAATAGCAGCCGTAATTGATTGATTCATATATTGGCACCTAAATTTCGGTAAAAGTAGGACTTAAATACAAATATGGAAAAGTGATAAAGCAGGAAACCGTAACGGCAGCGGTGAGCTGGGTCAGTTTCGGGCCAAGACAGTTTTAAGAGTCCGCGCCAGTCTGCCCGCTGCCAGGTGCAGTTGTTTTCACATTTTCATGTTATTTTCGCCGCATGATCGCATACCTAAAAGGCAATTTTGTACAAAAAACGCCCGCCCTGGCAGTAATGGATGTAAATGGCATCGGCTACGAAGTGCAGATAAGCCTGAACACGTATTCCAGTATACAGGCCCTGCCAGAGGGTGTGCTGCATACTTACCTTCACATACGCGAGGATGCCCATGTACTGTATGGCTTTTTTGACCTGCGGGAAAAAGAGCTTTTTATCCAGCTGATAGCGGTGAACGGCATCGGCGCCGGCACGGCAAGGATCATGCTTTCCTCCATGAAACCCGATGAAATATGCCGGGCAATTGTACAGGGAAATGTAAAATTGCTGGAAAGTATTAAAGGCATTGGTCGTAAAACAGCCGAAAGGGTGGTGCTGGAACTAAGGGATAAATTGAGCAAACAATCAACCGAAATAAATATTGCTGCATTGGTAAACAATACATTAGAGCAGGATGCGTTAAATGCACTGCTGGCTTTGGGTATTGGAAGACAAGCTGCCGAACAGGCGGTAAAAAAAGTATTGTTGGCCATCCCTGGCAGCGAAAAAATTGAGGATATCATCAAACAAGCACTGAAAATTTTATAAGCCTATTGACCCTTTTTCTACTTAACTAATTTCGCTTTCAAAGTCTTGGTTGTTTCATTTCGTTCAATACAAAAAACTTCGTTAACCACACTTGCTGCTTTGCTTACCTTAGTGCTATGCAGTAACCTGCCTGCTATTGGCCAAACCGGCCCGGGGGATTCACTTAAATACCCCATACAGGACCGCAGGGGCGATAAGCTTTCCAATCCCGGCAGAAAATCGCTTGACCTGAAAGACCCGGCCAATATCAAGGATTCCATTGAATACGACCCCGTATCAAAACAATACTATATCATCGAAAAAATAGGCAATTCCTATTACCGCAAACCCACCTACCTCACTTTTGATGAGTACCTTCGCCTGCGTGGCAAACAGGATGAAAACGATTATTTTAAAAAACGTTCCGATGTATTGAGCGGGCTCAACAAAAAATTACTAAAGCCCAAACTAAGCGTTACCGATAATTTGTTTAACCGCATATTTGGCAATGGCAAAGTGGAAATCAAGCCACAGGGAAGCGTTGACATAACGGCTGGTTACCAGGGTCAAAATATAAAAAACCCAACATTACCGGAGAGTGCACGTAAAAGCGGCGGTTTTGATTTTAACATGGACGCTAACCTCAGCGTAATTGCCAATATCGGCGATAAATTGCGCCTGCCTATCAGTTATAATACCCAGGCCACATTTGATTTTGAAAACCAGTTGAAACTGGATTATACCGGCACCAGCGATGAGATCATAAAACGTATTGAAGCGGGAAATGTCTCGTTTTCCACCAAGGGAACCCTGATTCAGGGTGCGCAGCAGTTGTTTGGAATTAAAACGCAGTTGCAGTTTGGTAAATTAAATGTTACCGCGGTGCTGGCCAACCAGCGTTCACAGCGCCAGTCGCTGGGTTTGCAGGGAGGTTCCGCTTCCAGTCTTTTTGAGTTCAGGGCCGATGACTACGAAGAAAACCGGCACTTCCTGCTGGCGCAGTATTTCCGCAATAATTATAATAAAGTGCTGGCCAACCTTCCGGCTGTAACATCACAGGTGCAGATACTGCAGATGGAAGTATGGGTAACCAATCGCAATGGTTCCACCACCGATACACGGGACATAGTGGGTTTAATGGATTTGGGTGAGGATTCCGCTTATAATCCCAATGTTCATCCTTATCTGCCCATGCCCAACCGTTTACCGTCTAATGATGTGAACACGCTTTACCGAAGTATTGTAAACGACCCCGCCAGCCGTAATTCCTCTTTTGTAACATCCAGGTTAAACGCACTGGGTTTGTCGCCGGTACAAGACTTTGAAAAAACATTTGCCCGTAAGCTTACAACGACCGATTATTATTATGACCCGCAGGTAGGTTATCTCTCTCTTTCACAACCGCTGCAATCCGACGAAGTACTGGCCGTTGCGTTCCGCTATAGCTATAATGGAAAGATCTACAGCGTGGGTGAGTTTTCACAAGACGTGCCGCCCGATACCACGGCCGCAAAATCAGGTACGCAAAAAGTATTGTTTTTGAAACTGTTAAAAGCCACTTCGCAACGCCCCAACCTGCCCATCTGGGACCTGATGATGAAGAACGTTTACGTGTTGAAAACAAGGGATGGCAGCTATCTTAGCGGTGTACAGGCGACCGACTTTCAATTAAACATTTTATACGAACAACCCAGCCTGGGCACCAAACGATATCTACCGGAAGGCCCTCGCGCCGGCGTTCCTTTACTACAACTACTGCGGTTGGATACCCTGAATACCCGAAACGACCCTCAACCCGATGGTGTATTTGACTATATAGAGCAACGCACCATTTTCTCACAGCAGGCCAGGATAGTGTTTCCCCTGCTGGAACCTTTTGGGCGCGATCTGCAACAGCGGGCTTTTAACGGCAGTCCGCAAAGCACCATCGATCAATATGTCTATTATCCCCTGTACGATACCATCAAGGAAATTGCAAAAACATATGCAAACCTGGACCGGTTCATCATCAGTGGTAAGGCCAAGGGAACCTCTGCATCAGAAATCTCATTGGGTGCTTTTAACGTACCACAGGGGTCCGTTAGCGTTAGTGCCGGTGGTACCGTGTTAAAAGAAGGAATTGATTATTCAGTTGACTATGGACTGGGTACTGTAAAAATTCTGAACCAGGCCATTGTTAACTCAGGTGTGCCGGTAAATGTTCAGTTTGAAAACAATGCGGGTTTTGGGTTGCAGCAACGAAATTACCTGGGTTTGAGATTGGATTATCTGGCGAAGAACACGGCAAAGGAATCGCTTACCATTGGCGGAACCATGGTACGCATGGGTGAGCGACCCTATTTCAGCAAAGTGAGCACCAGCGATGGCGACCCCATACGAAATACCATGTACGGGGTGGATTTTAACTATCGTTCAGAATTTCCCAAGCTTACGCGATGGCTGGATAAACTGCCCGGCTATCATACCACCGAAATGAGTTCCATCCAGGCGTATGGAGAAGCCGCCGCGCTAAAACCCGGTCACCCGCCCCAGATAGGCAAGGGCAGCAGCGGCTCTATTTATATTGATGATTTTGAGGGGTCCACCAGCAATATTGACCTGCGATTCCCCCTGATCAGCTGGACACTTGCTTCCACTCCTCAAAACAACGGTTTGTTTCCGGAAGCCAGCCTGAGCAATGATCTTTCTTACGGTTATAACCGCGCCAAACTGGCCTGGTACAATATAGAACCCAATTTACAGGATGCAAAAGGCAGTAATAACCCGGTTAAAGGCTACCAGGATTTTTCGGATCCACGCATCCGCGCCATCAACCAGCAGGAAATCTATCCTACCAAATCCGTTGACTACGGACAGGCGCAACTGGTAACCTTCGACCTGGCTTTTTATCCAACGGAAAGAGGGCCTTATAATTTTGATGCCCGCCCGGGAAGCGTGAGCCCCAATGGCAAATTGGAAAATCCAAAAAACCGTTGGGGCGGTATTATGCGCGCCATTGACCAGACCGATTTTGAAACCAGTAATGTTGAATATATAGAATTCTGGATGCAAGACCCTTTCCTGATGAAACCCAGCAGCAGCGGCGGTCAGTTTTATATCAACCTGGGTAATATCTCGGAGGATGTGCTGCGCGATGGACGGAGGCAGTTTGAAAACGGTCTGCCGGGAGCAGATGGAAAAGCCGTGGTAGACAATTCTTCCATTTGGGGAAATGTACCTGCCAACCCCATCCAGGTTACCAACGCCTTTAGCAATGACCCCGCCGACCGGCCCTTCCAAGATGTGGGTTTTGACGGTCTGGGAGATGATGCAGAAAAAGCAAAGTTCAATGCCTACCTTACCCAGCTGGGCAGCCAGGTAGGTATCGGATCGCCTGTTTACCAGCAGGCTTTACTGGACCCCTCCAGCGATAATTTTAAAAATTACCGCGATGCCAGTTATGACAACGGCCAGGCGAATATACTTACTCGTTATAAACAAATTAATAACCCCCAGGGCAATTCACCCATTGCAGATGCCAATTCAACCATAACCGCCGCCGCCACACTCTACCCAGACCAGGAAGACCTGAACCGCGATAACACACTGAATGAACTGGAAGAATATTTCCAGTATAAAATCAACCTGGCGCCGGGGCAGTTTACAGTGGGCCAGAATTTTATTACCGATAAACGCACGTTTACACCCAATATACCCAACAGCAAACCGGAAAGCTGGTACCTGTTCCGGGTACCCGTAGACCAGTATGCATCTAAAGTGGGCAATATCCCCGATTTTAAATCGATACGTTTTATACGTATGTTTTTAACCGGTTTCGACGACTCGCTGGTCTGCCGTTTTGCTGAATTGCAGTTGGTTCGCAACCAATGGAGAAATTTTACCTTTAATGTAGATACCACGGGCAACTATACCAATGTTCCCGCCAATTCTTCCACGGAACTCAATGTACTGGCGGTAAACATTGAAGAAAACAGCAAGCGTACCCCGGTACCCTATGTTACACCGCCGGGTATTGAACGCCAGCAATTGCTCAGCAATAACAATGTAAACCTGTTCCAGAATGAACAGAGCATGAGCCTTCAGATCTGTGACCTGGCAAAAAACGATGCCCGCGGCGTGTTTAAAACATTTAATCTAGACCTGCGCCAGTACGGAACCCTGTCTATGTTTATACACGCAGAAGGCCGGGGCGCGGTTGACCCGCTGCAACCCAACGCGCTGCAGGCAGTTATACGCCTTGGCAACGATTTTGTGAGTAATTACTACGAAATAAAAATACCACTTACCAAAACACCCTATAACACCTCCGACCCCGCGCAGATATGGCCATCGCAAAATGAACTGGCGCTTAATCTTCAGCGTTTGATCCAATTGAAGATAAGACGCAACAATGCAGGCCAGCCAACTACTTATTTCAAAGAAATCGATGCAGACGGGAAAACCTATGCCATACTGGGCAATCCCAACCTGGGCGAGGTAAGGGGTATGTTCCTGGGCGTACAGAATATTGGACAAACACCCGCCTGTACCGAAGTATGGTTTAATGAATTACGGTTGTCTGATCTCAATGAAAAAGGCGGCTGGGCAGCCCTTGGCCGGGTAGACATGAAACTGGCTGATCTGGGTACGTTAACCTTCTCCGGCAGTTTTAAAGGAATCGGTTTTGGCAATATTGACCAGCGGGTAAACGAACGCGCAAAAGACAACCTTTCGCAGTTTGATGCAGCCACCAACCTGGAACTGGGAAAATTCTTTCCGCAGAAATCAGGTATTTCCATTCCCATGTATGCCAGTTATTCTCAAACGATGAGCACACCGGAATACGATCCCTACGACCTGGATATAAAATTAAAGGACAAGCTGGGCGCGGCCGGTTCAAACAAGGACTCTATCAGAAATGATGCTATAGAACTCACCACCCTCCGTACCATTAATTTCACCAATGTAAAAAAGAACAATACCACCGGTAAAAAACAGAAATTGTGGAGCATTGAAAACGTTGACCTCAGCTATTCCTATACGCGGCAGGAACATCATAACCCCTTAATTGAAAGCGATGAGTTGATTGTGCACCACGGAGGCCTGGGATATAATTATTCCACCACCCCGAAATTTATTGAACCTTTCAAGAATTTTATCTGGTCAAAAAATCCCTGGTTTAAATTTTTAAAGGAATTTAACTTTAGCCCGATGCCCTCTATCCTGAGTTTCCGCGGCGATGCCAAACGACAATTCGGCGCATTTCGGGCGCGTAATGTAGGCGGGCCCAAAGGGGTGTTGCCGGAAACCTATAATAAATATTTTACGTTCGACCGGTATTATACCCTGCGCTGGGATTTTACAAAATCATTTAACCTGGATTATACCGCTACCAATCTTGCTCGGGTGGATGAAGCGCCCGGCCGTTTAACTGCCTATGAGAAAAGACAGATGTGGAATAATTTTCTGAATGGCGGCCGGAATGTATCTTACCAGCAACAGGCTACCTTTAGCTATATACTACCCACCAATAAAATTCCTTTGCTTGATTGGACCACCGTGCGCGTGGGTTATATAGCCCGATACGGCTGGCTGGCTTCCTCGCTGGATTCGGTAGCCAAAAGCCTGGGCAATTTCGTGAATAACTCGCAGGATAAAAACGCAACCGCCGAACTTGACTTTACCAAACTATACCAGAAAAGCCGCTTCCTGCGGGCTATCGACTGGGACGCGCCCAAACCGGCACCCGTACCCGTAGTGCCCGGTGCTAAAAAGGCTGATTCAACCAACGCAAAAGGAAAAAGAAATAAAGTAAGAGACCTGAATGCCTTACCCGAAGTTCCCATGCTGATAAAAGTTTTTGGCAGGCTGATCACGTCTGTCAAACGAATGAGTGTTACCTATAATTCTACCGGTACAACCAACCTCGCCGGCTATACAGACAGCGCCAGAATACTTGGCATGAACTGGCATTCCATGGCACCCGGTTTTGATTTTATTATGGGCCGCCAGCCGGACACTAATTATATCAACAACTTCGCTAAGAAAGGATTCTTTACGCACAACCCGCTGCTGAATAACCTGAACCGGCAAGACTATAACCAGAATTTAAAAATCAATGCACAGCTTATCCCGGTTCGCGATCTTACTATTGACCTGAACGTAGATAAAACTTTTGGCAAAACCTATTCTGAACTATACAAGGATACCAACCAGGTAGCCGGAAATTTCAGTAGACTGAGCCCTTATTCATCGGGTAGTTTCAGCGTCAGTTATATTTCCTTCCAGACCTTGTTTGAGAAAATAAAACCGAACCAGGTATCCAATACATTCCTGAAATTCCAGAATTACCGGTCTGTTCTATCGGAGCGCCTGGCCAGGCTAAACCCCTATTCCAAAGACGCACTGGGCAACCCCATACAAAATGCAGACGGTTATTATAAAGGTTACGATAAATATGCGCAGGATGTGCTGATACCCGCATTCCTGGCCGCCTACACCGGGAAAGATCCCAGTTCCGTTGCACTGATGAAAGCAGACAATCCAACCGTGAGCTCCAACCCGTTCAGCGGAATTAAGGCGCTTCCCAACTGGCGGATATCCTACAACGGGTTAACCCGGATACCAGGCATGGAAAAGATATTTACCAATTTTACGCTTACCCATGCCTATAACAGTACGCTTAGCATGAACAGTTTTAATTCTGCACTATTGTACCAGGATCCCTTAAGCCATAACTATCCCGGATTTATTGACACCTCGGCTGGCGGCAATGGCAGCTTTGTACCATATTTCCTGGTGCCGAATATTACCATCTCGGAAGCATTTGCGCCGTTTATTGACCTGGACATGCAGTTTACCAACCAGATGGGCGCAAGGTTTGAATACAAGAAATCACGGCAATTGAGTTTAAGCCTGATAGATTTCCAGCTAAGCGAATCACGGTCTACTGAATTTACTTTTGGTGGCCGGTGGAGAAAAAAAGGATTTGCTTTGCCGTTCAAAGTTCCGTTCTCCAAAAAAGACACAAAAAAATTAGAAAACGATATCACTTTTACACTCGACTTCAGTGTGCGCGACGATATCACGTCAAACAGCCGCCTGGACCAAGCTACAACACTGCCAACAGCAGGACAAAAGGTGATCACCATTTCGCCAAGCATTGACTACGTTCTTAACAACCGGGTAAAGATCATCCTGTATTTTGACCAACGCAGAACGGAACCCAAGATTTCCACTTCCGCACCCATCACCAATACAAGGGGCGGTGTAAAGATCAATATCTCGCTGGCCCAATA
>JBDTVE010000129.1:0-17334 GCA_040007355.1 Bacteroidota bacterium | reverse complement strand
GTGGGTCGCCCTTTCTTCGGGCGGCTCACCTTCTTCCGAAGAAAACATTTTACTTAGCCCTCAACATAATCACGTATTAAAACATTTTTCGACCGTATTAACCCACTTCAAATTCCGGTTGCAGGAATTCCTTTTCGCTCTTGGCAATTACAATGGTGGCAACCCCGTTGCCAATGATATTGGTGATGGCCCTTGCTTCGCTCATAAATTTGTCTACCCCTAATAAAAAGGCCAGCCCCTCCACCGGTATTTTATGAATGGCCGTGAGTGTGGATGCCAGCACGATAAACCCGCTGCCTGTTACGCCTGCGGCGCCTTTTGAGGTAAGCATCAGGATGCCGATGATACTCATGATCTCCTCTACCGACAAATGGACGTCATATAATTGCGAAAGAAAGATCACCGACATGGATAGATAAATAGAAGTGCCATCGAGATTAAAAGAATAACCGGCGGGTACTACCAGACCCACCACCGATTGACTGCAACCCATTTTCTCCAGCTTGTTCATGATAGAGGGCAGGGCACTTTCAGATGAAGAAGTACCCCATACAATCAATAGTTCTTCTTTAATGTATTTCAAAAACTTCCAGATGCTTTCGTTGTAATAGCGCATAATGGATCCCAGCACCGCGAAAACAAAAACCAGCATGGTGCTGTAAACGGTCAGCATCAGTTTGCCGAGCGGCACCAGGGTATGCAGGCCAAATTTTCCAATGGTGAATGCCATACCACCAAACGCTCCAATAGGCGCCAGGTACATCACATATTTCAGCCCCTTAAAAACAATCTTTGAGATCGCTGAAAGCGGATCAACAATTTTCTGGCGGCCACTATAGAACCCCAGGCAGATACCAACAATAATGGCAACAACCAGCACCTGCAGCGTAAAATTAGAAGTAAAAAAGCTGCGCCAGTCGATGCCCCGCGCCGTTCTCGATGTATATTTAGATGCATCCTGTATAGACAAGCCAGCCTTATTGATCTTACCGGGTTGTATCATATTTGCCACCAGGATGCCAATGACCAGGGCAATGGTAGTAACTGCTTCAAAATACAACAGTGATTTAATGCCTATCCTGCCCGCTTTTTTTAGACTACCCATGCCGCAGATGCCCAGCACAATGGTCAGGAAAATAATTGGTCCGATAAAAAATTTGATGAGATCGATAAAGTAAACCCCCAGCTTTTCCATCTTTATACCGGTGGCCGGAAAATAATTGCCCAGCAAAATGCCGGCAATAATGGCTATCAATACCCAAAAGCTGAGATTGGTAAAAACAGCCTGCGCAATCTTTTTTTTATAAACGACCCCGGCCGAATTCAATGCTTAGGATTTAAATTGTTTTTTGCCGCTAACATATGGATTGTCTTTTATATAAAAGCGATAGGGCAACAAAGCATCATCCGCAGCGTAATCGACCCCTATCCGCGCTGTGGCGATTATTTGTGCCGGTTTAATTTTTACACCATCGTCTGCAATATAAATATTGCTTTCCTGCAAAGACAAACTGGTATGCTGAACCGTAATACCCAGTGCCTTTGAAACGTTGCCCGGACCGCGCCCAATACTGTGATCTGCCTTTTCTTTTTTCATCCGCCGCAACATGATGTTGATACCTGTTACCGGCTCAATACCTCTTATCAGTATGGCCTGCGGTATATCCTGCACATTGGTTACCACGTTAAAAAGATGGTGAATGCCATAACACAGGTATACATAAGTCACGCCACCCGTGGCATACATGATCTCCGTTCTATTGGTACGCCGTCCCCCGTAAGAATGGGCAGCTTTGTCAACAACACCATTGTAGGCTTCCGTTTCTACAATGCGCCCCGCCGTTAGCTCATCATTAAATGAAGTAACAAGCAGTTTGCCCAGTAATTCCTTTGCAATGGTAACCACGCTGGTCCGGTGATAAAATGAAGCGGGTAGCTTTTTCATAATAAAATATTCCCATCTGCCCTCAAAGTAATACATTTATAGTTCAATAATTCAACCGGTGCTCAAGGAAATTATTACAGCAATACAATCCTATTACAGGGCCCATCAATTCATCAGCAGGTACCGCCTGTGGAAGTGGATTTTGATACCCGGTGTGCTATACATGATCCTCTTTACCGTGGGAATGTATTTTTTCTGGACCTCTTCCGGTTCTGCCATTTCTTACCTGAGTGAACTAATTGGCATTGAACGCTGGCTGCAGCAGCAGCGGAGCGGGCTGCTGAGTTTTGTGTTTATGATGAGCCGGATAATGGTGCAACTCCTGTTGCTACTTTTTTATTTTTCACTTTTTAAATACCTCTGGCTTATTATTGGTTCGCCCGTTTTTGCTTACCTGAGCGAAAAAACAGAATCCCTGCTGGCGGGAACCGAGTATCCCTTTAGCTGGCCGCAGTTGTTAAAAGATATGCTGCGCGGCATTAAACTGGCAGTTCGCAACGCACTCTGGCAAACCGTTTACACCGTGTCCATTTTACTGCTTTCTTTTATACCGGTAGTGGGTTGGGTTACGCCGGTTATATCAATTTTTGTTGAATGTTATTACTATGGTTTTTCCATGCTCGACTACAGCTGTGAGCGCCATAAACTTTCGCCTTCTCAAAGCGTTGCGTTTATTGGTAACCGAAAGGGGCTTGCCATTGGCAATGGTCTTGTTTTCTACCTCATGCATTTTATACCGGTTATTGGGTGGGTGCTGGCGCCCGCCTATGCCGTGGTGGCGGCCACCATCAGCCTGTATTACCAGGAAAAGCCGGTGTAGTATTGTCCGCCGGTTGTATGGGTTTTGCCTATGCCTGTGCTATACCCGTCGTCCAAATCAACAATGCCCATCCCCTATCTTTGCAGTTCAAATTATTTCATTATGGCCAGTGCAGCAACCGGAAGCGTTTACCTTATCCCCTCGTTTATTGATGAAGACAACCTGCAGACCTTACCCCCTTATATAATCGCCGCGGTACAGGAATGCCGGGTGTTTTTTGTGGAAAATGAACGCAGTGCCAGGCGATACCTGAAAAGACTGTGGAAGGAAATAGTGATTGATAATTACGAATGGCATACTATCCATAAAGCAGAAGAAGCCGTAAAAGATTCGTTTAAAAAGGCCTTGCAGCGTGGCCTTACCATTGGCATTATCAGCGAAGCAGGCTGCCCCGGCGTAGCAGACCCCGGGCAGGTGCTGGTAGAAACAGCGCATACCCTGGGTGCGGTCGTAAAACCACTGGTAGGCCCCAGCGCATTGTTGCTGGCATTAATGGCCAGCGGCATGAATGGCCAGTGTTTCCAGTTCAGCGGCTACCTGCCCATTGATGCCGCAGACAGGATAAAAACCTTAAAAGATTTGGAAAATGAATCGGCAAAAAAAAATTGCACCCAGCTATTTATTGAAACGCCTTATCGCAATAACCAGCTAACAGAAAATATTTGTAAGACCCTGCGCCCCTCTACCCGTCTTTGCATTGCCGCTGATATTACCGGCAACAACGAATATATCAAGACCCACACCATTGCTGAATGGAAAAACAAATTGCCCGACCTTCATAAACGCCCCGCCATTTTTCTCCTGCATGCCTAAATCATCAACATGCATTCTATTTATTTAGCGGCCGGTCATTTTCATCGTGCACAGATATAACACTGTCTACAACATAGGCAGACATACCACGCCAGGGCAGGGTGCCGAAATATTGCTTATAATGCAGTTCCAGCATGGCGCCGCTATGCGACATTAAAGTAGCGGCCACTTTTTCATTTACCACGGAAAATTCAAATTCATTGGATTGAATGCTGCCCGGCACCACAGACCGGTAACCGGTCTGTATAATTCTACCTTCATATGTCTTAAACAGGTATCCCTTTTTTACAAAAAAGTTTAACTGGCCGGCTTTCGTGCCTTCGCCAAATACAAAAAAATACCGGATCAGGAAAAAAATAACCAGGCCCAGCACCAGGAGACTCAAAAAGACCCTTAAAAATTTTTTCATATATTTTTTTTTACTACTGATTGGCCGGCTGTTCACAAAGTTGCAACCAGCACATTATAAATCATATTTATCTGCCAGGTATATTAAGGCAGCCATATTAACGGCGCCCAATTCAAGTTCCCGTTTGTTCACGTTTTCAAATACGTCGTTGCGTGCATGGTGTACATCAAAATACCGGTTTCCATCGGGGAGCAATTCACCCACCACAATAGCAGGATTTGCCTGCAGGGGTTCCAGGTCTGACCCGCCTACTCCCACTATAAACTGGCAAACACCATAGGGCATCAGCAAAGGTATCCAGCCTTCCACTTTTTTAAGCTGCTGCTGGTTTACCGAAAGACTGAAGGCCCTGGGCGTAAACCCGCCGGCATCGCTTTCGAGTGCGAGCCTGCAACTATCGCCATTTTTTTTGAGCGCCGCGGCATAGGCTTCGCCACCCCTTCCACCATTCTCCTCATTGGCAAAAAGCACCACGCGCAGAGTGTGTCTTGGTCTATAGCCCAGCACTTTAAATACCCTTAACACTTCAATGGAATGAACACAACCGGCACCATCGTCCTGCGCACCTTCTGCGGGGTCCCAGCTATCCAGGTGACCGCCTACTGTAATAAACGCCCGGGGCAATTCACTACCGGTTATTTCTCCTATCACATTGTGACCAATGGTATCCGGTAGAAAATGAGCGTTTGATTTGTAAAACAGTTCCACCTGTTTCCCGCTTTTCAAAACAGCTCCCAGCTTATCGGCATCACGCAGACCCATAGCCGCACACGGGATCTTAGCATAATTGGTATCATACAAGGTGGAACCGGTATGCGGATTATTGTCGGTGGAGGCAGACAGGGACCGCACTACCACGGCCAATGCGCCATAACGGGCGGCACGACTGGGTCCATCCCAACGGTAAACACCCGAACTTGCGTAAGCGCGGAATGTTTGCACAAATCTTTCATCAAATGGGTAATTGAAAAATACGATCCTGCCTTTTACCACTGCTTTTTGCCGTTCCAGATCATCAAAATTATTACAGTACACTACGGTGGCCTTTACACCGGCTTTAGTTGTGCCCACGGAATTGCCCAGAGCCAGTACATCCAGTTTTTCCCTGACTATTTTGCCAGCCGCATTTTTATAATTATACCAGGCTTCGTCTCGGCCGCCCCTTGTCCAGTGCGGCACCATGCATTCCTGCAAATAGACTTTATCTGCACCGGCCTGCTTCAATGTTTTTACCCCCCATGCCTCCGCTTTATACATTTGCGGGCTACCAGACAAGCGGCCACCCACCGTTTTACACAATACCCGCAGGTTATCATAGATTTTGCCGCTTACCAGTATCTCATCTGCAATCTTTGCAATAAAAACAGAATCTTCACGCTGGGCAAACAGGGTATCCTGGCAGCCCAGCAGCAAACAAAAGACAATTAGCGCCCTCATGAAAACAAAATTTTACTAAAGATAGGGTAAACAATCATGCGGTAAACTGGTTAATGCTGTGGACTGCACCCTCCGCATGTTATTGCATAGGTCGCTGTCTGCTGAATCAAAGCGTACCCACAACGAAGCTTAGCGTGCGCCGGCAAGGAAAACGGTGCGGGCTATTGACAGGGTTCCTGTTATTTCATTTACCTTCGAAAACAATTTTAAAAATAATCATCCAAGATGCGTATAGGAATTGTTTGTTATCCAACATTTGGCGGAAGTGGTGTACTGGCTACGGAACTGGGAAAAGCACTGGCGGATAAAGACCACCAGGTACATTTTATTACTTACCAGCAGCCGGTAAGGTTGAGCGAATTCAATGCAAATATTTTTTACCACGAGGTGAGAGTACCTACCTACCCCCTGTTTGATTACCCGCCTTACGAAACCGCGCTGGCCAGTACCATGGTAGATGTAATTGATCACAATAAACTTGATCTGCTGCATGTGCATTATGCCATCCCGCATGCTTCGGCGGCCTATATGGCCAAACAGATATTACGGAAACAGGGAATCAATATACCGGTTATTACCACCTTGCATGGAACGGATATCACCCTGGTGGGAAAAGATAAGACCTATGCCCCCGTGGTTACATTTTCCATCAATGAAAGCGATGCCATTACCGCGGTGTCTAATAACCTGCGCGACGAAACCTACCGGTTTTTTAAAATAGAAAAAGAAATAGAGGTCATTCACAATTTTGTTGATGTGGCCCGTTTTCAAAAAAAGCCAATCGATGCGTTCAGACAGGTGATTGCACCAGCAGGTGAACGCATTATCCTGCATGCATCTAATTTCAGGAAAGTAAAACGGGTACAGGATGTGGTAAACATCTTTGCCAAGGTAAATGCCGAAATTCCCAGCAAGCTTTTGTTTGTGGGTGATGGCCCGGAAAGACCCATGGCCGAAAGCCTGAGCCGTGACCTGGGTGTCTTTGGCGATGTGCGTTTTGTGGGCAAACAGGAACAGATGGAAGAAATACTGGCTGTTGGCGACCTTTTTTTGCTGACCTCGGAATATGAAAGTTTTGGACTGGCGGCGTTGGAAGCCATGGCAGCTGGCGTACCGGTTATCAGTACTAATGCAGGCGGTCTGCCAGAAATTAATGTGAACGGGGTAACGGGTTATTTAAGCGACGTGGGTAATGTAGATGAAATGGCGCAGCATGCCCTGCATATTTTGGGCAATGATGAGGTACTGAAAAAATTCAAACAACAGGCCGGCAAGCATGCAGCCTCGTTTGATATTCATAATATCATCCCCAAATATGAAAGACTGTACAACCGTTTTTGTATATGCCTGTAGCGGAATGGCGAGGCCGTTATAAATGCCCGCAGGTTTTAAATGGAATTAAAACCAGTATTGTTTTTTTTATCCGTGCATTGTGTAGCGTTGCAAGCTGCTTCTACCGCAACCATTTTTCAGGATCAAAATTCCGGTTGATATCATTAGAAATACCCAGTTCCAGCTCTCCCAGGCTATCTTCTTTCTCTGCTACTTTTCCAATCACCTGGCCGGTTTTTATCTGTTGCCCCTTGGTAACACTTACAGACGAGAGGTTGCTATAGGTAGTAAAATACTTACCATGCCGCACTATCACTGCCTGTACATCGCCTATATACGTGATCAGCGCTACTTCCCCATCAAATATTACTTTCACTGATTTACCGGCTTCCGTTTCAAAGGTCAGGAATTTGTTATCAATCACCAGTTTGGTACCCGGCACCGTTTGGCGGCCATAGTGCATGGATATCCGCCCGGATTCTATAGGCCAGGGCAGGCTATGCTGGTTGCGTTCAAAATTATCCGATAATTTCTTAGCCGCAGGGTCGGCATCAAAAGTAGATTCTTTTTCTATTTTCCTAGGCGCGCTGGCAATGATGCTGGAAGCTGTAGTAGACGGGGCATTGTTTTTTGCCGTGGCACCTGCATTTCTTTTGGCCTCCGCAATGGCAGCGGCCCTTGCCCGATTAATGGCAACCGTAATGGCATTGGAGATCTTCATGTCCTGCTTTTTCTTATCTGCAAAATCCTTCATCAACTCTTTTTCCCTTGCCTTCAGCTTGTTCACTACTTCGTCTTTTTCCTTTTTCTCATCTTCCAATTTTCCCTTGGCCTTGTCTTCCTCTTTTAAAACCAGGGTCTTTTGCACACGGCTTTGGTTTAAACTGACAATTTTTCCCTGTATCTGCTCCTGCGTGCGCACAATATTATTGGCTTGTTCCTCGCGGTAAGCACGGTAAGATTTCAGGTAGGAAACCCGTTTCAGCGCATCGTTGAAACTGGATGCAGAAAAAATAAAATTCAGGAAATCATAGTTGCTCCGGTTCTTATACGAGTACACCACGCTCTTGCTGTACTGCAGTTTCAGCGTGTCCAGTTCTTTTTTAAGTTTGGTAATATCGCGCCAGCCTTGGTTTATATCGCCTTCAATCAGATCCATCTGCTTGTTAATTATATTTATTTCCCGCTGCCTCAGTTGTAATTTTCGCTGCACGGCGTTTAACTGCGCCAGGGAAGCCCGTTTATTGCGTTTTGTTTCATCCAGTGAATGCCTAACATCATCTATTTCTTTTTGGATAGCAGCCCGTTCCTTTTCCAGCTCTGCCTTACCGGGCTGTTGTGAAAAAGCAGCAATGCTTGCACAGACTAGAAAAGCAAACAGGCAGATTTTGTGCATACACGATCTTAATTGAGTAAATAAATAATAAGCGCAGTTTGGTTTACAACGGTCTATTCAAAAATAACGTATACAACGCTTACTGGCGCCTAAAATTTTTGGGGATATTAAAGGCATAGCTTAATGTTTCGTTAAAGCTGAATTGTTTAAAATTCATATCAACATCCAGTTTATTCTTTTCGGATATGGAAATACGGCGTTCTGTGGCAAATTTTACACCGTTACTGTTTTCATACCCCGAGTAGGTAAGATCCGCGGTACGGTTGCGCAAGGGATCCACATCATCCAGCTTACTATGCTGCAGCAGGTATTCACCATTGGTTATATACAGCAGGTGTTTGAATAAAGGACCTATATTCATGAGCGTTATAGACTGTTCATTTTTCTTATAGGAAACAACATTACTATCAAGATAAATAGGATTTCCCAGCAAAAGATCCTGCAGTGTATAGAAATCAAAGGGCAGGTCAACCAGTTCTTTTAAGTAATTCACCGAACGCAACTGTACCAGTTTATCGCGCCTGTTCAGCACTTTTACACTATCGGGCGTTATCAGCACGCGCAATGCTTCATAGCTGAAGATGGTGGCATTAACGGAGATCCAGATAAGGCTGTCCTTGCGCATGTGTATAAACACGGTCAGTTCAGGTTGTTCCCCTTCCTTATCACGATAGTTAACTTTTACCTTGGCTGAAAAAGTTTTAAAATTAACAATCCGGTTGCTGTTCAGTTTGTCTAACAAATCGTGTATTACCACTACAGAGTCGGCATGGGCATTGTCTACCTTGATCATCTGTGTGGTATCCGTTTTTGTTTTGGTAATGGCAGTTTGTATTTTTTTGGCCGATTTACAGGCGTTTGCCAATACAATAACGGCTAATACAACTATCCAGGTTGCGTTTTTCATTTGTTGATTTTTACTTTCCGGTATGGCCAAACCCGCCATGGTTGCGTTCCGTTTCACCAATCATTGTTACAAGTTCCCAGCCAACCTGTTCTACTTTCCCGATTATCAGTTGGGCAATGCGATCGCCGGGTTGAATGGTATGCGGTTCCCGCGATAGATTCACCAGGATGATTTTTATCTCACCTCTGTAGTCTGAGTCAACAGTGCCGGGCGAATTAAGACAGGTTAAGCCATATTTTACCGCAAGCCCGCTGCGCGGACGCACCTGGGCCTCATATCCTTCCGGCAGTTCAATAAATAAACCCGTGGATACAAGTTGCCGCTCAAGCGACAGAAGCGTTATCGGTGCGGCAATATGAGCCATTATGTCCATTCCCGCAGAACCAGTTGTTGCATAAGCAGGCAAAGGATTGGACGACCGGTTGATTATTTTTACGGTAATAGCTGGCATGGTTGCAAAAGTAGGAAAAGAAATGTCTGATTTCTGGTTTCTGGTTTCTCTTGAGGAACCAGATTACGAGAGGAATTGCTGATTCCTGGTTTCCTGATGCAGGATTTCTCTTATGGAACCTTTCCTGCGGGACAAACAACAGACATCCTACATCAAACATCAGACATCTTAGTCATCAGACATCAACAACACGTTTGCATAAGCCACCAATCCTTCTTCCCTGCCCACAAAACCCATTTTCTCAGTAGTGGTGGCTTTAACGGAGACCTCATCAACAGTCAATCTCAGTATGCCGGCTATAACCGCTCTCATTTCTGGCGAATACTTTTTTATTTTAGGCTCTTCCAGGCAAATGCTGCTGTCTACATTGACTACTTTATATCCTTTTTGGCGAACCAGTTCAAAACATTTCTGCAAAAGTATTTGGCTGCTGATATCCTTCCAGGCGGCATCGGTGTTCGGAAAATGCATTCCAATGTCTCCCAATGCCAGCGCACCCAGCAATGCATCGCAAATGGCATGCAGCAATACATCCGCATCGCTATGCCCCAGCGAGCCCTTGTGGTGCGGAATCTGAACACCGCCAATCCACAGGCTGCGTCCCGCAGTCAACTGGTGAAAATCTATCCCAAAGCCAATCCTGTACGACATGAAAAAATAATTTATGATGAAAAAGCTGGGGTGCACATGTCCACCCGGAAACGAATATAACGCGATCCCCACAAAACGCAATTAAGGGCTTACCGCATACAACCAGCAATCAATAAAAAAAGCGCTCCTGCCGGAACGCTTTTAAATTATGTATTGATGATTGGTGGCGCTTACTGCATTTTGCCAGTAATGCCGGTTCTTATTTACTGCTGCCGTTTGTATCACTATCCAGGTCAAATACCAGGCTGAAACGCAGGGTGCTTGACAAAGGATTTTGGTTGATGCCACTGCCCGAAGGAATGATATACGATACATTCAATCCAAAAACATTGTATTTAAGACCCGCGCCCAGGGTGAAATATTTGCGGTTCCCTTTTAATTTATCTTCATAAAAATAACCGCCCCTCAAAGAAAACTGGTCCTGATAGGTATATTCCATACCCCCGGAAAGCTGGAATTCCCTCAGTGTTTCAGAGAATCCACCAGGTGCGCTGAATGAACTAAACCAGCCGTTAATAGAGCTCTTGGTCCTGTAACCAGCCTGTGAAGCCGAATCCGTTGTATAATCCCCGGTAACAACCGGTGGTGTTGGCACCAGGAGTTTATTTACATCCAATGCCAGGGTTATTTTATTACTCTCATCAAACACCCAGGTATGGGCGGCGCCCAGACCTAGGTTGGCGGGTATAAAATCTTTTTGGTTGGCATCATTGGTATAGCCAATTTTAGAACCCAGGTTCGAAAGGGTCACACCAAAATTCCAGCCTTCGCCAGTCTGGTTTATGCCATGATAATACAATGAAATGTCACCTGCAATCGCGTTTCCCGCTTTATATGTGGTACCCGAGGTACCGGCTGCGCCGGAAGCCAGGTTGGAATGAATATAACGAAGCGCCACACCCAAACCAAGTTTGTCCGACAATTTACGGGTATAGCCTGCATCAAAACTAAATTCCCGGGGTCTGAACTGTCCCAGGTCTTGTCCTGAATTATCGGTAAACTGGATATTGCCAAGGCTGAAATAGCGCATGGAAGCCGTAATGGCTTCATTATCGCTTATTTTATAATATCCTGCCAGGGTGGCCAGGTATACATCATTTAACTGTAGTTTTCTTAGCCAGGGCGTATAAGTGAGGCCGATACCGCCCCTGCTTTCATTAAAAGAAGTCTTGGCCAGGTTCCAGAACGCCGCGTTTACATCCGGTGAGGTGGCGATACCGGTTTCTCCCATGCCGCCTCCGCGGGCATCGGGTGATATACGTAAAAACGGTACGGCTGTTGTAACAACATTAATTGTATTACCGGAAGTGTTTTGTGCCTTTAACGCAGTAGCCCCTGAAATTAGTAAAACGGTTGCAATTAGTTTAAAGGTCCTCTTGCTTTTCATCTATATTAATTTTACGTATAGTTTTTCCTATAGCTTATCGGTTTTAAATTTAGCGCCTAAATTACAGATTTTTAAGCAAATACGATCTATAACCGTACCAGCTTTGCCGATTGTACGGCTGTTTCCCCAGTGCTGGTGCTCACCTGCAAACGGTAGATATAAATACCACGCGCCAGCATTTCTCCTCCCTCACCGGTACCCTCCCAATCAATATCACTTGAACGGCTGCCAGCGCTATTTATTGTAGTTGTTATGGTTTTCACCCGCTTGCCAAAAGGCGTAAAAATTCCAATATCCACCTTTAATACGACATACGGTCGATTGTGTTCAAACCGGAAGCTGGTATGACCTATAAACGGATTGGGATAATTCATCAACCCAGCAATGAGAAATCTATCTTTGAGTACCCTGAAACGAATCGTGGTTTCGTTGCTATTATTGGCTGCATCCCAGGCCTTTATAACCAGGGTATGGGAACCTTCGTCAATTGGCGGCAATTGAAAACGCACCATTCCCTGCCGGTAATTGTCTGGCCCTGCCTCATAAAAATCATTGAGGATAAAGGTTTGTTTTGTATCCCCATCCAGTACAGCGCTTATATCATGACCAATACCGGTACCCATTATATTGATGCCGGATGAATCTCTTAGGTTCACCAGAAGAAGCGGTGCCGGGTTTACAACTGAGCCGTTTACAAAATTTTCATCATTCAGGTAGGCTTTGACAGAGGGTCCGTCCTGGTCAACGATCGCCGGAGCTGCTGATCCGCCAATTAAAAAGCCGGTAAAATTGCCATTGCCGTCCTGCTCCCCGTTTTCCACATAATAATTAATCCTTCCATTACCCGGTTGGTAATGGATGTCTTTGGGTACCACGAAACGCAGGCTGAAACCCCCGTTCACCACCTTCACATTGCCTTTAAATAGCGCGTTGCGTTGCACCTGGAAGGCCGCCTTATAACTATCTGGGTCGTTTCCAAGGGTGAATACGGTCTGAATCTTGTCGACTACGGTGGCATAGAGTGTACCGTTAAAGCCGGTTTGGGCTGCGCCCGCCCCATCACGCACCTGGCCTTTTACCGTGTATTGCTGCAGGGCTTTGAGGGTATCGGGGAGGGACGTAATCGCCTTATCATTTATAGAGAGCGTTTCTACGCGGTATCTTGGGTAAGCTAGGGTCAGGGCGGGGTCGCCCAGCAGGGTAAATTTTCTGTTATTCGTAAAATCGGCCTGAGTCTGATAAGTAAAATTTTTTGCCTGTTTTACGGCATCGCCCAGGCTCAGATAGGTTCCGTCTGGCCGGGGTTGAAGCGCAATCTGGAGATAATTCCGGTTCATGATACGGTTGCTAAAGGCAAATACCAGCCGGGTGGTTGTCATCAGCGCAATGGCACCGGTTTTCTCGCGCAGCAGGATATTCTCTCCCAGAGAATTGATGGCCGGGTTATCGAAGGGTGCAAAATCGCAGGTAGCGGTTATAAACAACGGAAGCCGGTACTCATTGTTCCAGGTATCCACAATGTTTTTTTCCAGCACTACTTCTTCTGCCAGGCGGGTATTACTGCCATGACCATTATAGTTCCAGATAAGGGTACCGTTCTGCACCTCGTCATTAATGGCCTGGTTTACATCGGGGTAGCGACTGCCAGCTGGCGTACTTACCTGGGTGTAGGCGTCCAGGTAAATCTTATCCTGGATAAACAGTGGGTTGGCGGCTGCGGCAGCCGCCGTGATCAGCTCCGCATCACTAAAATGCAGGTTCTGGTCCTGGTCGTCTGCTATAAATGTTTGTTGGTTGCGCCAGGCGCCTAAACTTTTAGGATTGGTATAACTGTAGAGTTTATCTACATAGGCTTGTGCCTGAGACGGCGTTTTGGCGGGTATCCGCCCGATGCCGATATCCAGCAGGTTGGTTGCCTGCACTGCGTTAATATCATCAGTATCGTCTAAAAATCCAAAAAAATCGTCCGATGTATAGGTGGAAAGTGGATCCAATGAGAGCCCGTTTTCATAGGCAGGAACCAGGTTGCTATTGTTTTTCAGGCGATTTTTATAATCAAAAGAGGCATCTCCCAGCAGCAGCAGGTAACGGGGTCTTTTGGTGGAATCACCCGCGGCTTTATCATAATACATCTTTGTAAAATCACGGATGGCTGCCGGGTCTTCCAGGCCCGATGAAAATTCATTAAACACCTGGTTGGTGGTGACCGTTACCGTCTTCAGGTTGTCTTTTTGCTGGTGAAAGGAAGCGATTGCCAGGGCCTGCTGCAATAAAGATGGGTGGGTAACAATAATCATGTCTGCCGGCCCTGTATTGTGCAGGTTTTGATTGCCGATTTTGCCGATGGCAACCGGGTTTAAAAAACCGGTGGAAAAAGCGATATATTCATGCAGGGTAGCGGCATCGTTTACAAAAGACAGTTCCGTTCCGCTCACTGTTGTATGCATCTCCATGGGTGCTGTTTCGGTTGTAATATCCCATACCTGCGCGGTGGCTCCCTGCTGAATCCTGAACGAAGCAATATTTCCCGCCGCAACACTGTTCCAGTCGCGGAAAAGCAATTGCTCGCTGCCTACCAGCGCCAGGTTTCTTCGGTAAAAGATCTCAAACCAGTCTATCCAACCCTCGGCGTTCATGCCGCCGGGTGCAAAACGATAGGTCAGAACCGGGTTATCGGCCACCGTAAAAGAGCCAGCCGATTGCAGGCTTTTTGCAAACAGGTCTAGGTTGCCGCTGCCCACAGGGTCAATATCCTGCTGTAGTACAGACTGTCCGTTCATGGAAACCGTAAACCGGCTGCTGCCGCCCACGGAACGGGCCACGCAGTTGGAAACAAGAGTAGCCTGCCGGGTGGTATTGGTATTGGCAAGCGGAACGGAGAAAGATTTACTGGTTGCGTGACCCGCCTGGGCCGATAGTTCTTCTCCATACCAGTCTTTGCCGCTGCTTAATACATTTACGGAATCAAGTTCATGAAAATAGCGCCCCGAAAATGAGACAACGGTGGCATTTGCGGGTGCCATTGACTGTTGTTCCTGGATTCGCTCCCCCGTTCCTCCGATGCTGATAAAGTAAATAGCCCGGTTGCCATATAGATTTTTTTGATGCTTAAATCGCTGGTTAACAGAATCTGTCAACCAGGTATCGGGCCCGTTGGCAAAAAACAGGAAATAGTCGCTCCCATTAAAAACACCATCTCCGCCATCTACTACCCGGATAGCATTTTCCACCAGATCGTCGTTTTTAAACCCATTACAGGCTTCCGGCAACATAGCGCCGCCATTGCCAAACAACCGTATGGCGGAAGAAGAAAGGTTGGTGGTATTGATGCCCAGTTTATTCAGTAGGCCCAGGTCTACTTTGTAAACGCCGGGTTCGTTAACGGCTATTTGGTACCAGTTACCCGAGGCCAGCACGGAAGCGTTTTTATAGCTGCGCTGAGCTCTTGCCATTGACATGGTCATCAGCAGCGGAATAAGTAAAAAAATGCCATTTCGCATGTAAGAAAGCTTTGCAGTCTTTAAGGAACGTTGTTTCCATTGGGGGTATTATGCCAGTTCCGAATAATTATCTGGTAATCAGACCGGCAGGATCTTATGGGCATCGTTTGCGCTGAATATTGCGAATACCAGGCCGGGTTCTTCAAACTAAAGCGCTTTGGGCACCACACCGGCCAACCCCGCCATAAAAATGCAAACGGGCAGCGGTTGCTCGGGTCTATATATTAAATACCCTGATAAGCGATTAATTGTCGAGTTCCAGGAGTTGAAGAGCCCGTCCAGGCGACTCGTTTTAACGTATTTATACGAACCTGAACCCCGAAAGCTACCTATATTCGCAGTATTGAAGCAAAAGCTTTACGGTCAAATACAATATAAATTACGACATCCCGTTATTTCATTCTAAAACCGGCTTCAAAATGGCTATTAAAATGAACTGGAAGACTTTAATTATTATCCTATCCTGCGCAGCAATGGTTGCGTCTTGCAAAAGCAAGAACAAAAGTGGCAAATCTGATGTGACTGGCTGGAACTACAATGATAAAAACATGGGTGGTTACCAGGTGTCTAAAGAAAAAGAAGAAAAAACAGGGCCCGGCCTTGTGTTTGTTCAGGGGGGAACATTTACCGAGGGTGCTACCCAGGAAGATGTAATGGGCGACTGGAATAATATCCCGCGTCGTATTACCGTAAACTCTTTTTACATAGACAGAACCGAAGTGGCCAACATTCACTACCGCGAGTATATGTATTGGGTAAATACCGTATTTGATGGTGATGAGTACCAGGCTGTGCGTAACGCCGTATTACCGGATACCCTGGTATGGAGAAGTGAGCTGGCGTATAACGAACCGCTTGTTGAGTATTACCTGCGCCATCCTTCTTATAACTATTATCCCGTAGTAGGTGTGAATTGGAAACAGGCCAATGATTTCTGCGCCTGGAGAACAGACCGCGTAAACGAAGCGGAATTAATGAAAAGAGGATATATCAATAAGAACTCGCTGAAGAACTTATCCGGCATGGGCCAGGAAAACTTCAATACAAAATCTTATTTACTGGGCGAGTACCAACCCACTCCCGGCCAGGCTGCAAAGTCTAAAAAGAACCCTTTAAAAAATCCCAATGGTACACCCCGTACCACGGTAACTTTTGAAGACGGTATCTTATTGCCGGGTTACCGTTTGCCTACAGAAGCGGAATGGGAATATGCCGCGCTGGGCCTGATAAACCAGAACCCGCAGCCTTCTAAAAAAGAAGGTAAAAGAGGAGAAGAATTACTTGCTAATAAACAGGTTTATTCCTGGAGCCAGAATGTAAACGGTCTTCGTGATACACGTCGTGGAAGCTGGCAGGGTACGTTCCTGGCCAACTTTAAAAGAGGCGCCGGTGATAACATGGGTGTTGCAGGTGGTTTGAACGACCGCGCTGTATATACCGCACCCGTACAGTCTTTCTTCCCCAATGGTTTTGGCTTGTATAATATGAGCGGCAACGTGAATGAGTGGACCGCCGATGTATACCGTCCTTTGTCAACAGTAGATAATGACGATGTAGCTTCTTATCGTGGTAACCGGTATACAACTGACGATTTAACCAGTGGAAAAGCTGAACGCGATAGCCTGGGCAAGATCAAAACCCGTTATATAACCGATGCAGAAAGCAAGAACCGCCGTAACTACCAGAAAGGGGATGTTATCAATTATCTGGATGGTGACTCACTGGTATCGGGTGTATCTTATGGTTATGGCCTTACTACCCTGATCAGCGATAAATCAAGGGTTATCAAAGGAGGCAGTTGGAACGACCGCGCATACTGGCTTAGCCCCGGTACACGCCGTTTCTTGGAAGAAGACCAGTCTGCCAGCACACTTGGTTTCCGTTGCGCGATGGATCGTGTGGGTAGTCCCGAAGGCAACGGCCATGGTACCGGTATTGATTACAAACAACGCAGACAAAATAACAGGAAGCGTTAAACGCATAAATGAATATAAAAAGACCGTCCTTGCAAGGGCGGTCTTTTTTGTGTCCGGTGCAGCCCGGTTAACGCTAATAATCTTTTGGGTTCGATGGGTGCAGGCGGGGTATTTATGAAGAGCTACACCCTTCGCTGGTAGCTTACATCCCTTCGGGGCTTTGCATACTACACATTGCTCACTGGAGTATTATTGTCCAGGCAGCTGGATCCAAATCTTTGTCATCCCGCCCTTAGGAGTGATCTGCTTCCGCGACAATTCCAGAAATTCTTTTAAAACGTCGGCCTCAAAGCCGGCCGGGCTTCGTGAG
>JBDTVE010000128.1:0-4346 GCA_040007355.1 Bacteroidota bacterium | reverse complement strand
GCAATCGGCGATATCCGATCTCCTCTTAATATATTTTCAATGATAAATCCGGCAGACATTGAATCAATGACGGTTTTAAAAGATGCGTCTGCAGCAGCTATCTATGGCGTTCGGGCTTCGAATGGTGTTATTCTTATTACAACCAAAAAGGGAAAATCGGGACGCCCTCGTGTTGAAGTCAGTGCAAGTTATGGCCTACAGAACATTCCAAAGACGATAAATACGCTAAATACCCAACAGTATTTTGCACTGTTACAGGAAGCATATGCCAATAACCCGGATGCAAATACAACATTTGCACAAAAATATGGGCCACTCTATGATGCAAGCGATCCGACATATGTTGGCAACAGTCCAACATATAACTGGGATAAGGAATTAAGAAATAGGAATGCCCCAATGCATGACTACAGTGCACGTGTTTCGGGCGGAAGCGAGAACTCGACTTACTATTTTTCTGCGGGTTATTCGAAAACGGAAAGTCCGTTAAAGGCCAATAGCCTTGAACGTTATTCTGTGGTGACAAATCTGGATACCAAAATTTCAAAATATATTTCTGCGGGCTTAAATATTCGCCTGATCCAGGAAAATGCTGTTGAGAATACAGGCGCTGATTTAGGTACAATGATGGCAACGATTCCTTTCCAGCCCATTTATAGTGCTACAGATAAAACTGGTTTTGCACCCGTGGTTTCAGGCAGTTTTGTTGCAAACCCAGCTTATGACCCAACTTTACTTGATGCCGGTGCACCCCTTGTTTTTGCACCAGGTGATCCAAAATTATTGTGGGGTCAGCAGACCCGGTTCAATGCTTTTGCATTCCAACAATTGGGCGACAATTCCTATCAGTTGATGAATGCATTGGGCAATGCTTATATTCAGATTGAGCCCCTCACTGGATTAAAATTAAAAGGATCGCTGGGAGGACAGTATTTTACCAACCTGCGTAAAAGCTGGCAGGATTTAGATCAATGGCGGTTTTCCCAAACACCCGGCAACCCGTACGCAAGTACCGACGGCAATACAAAGGGCAAATATGGTGAAAGAGTAGGAAGGACATATAACTTAAACAAGGAACTTTCACTTACCTACACACATCTTTTTGCGAAAAATCACAGTGTTGATATATTACTTAACGCATCTAATCAGTTTTCAAGATGGAATGTCAGTGATTTGAGTGGAAATGTCAACTATACAGATTTGCAATATCGTAGTATTGCCAACCAACCGCCGTTTACTTCAGGTTTTGCCGGCATTATTCAGGAAGATGCATTGATAGGTTATCTGGGAAGGATAAGTTATAAGTTCAAAGACAAGTATTATTTTGATGCAACTGCAAGAAGGGATGGTTCTTCCAGGCTTGCTCCGGGAAATAAATGGGAAACATTTTCGGCTTTCGCAGGGGCCTGGAGAATCAGTTCGGAAGATTTCTTTCCCAAAGCCACTTTTATCAACGATTTAAAAATCAGGGGTGGCTGGGGAACGTTGGGTAATTTCCAGTCTGCCAGCCCTTACCAGTTTCTTTCCAATGTAAGCCTGACTTCTGATTTTCCCACCGGTTCGGGAAATGGCAATCCGTTCGGTACGCAAAACCAGGGTGCTGTGTTGCCAAATTTTGCAAACACAACGCTTACCTGGGAAAAAGTGAGAACGACAAGTATAGGATTTGATGCAGGATTGTTTCAAAATAAATTTACGGTAACTGCTGAATACTATAACAAAACGACGTTTGATATTATCCAATCCGTTTCATTGCCTCCCAACACTGGTATTGAACAGGCAGCTAATTTGAATGTCGCACAAGTCAGTAACAAGGGTATAGAATTGCAGCTTGGCTATAATACTAAAATAGGGTCCGTTAATTTTAATGTGTCTGGTAATATTACAACTGTAAAGAACAGGGTTGTTAAATTGAATGGTGGTTCACCCATTGGCAACGAATTTGGAAGAATTGAGGAAGGCTATTCAATGTTTTACTTATGGGGTTATAAAGTAGGCGGCATTTTTCAAAATCAGGCAGAAATAGACGCCTGGAAAACTGCTCACCCCAAAGGAGATGCAAACATTGCACCGTATAGCTATAAGCCGGGCGATATGTATTTCCAAGATGTATACGGCGATCCCCAAGCGGGCTCCAAAGCGCGGTACAGTCCTTCACCGGATAGTGTCATCAACTCAAACGATAGAACTTACCTGGGAAAAACAATTCCAGGTTATTATTATGGACTGTCTATGGGAGCTGACTGGAAAGGATTCGATATAAGTATCTTCTTCCAGGGGGTGGGTGATGTGCAAAAATACAATGGGGTTAGGTCAGGTCTTGAATCAATGAGTGGCGCTGCCAATCAATGGGCTACAACCCTTAACCGGTGGACAGCTACCAATCATTCTACTAGTATTCCCAGAGCCGTGTATGGGGATCCGGGCGGGTTCAACCGTATTTCAAGCCGTTTTGTAGAGAACGCAAGTTACCTGAGGCTTAAAAATCTCCAGGTGGGTTATAAAATTCCTGCTACGATTTTAAACAAAGCAAAATTTGCACAAAACATACGTGTATATGTAAGTGCAGTAAATCTTTTTACTATAACCAAATATACCGGGTTAGATCCTGAAAACGATGTGATTCCTGTTACCCGTCAGTTCCTGGTAGGGGTTACTGCAGCTTTTTAATCATATTTATTAAAATAATTAGTTATTATGAAACGATATATTTTGAAAACAATTTGTTTGAGCCTGACGGCCAGCATGGTTTTCTGTTTGAGTTGCAACAAAAATCAACTTGACCTCCTTCCCCATGGCCCAACTGAAGCCAACTATTATACACAGGAATCGGATTTTCAAAAAGCAATTTTTGGCGTTTATTCAAAATTAAGTGATGTATACTGGTTCAATGGTGGTAGCCCGCTTGCTCCTATGATTTACGCAGAAGGCGATGACATCACTACCAATGATAATAACCAGGCATTCGAAGTGTTTGGTCAGCTGCAACCCAGCAATGGACGCTTAAGTTACATGTATGCTATCTGGTACCAGATGATCGCACGAGCCAATGTAGCGCTTGAAAAAATAGCTGCTGTAAAGGATGGTATTTATAAAACTGCCAACCTGAAAAATTATAATAAAGGTGAAGCGTTATTTCTCAGAGGCCTTGCTTATTATCACCTTTGGAATTATTACGGAACTTCGCCTTTGCGCAATGAAAGGGTTACTGAAGCCTCTCAGTTTTTGCCGGGCAATACAAGCGGCACCCAGTTACTGGAACAGGCTATAACAGATTTCACAGACGCTGCAGCATTACTGCCTCTTACCTGGGATGCTACAAATAGAGGACGCATCACCTCCAATGGCGCAAATGGCATGCTGGGGAAATCGCTGGTGTTTAAAGGTTCGGTGACCAAAGCAGCTGCAGACTTTGCCGCAGCTATCACTGCGTTTAATAAAATTACAGGATTATCGCTGGTGGCAAACTTTGCAGATAATTTTGCATTTGATACCGAAAACAACAGCGAGTCACTTTTTGAATTTCAGGCATCGCAGCCATTTGGATTTGATAATGTTTGGCTGTCAAATGATTTTGACAATGCGGTTGGTTCGATGTCAGCATACTACGGATATTATAATAATAATTTTTCGCTTGGGGGGCAATCACGGTTTTATGCAACCACTAAACTGGTTGCTGCCTATGATGCTGGTGATCCCCGTCGGGATACAACACTTAATATCGCCGACAGAACCATTAATAAGTATGTCACCAGAGATAAAGTCACACAATCAGGCGTAGGTTCTGCGAACAATACACGGATTCTCAGATATGCAGACGTATTATTATTAAAAGCGGAAGCTATTTTGCAATCGGGTGGCCTTACTACAGATGCCATAGATCTAATTAACCAGGTACGAACAAGGGCAAGAAATATGAAAGCAGGCGGCCTGGTTCCTGCAAACTATCTGGTGTCTGAAACCGATAAGACAAAAATCATGGGTTGGATAATGAACGAAAGATTGCTTGAACTTGCAGGAGAAGGTCAGCGCTGGTTTGACTTGAGGAGATGGCAGCTACAGGGTATTATCACCCTAAACAATGCGTTTTTTAGTTCCAATGTGCCAATGGCTTTCGATGTTACAAAACATCTATATATGCCCATCCCCAACAGCGAGCTAGATGTTAACCCCAATATGAAACAAAATCCTGGGTATTAAAATTTTTTCATACGCAGTTTGTTTGGCAAAAAGGCTCTCTTTATGGGAGCCTTTTTAATAGTTATCAAAATGAAACGGGTTATTTTTCATTCAATTGTATTAATTTTTATAAGTATTCCCACTTAGCTCCTGTAAAAAAAGGAAGC
>JBDTVE010000127.1:0-2369 GCA_040007355.1 Bacteroidota bacterium | reverse complement strand
AAGTTGCATTGGGAATTGTTTTGGCAACCTGCTGCGAAAAGGAAGGAAAAAAAAAGGATATCAACATTGAAGCCGCCACAATTGATTTAACAGTCGTTTTCATATGATATAAATGGTTTTAACAGGATAACAAATGATCTCCCCTAGCGATAAAATCAGGGTTTCACAACCGGGCATAGATCCGGCAGTTCACCGCAGATGATACCATCTCACGATAATTAATAAAGACTCCAAAAAAATGTTAATGAGAATTCAATTTTGAAAACATCAGCAGATCCAGTTTAGCAGCATCGGTTTTCAAATGAATAATTTGGTTGCACGCAATATGCCAATACTATACCAAAAGTAGAATATGTTAATAATTACAATTTGATGCAAATCAATTTTCGGGGAGAAACGCCATGATTTTGGCAGGTTGTAAAGGAATACCAGTCGATCTAAAAAAATAACCCCAACCAGTAAATGATTATTCCTTTGCAGGTAATTGTTTTGTGGAGTTTTTTTTAATAAATTGGGGTACATGGCAACACAAGATGAGCCAAAAAACAGTTCACAGGAAGATCCACGGACAACTATCATTCATATTTCAGCACCACATCTCCACTGATCGGGATGCCTACACAGGTCAGCACTTTTCTCCGCTCAATCTCATCAACAACACTTCGTTATAACTCATCCATACCCGGCCCCGCACACAGGTAGCTGCACAGCTGCTGCACCTGCCCTACTCGCAACTATAAGGCAGGAGAATGCCGGCTTTTTTGGCCGCCAGGCGGTTCTCGCAAAAATGGTGTTGAGGAAATAGAGTAACTGCGTCTTTCTTCACCCCAGGAACGAGCAAAAACAAAGGTGAGGAACTGGCCGGGCTGGTAGAACAGTGGTGTTTTATCAACCGGCGATAAAAAAAATGTTTTACAATCGGCAGTTTCGGCCCGGATACCGGTTATCCGCAATGTTTTAAATAAACCCATTGTGTTTCTGGCGTTTTGCAGGTTAAACTTAAGAAACCTGGGAAATTAATATATAAACAGTCTTGCCCGGTTATTCTTAAAAATCTAATTTTCTATTTCTGCGTAAGGGGATATTTTATTAACTTACGGATAACAAAAACGATTGCTATGAAAAAGGTTGCTGATATCCTCCACCGTAAAGGGGCAAATGTAATTTCTATTTTGCCGGAAACAACAGTTATTGAAGCCCTTGAACTGATGGCCTCCAAAAATATCGGTTCGGTGCTGGTAATGAAAGGAGAGCAATATTTTGGTTTGCTCACGGAACGGGATTATGCCCGCAAGGTAATACTGAAGGGAAAACACTCTTCAGAGACCAGGGTGGAAGAAATTATGTCGAAAGGTCTTCCCCGTATTACACCAGACAATTCCATTGAAGTATGCATGCACCTCATGAGCGAGAATAATATACGTTACCTGCCGGTATTTGAGAACGATGCCATCTGCGGTATTATTTCAATTAATGACGTGGTAAAGGAAACCATTCTGTCGCAGGAAGAAACCATTTCCCAGTTAAAAGATTATCTGCACGCCAGTATGTAAAGCTGCCTGCACGGGCAGCCTGGTATATATTTTACGGTTTGAACAGTGTATTGAGGTCTGCATAGGAAACGGTATCCCGTATAAAATCAAAATTTCCTGTCCGCATGACTTCCCCGGCGGACCGGTAAAAAGATCCATAGGCAGCGCGTGACAGCGAAGACCCAAGGCTTACCCTTTTCACGCCCATGTCGGCCAGTTCCGCCAGGGTAAAACTGCCCTTGTTTAAACCAATTACTACGTTTACCGGTTTGGGTGCTACGGCTTTTACTACGGCCACAATTTCTTCCCGCGTTTGCAGCCCCGGTGCAAAAAGTACGTCTGCCCCGGCATTGGCATAGGCTTCCAAGCGGCGGAGGGTGTCTGGTAAATCATTGCGTCCATGGAGCAGGTTTTCCGCCCTGGCTGTTAACATAAATGGGGACCCGAGACTGCGGGCTGCTTTCACGGCGGCGGCTACCCGCTCCACAGACAATTCAAAAGAATAAATGGGGTCTGCAGAACGGCCGGTTGAGTCTTCAATAGACCCGCCTGCCAGGCCGGTTGCAGCCGCCAGTAATATGGTTTCAGCACAGGTGCCGGGCTCATCGCCATACCCGTTTTCCAGGTCGGCGGAAACCGGCAGATGGGTGGCGGCAACAATTTCCTGCGCGTTTCGCAATGTTTCAAGGCGGGTTACAACGCCCTGACCATCCTGTTTGCCCAGCGAAAAAGCCAGGCCGGCGCTGGTAGTGGCCAATGCTTCAAAACCAAGGCCCGTTAATATTTTTGCCGAGCCCGCATCCCAGGGATTGGGGATAACGAAGATGCCTGTACGCT
>JBDTVE010000126.1:0-7775 GCA_040007355.1 Bacteroidota bacterium | reverse complement strand
TACATAGGCAGTTTGGTGAACAAATAGTCGAGGGTTTGCTGGTAATTCATCGAAGTGCAAAGATAAGATAGTTGGCAATTCCCAGCTCACCATACATAGAGTAGCCCGGCACAAAAATTGATCAGCATGGTCATTTTTCAGTATATTAAAACATGAAAAAAATGGATACAAATATTGGAATATGGGGAATGGTGGCGAGCAGGCGCTCGTTCAATAACAAGGTTTATAGCGGTGCAGGATAATACAACTGGAAATAGGCATCCTAATTATTGATCCTGAAATTAATAACAACGGTTCCGGTTTGTTCTTCGGTTGCGCCAGGGCTCACATTAAGTTTTGACTTTTTTACAATTTCAATGGCCTTGTCTTTATAGGAAGCGGAGGCCGTTGTTGAACCGCGCGGCTGGTAGGTGGCGCTTAAAACATTCCCGTTTTTATCAATTCTTACATCAACCGCAACTTTGGCGTTTTCATCAAAATCGCCCTGGTAATTATATACCCTTGTAAAAAACCGGCCTTGTAATCCTCTTGAAATGCTCAGTCCGGAATTGCCATGCCCGCCGCCTTCATAGTTTTTGCTGTCGGGGCTGCCACCGGGTTTTCCCTGGTCGCCCTTGCCGCCTGCGATGCCTTCGCTACCGCCCTTTTTGTAGCTGTCTGCGTCATTGCCACCGGTGCCGGTGCCACTGGCGCCCTTGAAAACCGCCTTGGGCCTTGGCGGTACGGGTGCGGGCGGTGCAACGGGTTCTATTTTTTTGGGCATAACTTTTTTGGGTTCTTCCTTCTCGGCAATCTTTGTTGCATCGGGTTTACTTACCGGTGGTTTTTTTATTTCGGGAGCATCCGGATCTTTATCGTCCGTAGCCGGGTCTTTTACATCTTCTTTTTGTGTTGCCACCTGTTTGGGCGGGGTGTATTGTTCCTGGTCTTGCGGCGCGGGTTTGCCTGGCAGCAATGGTTGAACATTGCCAAGACCGGCATCGCTGTTTCCCAGGTTTACTTCGATGCCTTCTTCGGGCAGGGGTTGCAGCTGGGAAGGGGTAGTCCATCCCACCAGGAAAAGAAACAGGAATATAAAAGCCAGTATAGCAAGCGTGATAGTGCCCGCCCGCATATTTTTTTTAGCCTCAAAATGCACATCATTTGCGTTAATCATAAACCGGGATTGTGCTTTAAAGTTACACCGTTTGTTACTAACGATGCAAGTATAGTGCTAATTACACTTTGGGCAGGCAGGAATCTGTTAAAATTTTTTATGGGGATGAGTGTGCGCGGAGACCATTACGGGGCATAACTACTACCGTTGTCAAACCCGTTTTCCCAGCCGGCCTGTTTTAGTTTGGATACTTTGCCCAGCACTTCGATTTCCAATTGCTTTTTATAGGCTGCTATTTTATCGCCCACAGTGGTATCAAAAGCACCAATGATGGTAGCTGCCAGGATGCCTGCGTTTTTTGCACCATTCAATGCCACGGTGGCAACCGGTATGCCATTGGGCATCTGGAGAATGGACAAAACCGAATCCCACCCGTCTATGGAATTAGCGGATTTCACAGGTACGCCAATAACGGGAAGGGGTGTCACGGAGGCAATCATGCCAGGCAAATGAGCCGCCCCGCCGGCGCCGGCTATGATCACTTTTAACCCGCGTTCTTTTGCCGTGCGCCCATATTCAATCATCCGTAACGGGGTGCGGTGTGCCGACACAACCGTCAACTCAAACGAAATACCAAATTCCTTTATAATATCGGCGGCAGCCTGCATAATTGCCAGGTCGCTGTCGCTGCCCATGATAATACCAATTTGCGGTTGCATTCCTTTGTATTTGAACGCAAAGAAAATACAAAAAAAGCAGATGGAGGCCTAGAATGGTGAATGCCTGGAAAAATCAGTTAGTTTTTGTGATATTTCAATACATTAACAAAATCATATTATTATTCTAAAAATATCTTTAATTAATGGTTTTTTAATCAATCCTGCCCCTTCATTCCTCTGTCTTTCTTCATTGTAGCTATAAATCTCTCTATATTTGATTTTTCATCTATGCTAGCCTACAGAAGTATGTTTTACACAAGTCCGCAGGTAAAAGTTTTCCCTCTATATTTTATTGGTTTTCTTATTACTTCCTCCGTTGCCTGCAGTGGCACACCCGACCCTGTTAGGCCAAAAGCTGCTCCAACAACGGTGGTGGATGTTATTGTGGCCACCACCCAGGTGCTAACCAACACCGTGGAAGCCAACGGAAGCATTGTAGCCAACGAATATGTTGAACTTCATCCGGAAATCAGTGGACGCATTATTTACCTGAATGTTCCCGAAGGACATACCATTTCGCAGGGCATGGTGATTGCGCGGATCAACGACGCGGATTTGCAGGCGCAGGTACGGAAAAGCAAAGTACAATTGGACCTGGCCCAAAAAACAGAAGAACGGTATAAGAAATTACTGGATGTGAATGGCATTAACCAGGCCGATTATGATAACGCACTGAACCAGGTAAACGGTCTGAAAGCAGATATTGATTACACGCAAACCCTAATAGACAAAACCGTGATCAAAGCGCCTTTTAGCGGGTTGGTTGGTTTGCGTCAGGTGAGCCCTGGCGCGTTTGTTACCGCTGCGAATGTCATCGCCACCATCCAGCAGGTATCAAAAGTTAAGATCGATTTTACGATACCGGAAGAATACAGCAATCTTATAAAAAAGGGTAACCTGGTAGATGTTGAAATAGACGCATCTCAGCTAACCCGGAAAAAAGCCCAGGTGGTTGCCACCGAGCCCCAGGTAAACCAGACTACCCGTAACCTGAAGGTCAGGGCCATTTTACAAAACGGCACCGCTAACCCCGGCGCATTTGTAAAAGTGTTTGTAGATGCCGGCGGCAACAAAAAAGCAGTCATGATTCCTACCAATTCTATAATACCAGAAGATAAAAACAGCCAGGCAATCCTGGTAAAAAACGGGAGAGCTGCTTTTGTAAATGTAAAAACCGGTGTGCGTGAAAGTAATAACGTGGAGATTACCTCCGGCATTGTGCCGGGCGATAGTGTAGTGGTAACCGGCGTATTGTTTGCAAGACCCAAAAGCCCGTTAAAGGTCAGGTACGTGCGAACGCTTGAACAACTGGCAAAGGCACAATAGATACCGGTCCTGCGGGTAACTGCATGAGATAAAATACCGGTGCCAGCCATGGCGCGTTAATAAATAATTAGCCTGATTACAGTATTATGAATATTTCAGAATTATCGTTGAAGCGGCCGGTTCTTGCCACGGTGATGAACCTAATGATCATCTTGTTTGGGGTGGTGGGGTTCACCTTTCTGGCCGTACGTGATTACCCGGCCATAGACCCGGCCATCATTACCATCAGCACTTCGTACACCGGCGCCAACCCGGATATCATGGAGAGCCAGGTGACAGAGCCCCTGGAAAAACAGGTAAACGGCATACCGGGTATCCGCACGGTTACTTCCTCCAGCTCACTGGGTAGCAGCCAGATAACCGTAGAGTTTAACCTGGGTGTTGATTTGGAAGCGGCGGCCAGTGATGTACGCGATAAAGTAGGAAAGGCGGCCCGGAGCCTTCCACAGGATATTGACGCGCCTCCGGTTATCAGCAAGGCAGATGCAAACAGCGATTTCATTCTCATCCTGGCGGTACAAAGTAGAACCAAGAGCCTGCTGGAACTAAGCGATTATGCTGAAAATGTTTTGCAACAGCAACTGCAGACTATTGACGACGTAAGCTCGGTAAACATATTTGGTCAGAAAAGATATGCGATGCGCCTGTGGTTGAACCCCGATAAAATGAGCGCCTATGGCGTGGCTTTTACGGATATCCGAACCGCCATGAACAGCGAAAACGTGGAATTGCCGCCTGGCAAGATATATGGCAATAATACGGAGATGCTTATACGTACATTGGGAAGGCTTACCTCCGAAAAACAATTTCACGACCTGATCATAAGAGAAGACAGCGCGGGAATTGTTCGCCTGGGCGATGTAGCCCGGGTGGAACTGGGCCCCGAAGTGCTGGAACAAAGCTGGAAATACAATGGTGTAAACGCAGTAGGCCTGGCCATCATTCCGCAACCCGGCGCCAATAATATACGCATCGCAGATGAATTTTATAAAAGGTTTGAACAGATCAAAAAATCAAACAAGACCGATATTGAGATCAATGTTTTGATAGATAATACCAAGAACATACGCCAGTCCCTGGCCGAGGTAAAAGAGACCCTGATCATTGCTGTTACACTGGTAGTGCTGGTTATCTTTTTGTTCTTCCGTAACTGGCTGATTGCTATCCGGCCCCTGATAGACATCCCCATTTCGCTGATAGCCACGTTTTTTATCATGTATATATCGGGGTTCTCTATTAACATACTTACGTTGCTGGGTATCGTGCTGGCTACCGGCCTGGTGGTAGACGATGGTATCGTGGTAACCGAGAATATCTTCCGTAAGATGGAGGAAGGTATGCCCATCCGCAAGGCCGCGCTGGAGGGCAGCAAGGAAATATTCTTTGCCATTATATCCACTTCTATTACCCTGGCCATTGTTTTTTTACCGGTTATATTCCTCCAGGGTTTTGTGGGCCGTTTGTTCAGGGAGTTTGGGGTGGTGCTGGCCGCGGCAGTACTCATCTCCGCCTTTGTATCGCTTACCATTACGCCCGTATTAAATGTTTACCTAACGCGGAAGAACAGTCAACACGGCTGGTTCTACCAGAAGACGGAACCCTTTTTTACCGGTATGGAAAGCGGTTATAAACGATTCTTGTCGTTTTTTATGAAAGCCAGGTGGCTGGCCTGGGTAATCATTGCTGCCTGTTTAATGATCATGGGGCTGACTTTTTTCAATTTAAAGAGTGAGATAGCCCCACTGGAAGACAAGAGCAGCGTGCGGTTTACCGTAACCGCCGCGGAAGGCACCAGTTTCAGTTATATGCAAAGCTATGTGGATCAAATCGCCAATTATTTATATGATTCCATACCAGAACGCGACTTTGTATTTGCGCGTACGCCTTCCAGTGGGAGCGTCAATACTGCCCAGCCCCGTGTGGGTCTAATAAGTCCCAATCTCCGCCGCCGTACCCAAACGGAAATAGCGAATGATCTGCAACGAAAAATGGCTCGGTTCAATGATGCCCGTATTTTCGCGGTGCAGGAGCAGACCATCGCAGTGGGGGGTGGGTCCCGTGGAAGTTTACCGGTGCAGTTTATTTTGCAGAACCAGGACCTCAGCAAACTCAAGGAGATCATCCCCAAATTCCTGGACGAGGTCAGAAAAGACAAAACATTTTCCAATGCCGATGTAAACCTGAAATTCAATAAACCGGAAGTGGAAATATCGCTCGACCGTATGAAGATAAAAGACTTGGGTTTGTCTACACAGGATGTTATTTCAGCCATGCAGGCGGCTTTCAGCGGGGGCCGGCTTGCCTATTTTATCCAAAATGGGTACCAGTACCAGGTGATTGCCCAGGTAGACCGCGGAGACCGAAACAAACCATTGGACATTGAGCACCTGTACGTAAGAAACAGTCATGGCCAGAATATACCGCTCAGCGCCGTGGTACATATTGAAATGGGGAGTAACCCGGCTACCCTGTATCATTTTAATCGGTATAAAGCTGCTACCATCTCGGCTTCGCTGGCCGAAGGTCAGACTATTGGCGACGGCATAAAATCCATGCAGACCATTGCCAACAAGCTGCTGGACGAAACCTTTCAAACTTCTTTGTCGGGGCCTTCGCGCGATTATTTGGAAAGCTCCTCCAATATATTATTTGCCGTGGGCCTGGCGCTTACATTGATCTACCTGGTGCTGGCGGCACAGTTTGAGAGTTTTCTGGATCCCTTTACCATTATGCTAACAGTGCCACTGGCGGGCGCCGGCGCTTTTCTGAGCTTATGGGTATTCAACCAGACACTGAATATCTTTTCCGAGATAGGCATGATCATGCTGATAGGACTGGTAACAAAAAACGGTATTCTTATTGTTGAATTTGCCAATAAGAAACGCGAGATTGGCCTGTCTAAACTGGATGCGGTCATTGAAGCGGCAGCCCAGCGGTTGCGACCCATCCTGATGACAAGCCTGGCTACTTCTTTTGGTGCGCTGCCCATTGCACTAAGCCTGGGTGCAGCCTCTGCCAGCCGGGTACCACTGGGTATTGTGGTGGTGTGCGGCATCATGTTTTCACTGGTATTAACCCTGCTGGTGATCCCGGCGGTATACACCTATATATCCGGCAAGCATAAAGTACACCAAACAAATATTACGGAATAATTTATAGCACATGAAGCGGTTACTTTTTTATTTTGCAGGTTCCATTGTATGTACGGCGGCCATGGCCCAGCAGCTGCAGTTGCAGGATGCTGTTAGTATTGCCCTAAAGAACAGTCTGGATATACAGCTGGTAAAAAATAACCTGCAGATAAGTGATATCAATAACAGCACCGGTATCGCCGGCGGCCTGCCCCTGATAACCGCTACCGGCTCCGACAATGAACAATCCGTTAACATTAACCAGAAAATAAACCAGAAATTAAGCGGTCGCGACACCAACTATACTATCCGGCGCAATGGCGCTACCTCCAACCAGCTGGCCACCGGTGTAAGCGGCAGCATACTCCTGTACAACGGCCTGCGCGTAACGGCCACCAAAAAAAGACTGGCAGAGTTGGAAAAACAAAGCGAACATTATGTAAACGCACAGGTGCAGCAAGTGATAGCTGCCGTAATGACCAGCTATTATGATGTGGTAAGACAGCAAGGATATATTAAAACAATTGATCAGTCCATTGATGTTGCCCAGAAAAAATTAGACATTGTCAAAGCCCAGCAAAATGTGGGTCTTGCCAACAATGCCGATTTGTTCCAGGCCCAGCTGGATCTGAATAACCTGCTGCAGACAAAACAGTCGCAACAACTGGTCATTGACCAGGCCAAGACAGGTTTACTCACCCTGCTCACCCTGAAACCCGATTCTGTTATCAGCATCAGCGATACCATTATGGTTGACAAATCCATTGTGCTGGGAAATGTTCTTGACAGTCTTAGTAACAACCCGGATATCATGGCAGCAAACGACCAGGTACGAATCAACGAGTTGATTGAAAAGGAAACAGCGGCACTACGGTATCCAACGGTACGCGCCAGCGCCGGCTACAATTATACCCGCAACCAAGCAACAGCAGGTCAGACCTTATTGAATCAGCAGAATGGACCTTTTGCCGGGTTTAATTTTATTATTCCCATCTACAACGGCTCTATTTATAAGCGACAGCAGAAGATAGCGGGTATCAATACCCGTAATGCAGACCTTGAGAAAGGTATTACGCTGCGCGATTATAGTTCCAACGCCGTAAAAACCTACCAGGCTTATTCTTCGGCCCTGTTACAACTGGAAACGGCGCAAAAGAACCTGGCGCTTGCGCAGAACCTGATCAACCTGGTCTTACAGCGATTTCAGCTGCGGCAGGCTACCATTGTTGAGGTAACACTGGCACAGCAGACTTTTGAAACGGCCTCTTTCAGCCTGATCAATCTTAGCTATGCGTCAAAATCATCGGAGATAGAATTAAAAAGACTGATCAACAGACTGGTGCCCTGACCCCGTGTTGGATGGCGGTTGATGAAGATACCAGCCAAAGGAAAATTTCATTAATGGATCGGCCCAAAACCGGCGGGGCTTCGTAACCGCAACGCCGCTTTTGCCATTCGGTCCTGCATCATTTTATTCATACTCCCCGTTATTCCGTCCACAGA
>JBDTVE010000125.1:0-9865 GCA_040007355.1 Bacteroidota bacterium | reverse complement strand
CCACAGCCGTTGCCGGCCAGCCGGGTAAGGGTTCGTCAGGTGGAGAAAGTATAAGGTATAAAAATATGGTATAAAACGGCCTGCCTTTGAGCGGGCCGTTTTATTTTTACCAAAACCATCTAATGTCATTTATCAATGTTGAGATCAAGGCCAGGACAAATCGGGCTCCTGAAATTAGGGCATACCTGCTGGCGCAAAACGCGGTGTATAAAGGCATTGATTTACAAATCGATACGTATTTTAATGCGGTAAATGGGCGGTTAAAACTGCGGGAAGGCAATATTGAAAACAACCTGATCTACTACGAACGGGAAAACCAGGCAGGGCCGAAGCAGTCTAATTTCAGTTTGCTGGAAGTGGCCGATCCGCAGGCGTTGAAAGTCATGCTCTCGGCGGCCATGGGCATTAACGTGACGGTGCAAAAACAGCGCGAGATTTTTTTTATCGGCAATGTCAAATTTCATTTGGATACCCTGTTGCAGCTGGGCAGTTTTGTTGAGATAGAAGCCAGCAATAAATACAGTCCTTTGCAAGTTGAGGAGCTAAGGGAACAATGCAATTTTTATATGCAGGCGTTTGGGATAGCACCCGCGGACTTAATCAATCTTTCTTATAGCGATATGTTGCTGGAGATCAGGTTGTAGTGCGGAGGCTTCTGTAAATCTTCCGAGATAATTTCAGTAATTATTTTATTACAACAGCTCAAAGCCGGCCGGGCTATTTTCCGCCGGGTCATTTACGAAGGGCATTTGCGAATGCATTTACGAAGGACGATTTATGAAGAGCTGTTCTCTGTGCTGATCTGGATCCAATCTCTGTTATCCCGAACCAAATCTTTGTCACGCCGACCTTAGGAAGGATCTGCTTCCGCGGCAATTCCAGAAATTCTTTTAAAACGCCGGCCTCAAAGCCGGCCGGGCTTCGTGAGCCTTTCGAGGCTGCGTTTTCCGCTGAGGAGGTGATTGAGCAGTAGTAAATCTTTCAGCCTTTCCTTTATTCAACAGCAGAATATAGCTCACGGAAAACGAGGCCTCTCCAGGCTCACTGGTGTCAGTGGGTCATCATCTTGTTTTAGATTTATTATTGTTCAGGCATCTGAACCCATCTCCTTATCTCACGGATCCAAATGTTTGTCACCCCGACCTTAGGAAGGGCTGCTTCCGCGGCAATTCCAGAAATTCTTTTAATACAAGCCTCGAAATGCTATTGAAAACTAATCCAAGGTTAATAAAACGAATCGCCTCCAGGCTCGCTGGTACGGGATCTTCTTATGCGGAGGAATTGCTGTCCGATGGGTTTAAAAAATTAATAGGGTCATGCCTGTTCCCGGTGGAACATCCCTCTTAAAGTAGGGATGCCAAGGATTGGGAATATTGATGATAAGAATTGGATCCTGAAAGACTTTGAAGTAGGAACTAATAAATAATTTCTTCATCCTCTATTTTCAGCAGCAATTCCTTTTTATTGTTTTTTTCCACCCTGCCGGTAATTTTTGCTTCAATGCCAAAGGCTTCGCCGGCGGCAATCAATTGCCCGGCCGATTTTTCATCGGTAAAGATCTCCAGCCTGCAACCCATATTAAAAACCTGGTACATCTCCCGGTTATCGGCATGCGAAGATTGCCGGATAATATCGAAGACAGGAGGTGGCGCAAATAAATTATCTTTTATGATTTTAAAATCGTCGGGTAGGTATTTCAGGCATTTGGTTTGTCCGCCGCCACTGCAATGGATCAGCCCGTGTACCGCATCAAAATGATTTTCCAGGATTTGTTTCAACAGCGGCGCATAGGTGCGGGTAGGCGACAACAGCAACTGGCCGGCTGTAAGTTCGGTCCCGGCGGGCATGGTGCCGGAACGATGGTTGGCCGGGTTGATTATGTCGCCGAAAAAATGCGGGCCGATATACACCACCTCATCGGGCAACCCGGTATCGTACGATTCGCTGAAGCGGGCGCCATAGCTCTTGTGCAATACATCGTGGCGCGCGCTGGTGAGTCCGTTGCTGCCGATGCCGCTGTTGTATACGGTTTCATACCGGGCCTGGCCATAGCTGGCAAAACCAACAATCACATCACCCGCCTGTATTTTTTCGTTGCTGATGACCTTGCTGCGCGGCCAGCGGGCGGCCATGGTTCCGTTAACGGCAATGGTTCTTACCACATCGCCCACATCGGCTGTTTCGCCGCCCAGGAAACTGATATGAACACCGAATTTTTGAAGGTCTTCAAACAGTTCCTGTGTACCGTTAATGATGGCTTCCAGCACTTCGCCGGGTACCAGGCGTTTGTTGCGGTCAATGGTAGAAGAAAACAATAGATTGTCATGAATGCCCACGCAAAGCAAATCGTCCAGGTTCATTACCACAGCATCCTGCGCAATTCCTTTCCAGACAGACAGGTCGCCGGTTTCTTTCCAGTATAAATAGGCCAGTATGCTCTTGGTACCTGCCCCGTCGGCATGCATGGTGTTTACCCAGTTGGCATCACCCCCCAGGTAATCGGGGTATAGCTTGCAAAAGGCATGTGGATACAGGCCCTTGTTCAGTTTCTCTGTTGCTTTGTGTACTTCTTCTTTTTGCGCGGAAACACCCCGTTTTGAATATAAGCTCATACTGCTGGTTAAGCCGCAAAACTAAATATTCAATATTCAATATTCAATTTCAATTTTCAATTAGTTTTGCACCAATTTATAATGAAAATTTTTAGCGATACGGCATCATTACCGTCCTTTGACAAAGCAGTGGTAACCATTGGCACTTTCGACGGGGTGCACCTGGGTCACCGGCAAATCATTCAGCAATTAAAAAATGAAGCGCAGCAGATTGGGGGCGAAACGGTGCTGGTAACGTTTGACCCGCATCCGCGCAAAATTGTGAGCAGCAAACCACTCCTGCTACTCAATACGCTGGCGGAAAAAACGGAGCTGCTGGAAAAACAGGGTATCAACAACCTGGTAGTGGTTCCCTTTACCCAGGCCTTTTCTGAGCAGGTGGCCAGCGCCTACGTAGAAGATTTCCTGGTAAGCCGTTTTCATCCGCACACCGTTATTATCGGGTACGACCACCGTTTTGGCAAAGACCGGGAGGGCGATTTTCACCTGCTGGAAGAATATGCCCGGCAGCATGCTTTTAAACTGATTGAGATACCGGTACACCTGGTAGAACAGGCCGCTATCAGCTCCACTAAAATAAGGGAAGCGCTGTTACAGGGCCGGGTATCCGATGCCCGCCGCTTCCTGGGGTACGATTATTTTTTTGAAGGAACCGTTATAGAAGGCAATAAACTGGGCCGTACCATTGGTTACCCTACCGCTAACCTGCAACCGCAGGCGGCCGATAAACTGGTACCCGGTAACGGTGTTTATGCCGTGTATGCGGGTATTAGGGCGTCTCCCGGTGTTGCGCAATCGTCCGGTCTGCACAAGGGTATGATGAATATTGGCTTCCGCCCAACGGTTGAAGGTACCAAAAAAGTGATTGAAGTAAATCTATTTGATTTTGATGTAGATATTTATGGAAAAACCTTGCGGGTATATTTAAAAGAATATTTGCGCGTTGAACAAAAATTCAGCGGTCTGGAGGAGCTAAAAGGACAGCTGGCGCAAGATCGCGCCACCGCGTTGGCTCTGCTCTAGCTGCCCCCACCCATCTAGGACATCAGCATTTTAACCGCCAGTTCTCTTAACAAGGAAGTATGCGGTGTACCACTGTCGTGGATGCCCAGGGTCCGGAGGTTGCAGGCATGTAACAGCAAGAGTGTCCTTTCTACGCCCTCGTATCCATAATTTTTTACCGTGTCCAAAGCCTGTCTGGCCGCAAAAATATTATTGTAAAAAAGAGGCCTTACGGCATTCTCACTCTTATCATTCATTCCAAAAACAGAAAACACCTTTGCAAAATAGTTGTAGATGGCTGGCAATACCAGTTGTATGGGTGCGGCCTTGGGGTTGCTTTCAAAATAACCAATGATCCGCATGGCACGGGCCAGATCTTTTTTTGCCAGGGCGTCCTGCAGTTCAAACACATTGTATTCTTTGCTAACGCCAATGTATTTTTCAATATCTTCTTCAGTAATGGTTTTGCGGTTGGATAAATTAACCGACAGTTTTTCCATCTCGTTGTTTATACGGCAGAGGTCATTACCGATATGTTCCACCAGCAGCATCAATGCTTTTTGAGAGAGGCTATAGCCCTTGGAAGCCGCCAGGTTGCTTACCCATTCCGGCAACTGGTTCTCATACATTTTTTTGGTGGAGAGCAACTCACCTTTTTCTTTTAACAGTTTTGCCAGCTTGCTACGGCCGTCTACTTTCTTTTCTTTGTAAGAAATCACAAAAATCGTGGAGGACAGCGGGTTGGCAATATAGGCTTCCAGCCGGTCTATATCCTTCATCTGCTGCGCTTCTTTTAAAAGCACTACCTGGCGTTCGGCAAACATCGGATAACGCATACAGGCATTTACAATATCGGCCCAGGCCGCATCCTTACCATAAAAAATAGTGAGGTTAAATGCTGCTTCGGCCTCGTTCAGGATATGGTGCTCGGCATAATTCATTACCTGATCAATATAATAGTCCTCTTCGCCCTCCAGCCAATATACAGGTTTGAAGGTTTTCTTTTTCCAGTCGTTTATTATTTTTTCAACAGACATAGTTTGCAATATTAGCAAATTAATGAAGCCGAACAGGGCTATTTTTTGCCATTGATAAATCCGGATTTTCGCTGATCGTTAAAATACGTGTAAAGCCTGCCAGCGGCTGGTATTCAGGTTGCCAGGAATTATTTTTTGCAATAAAAAGCGGTTTGAGATTCGCTGGTAACAAGAGTCTTTTAATTCTGGCATGATTTTAGTCCAAAGGGTAAAAGACTGAAAAAAAAATGGTCTTACTGGAAAGATTTTTAATAACTTTTTGAAAAACAAATTTAATATGAGTACTACTAATTATCCATCCGCTACTCCTCAAAGCCAAGCCCCCAAGAAAGATTACAGGGGGTTAATTATTGGTCTTTTGGCAGTAGGCCTATTAGGTACATGGGGTTATTTGCTCTGGAACAACAATAAAAATGAGCAAAGCATCCTAGTTAAAGATAACCAGATAGCAAGAGTAACTGATGAAAAAAGTGAAATTCAGCGCAGCTTTGACGCATCCCTGGCTCGTCTTGATTCCGTAACCGGCAGCAACAACCAATTGCAAAGCAAACTCACAGAAGCTACCACCGATATTTCAAAAAGAAAAGCAGAAATTCGTAGTATTTTAAGCAAGAAAAATGCTACCGCAGCAGAACTTTCAAGAGCCAAAGAATTGATTGGCCAGTTAAATGATAAGATTGCCGGCCTGGAGCAAAAAGTTACAGAACTCACCGCCCAGAACACGCAATTGAATACAGATTTAACAACCGAAAAAGGAAAGACAACCCAACTTACATCAGATTTACAAACCACTACCACTGCCAAGGCAGAGTCTGATAAAAAAGTGGAGATTGCTTCTACCTTTAATGCTTCCAACATTACAATTACACCCATCAACGAAAAGAAAAATGGCCGTGAAAAAGTTACCAGCACGGCAAAACGCGTAGACAAACTGGTTATCTCATTTGATGTAGACAACCGCATCGTTCAGTCGGGTACCGCAGACATCTATGTATGCATCACCGGCCCTGATGGAAAACCAGTTACTGTTGAAGCGCTTGGTTCCGGTACTTTTACCACCCGCGACGAAGGCGATAAATTATACACTGCTAAAGTTCCCGTTGAATTCGAAGCAGGCAAAAAGAAAACCGTTCAGTTTGCCTGGAAACAAAACAGCGATTTCCAGCGCGGTAACTACAAGATTGAAATCTATCACAATGGTTTTAAGATTGGCGAAGGTACCCGTGAACTGAAGAAAGGTGGTTTATTTGGATAGGATATTTTAACTCATATATATTGTGAAAGCCGCTCTTTACAGGGCGGTTTTTTTTATGCCCTGCTATGTGGTCGGGTTACCAATTTTTGCGGCTGCTGCGGGAGTACTGACCTGTTTAGCGGCGGCTTGAACAGCGGTTTTAAAACAAGGCCCGTACCGAGGCACGTCCAATATGAACGGTTCTTGCCTCGCCCGGCTTACGGCCCTCATACTGCACATTTATTTCCAGGTTATTGGCCAGCCGTTTGGTAAGCTCGATGCTCCATAAAAAATTCCTGCCGGGTAAAAGCCCGTCAAGCATGTTATAACCCACCGTTGAGTTGGCATTGGCGGTCGGGGAGAAGCTGATATTGGAATAAGTGAATTTGGTCAGCACCGAACCGGACTGCAGGATATTATATTTTATTTCGGTGTTAATGGCGTTGGAGGAATAGGTTTCGTTATCGCCTGATTTATTTTTTTTGTTGCTGTATTTGTAACCCGTCATAACCCGCAGGGTGGTTCCTTTTGTAAAACTGATGCGCGGCTCCAGCGAATACTGGCTGATGGAATAATTTCGATTCTGGAATTTCTGGTTATCCGTTGCCAGTCCATTGGTGCCTGTCTTGCCGGTAATATCCACCAGGATTGCCTTGCTGACATTTACTCTTGCCCGGGTGGTCCATTCATTCAGGCTGATGCTTTCCAGGCCGTAGGTTAGTAAGGATTTGCCGCTGTTTCGGGAATTCGATAGGTCGAGCCCCCACCGGGTGCTAAACCGGTTAAAGGAAAAACTATTTACAAATATCGAGGTCAGGCTGATAAGCGAAGTATCGCTGATGGGGGTTTTAAAAGGGTTTAACTGAACGATGCCGCTGGCGATTTCCTTTTTTGCTATCTGCAGAGAGGACTGCAGGTTTAGCCGGCCGGCAAAACGGGTTATGCCATGGCTTTTCCGGGGGTCAATCAACGCCCGCGGGTTCAGGTTGATGCTATAGTTAAACGTATTGTAATTGGCTTTTATAAATTCATTGCTGGGGGTAAAGATCTTGATGTATTTGGCCTGATCCTGGAAAAGCGCTGTTTCAAATTCGTTCAGTTGTTGCACGCCATCGCCGTTATAATCTATCCAGGTATACTGTCCCTGGCCGGCGGGTACTTCCAGGAAAGCATAGTCCCTTTTTTGCTCCTGACCCGAACCCGCTTCATACAGGAGGTTGCCGGTTAGCAGGCCCTTCCATTCATTTACCTGATATTCTCCGCGGCCCAGCACGCTCTGGTCTGCTTTCTGGGTGGTAACGGCAGCGTTCAGAATATCCAGTTTGCGGTAGGTTATGTTCCAGCGGAACTGGTGGTGCTGGTTCTTTAACAGCTCACCGGTAAAATTGATGTTGTGGCTGATATCGCTTTTTACCAGCTCCTTGCCAAAAGGGTATTCGTTGATACGGGTAAGATAGCTAATGCTCCAGCGATTTGATTTGGTTAAAGGCGATTTTAATGTTAGCCGCAAACTGCGGAATGAAAAGCTGGTACTGTTTACAGAATCTGCCAGTTTGTTTCTTACTTCGTTGTGCTCTACTGAGTAATTTGCGCCAATGGTATAGTTACGCAGCTGTTTAAAACTTTTTGAGATATCCAGTACCGGCCTGAAAAAATATCCTTTTTCCATATTGCTGTTGGTATTGGAAAGATTGAACTGATTATTCAGCTGCCAGCCCTTTATATTCTGCGCCTGGATAATGCTGTTGCGCACGCCGTTAAAATCATTGTTTCTTTTATAGTCTGTAAGCTGGTAACGAAGACTGTTTTTTTTGCTGTCTTCCAGCTGTGCGCCGCCGGTTAGAATGGTTTCAGTGGCCGGGGGCAGTACATAGGGCAGACCCCAGTCTCTCAAAAACTCAACGTTCCGCAACAACTCAAGCGGGTGGAACCTGGCATCCACGTATTCTACACCGGCATTCGATAAAAGTTTTATTTTTTTTGCGCCGGTAAAATCTTTTGTGTTGGTTAATTTTATTTTGGCGGCATATCCTTTATGGTCGGCCTTGTTTTTATTGGAGAACGTGTTCACATCGTAATTGCTATAGGCCAGTTCTGTAGTGACATTGGTCTTTTTGGATAAGTCATAATCAACCACCACGCTGACCAGTTGTTGTTTTTTGGGAGTTACCAGAAAAATGGCTGCGTCAAACTGACCTTGTTTTACTCCTCCCATAGGCGCCACCCATGCATACACTTTTCCATTGGCCCCGTCAAAAACCGGCAGGTAATCACCCTTGCCGGCACCTACATCGGCAAAAGACAAGTTGTAGAGGGCGCTGTCGGGGTTGGTGGAATATACATACACCGAATCATGGCTGGCGCCGCTGTTAAAGCTGGTGTCTATTTTTTTGTACAGGATCTTGCCCGCCGAAAATGTGTCCAGCGTAGCAATCCTGTAAAAAGCATTGTTGATGCTGTCTCCCAGGTTGCGTAAAAATATTTTTTGGTTGGGGTCAAGGCTCTGGTTAATGGGCGAGCTTTTGGCATCGCTGTTATTGAAGGCACTAACGGTTACCCTTAGCTTATCACTGAAATTGGTCAGGTTACTAAAATACAAATTGGCGTTCAGGTAATTCCGGTCTGCATATTCAAATTCAATTTGTATGCGACTGTCTTTTGTAATCATCCTTTTGGGAGTAAACGTCAATTCCGCCGTATTGTAGTTGATTACATAATCCCGGTCTTCGCCGCGCTGCAGCAATTCTCCGTCAATATAAACTCTTTCCGTATTGGCCAGCAATACAAAATAGAACTCGTTGTTGGCCCCTTGAAGGCGATAGGGGCCCTGGTTACCCTCCTGGCCCTGTATGACATTCCGGGTAAATTTTCCTTTTGCAATGGAACCGCTGACCAGGCTGGTATTGGTAATATGCGGCGCCAGCTTGCTGGTAGTTTCAAACGAAACACCCTGCAGGCGTTTGTAAAAACTTAGAAAATAACTTTTATTCTGGCGTATGTCAATATCGCCCAGGCTGAGGGCCCAGGTCTTTTTTTTGAACTGCAGAAAAATGCGGTCAAACTCGTTCAGTTGCTGGGTAGTGCCATCCGGCTGAATGGGGATATTGTTATCCGTTATGGCTGCGGCAATTTCAATACTGTCTGCCAGGAAACCGTTTAGCTGCAGGTTTAGGCTGCTGGTGACCACGGCGTCCTGGCTATTGCCAAAGGCAATGCCGCGGCCAAAACTGCCGGTATAGTTGATGGTGCCAAAATCAAAAAACCGGTCGCTTTGCCGGAAGGAATTGTCACTGATTGTAAAGGGCTGGTCGGCTATAAAATAATTCATGATACTGTCGTAGCTAAGATGCTTTGTTATGGCATTCAGCCTTGTATCAAATACCCGGTATTGCACCCAGATACTGTCTATCGGAGGTTTTTGTTTCCAGCTTAGCACGGCGTTTATATAGTCTATGCTGTACCAGTCTTTATTAATGCCGGGCAGCAAAAAGGTATTGGGTAATATGCTCAGGCTGTCTAAACGAACGGTGTTTTCCCTGGTGCTGATGGCTTTTTTTCGGAGGTTGGATACAGGGAAGCCTGTACGGGGTAATTGCGCCCGCAACGAGCAGGTTATACCAGATACGATCAAACATAAAAAAAGCAGCTTCCCCACAGCCCGGAATAGTTTATTTATTAGCGTTTAAACACGCTATTTATTGTTCGAAGCTATTGTTTTTCAATGGGAAAGGAGAATTTCACATTCCTTTTTGCTTTTAGAGTGCAGCATTTTTAAGCGGTATCCTGTCATTGGAGCATGATCCAAAACAAACCCCAACTGCTACTACTACTGGTTAGTATTATTTGTTTTAGTTCCTGTATTGAGCGCGCTTATTTTCATAGTCCCATACAGGGTAATACCAGTGCTTACCATGCCATGCCGCTGGCTTCGGATTCCGTTAAAGCAGCTACCTATCTGAACAGCCTGCTGAGTATTGGCA
>JBDTVE010000124.1:0-19514 GCA_040007355.1 Bacteroidota bacterium | reverse complement strand
TGTTTGCTTTTGCAAGCCACTTTTAATTCCAGCATCTGGTTAAAATCGCAGTCATATAAATAGCCATCCCATCCAATTGAAATGGTATTGCGGCACATCACATTTGCTGCAGCCGCAGGATTGTATGCAGTAATTAATTTTTCCATATATCTTTCATAATTGCCACTTTGCAACAGATAGTCCAAATACCTACTGATGGGTAAATTGGTTATAGCAAATAACTGATGAAAGCTGACGCCAAAATCTTTTTTCAATGCAGTTTTAAATTCATTCTCCAATGCATCCTGTGACGCTGGTAAAAAAGCCCCGGCGGGATTATATACAAGGTTCAATTTTAAATCACTTCCTTCCAATCCATATCCAACGGCATTGAGCATTTGTAAAGCAGCGATGGAGTCTTCAAAAACACCATCGCCTCTTTGTTTGTCTGTACGGTCTTTATTATAAAAAGGAAGGGAGGACACTACTTCTATGTCATGCTTTTTGTAAAAATCAGGCAAGTTGTGATATTTTTTATTGGCCCTGATAATAGTAAGGTTGCAACGTACAATAATATGCCTGTCCAATTTATTTATCTGTTCAACCAACCACCTGAAGTTTGGATTCATTTCCGGTGCACCTCCGGTTAAGTCAACCGTTTGCAATGATGGGTTAGCAGCCAGTACATCAAGGCATTGCTGCATTGTTGTAGTTGTCATAATTTCTTTTCGGTCGGGGCCTGCATCCACATGACAATGTCTGCAAACCTGGTTGCACATTTTGCCTACATTAATTTGCAATACGGAAATGCTTGTTGGCTTTAATGGATACAAGTCCGATTCCTGCAGCTTTTGTTGAAAAGGAACCAGTGTATATTCTGTCGAAATGCCATGCTCCAGTATTTCGATTTGTTCGCTTGCAAAGGCAAGTTTATTGTGGTTTGCTAATAATGATTTCATATGTTCGGTTCATTATAATTTGTATCGTAAATTATTACATAGATATCTCTTTCACTTTATTCATCATCTGTACGCCATGCACCAATGCAGCCCCGCTTTTAATAGCAGCTGCCACATGCACCGCTTCCATGATTTGGGCTTCGCTGTATCCTTTTTCATAAGTATCGGTGCTGTACGCATCAATACAATAAGGGCACTGTACCGCATGGGCAACAGCCAAGGCGATTAGCGATTTTTCTTTTGCGGTAAGACTTCCTTCAGCAAACACTTCGCCGTACCAGGCGAAAAATTTATCAGCCAAAGGTTTTTGGAAGTCTCCGATTTTACCAAATTTCTTTAGATCTTCTTCGTTATAATAATGTTTGCTCATATTGAAATATTTAATTTACTTTATTAAAAGAATCAAACTGCATTGCATATTACTTCGTTAGTGTGAAGCAGCGTCTTTAATTAAAGAAACAGTTACAAGTCCATAAACCACATGCCCTATAATACTTCCAAGCATCACAAGCATCATGCTACCTTCGGGGTTTCTTCATTCCAACCATCATGGCACCTGGTACTGTTCCCGCAAGCCCGGCTGCTAGCGTTTGTTTAAATTTCTGATTCATTTTGCTGAATTTAGTATTGCTAATATTTAATATCATGAATTGGTCGGCATTTAACCTAAATCCTGACAAACAATCCTAAGCTTTTTTAATATATATTTCCTTTTTCACTCTTTTTTGGTTTAACATTGTTGGACAACGCTATGCTGCGCACAAAATTGAAGTATAGAGTAGCCATTACTGTATCTAATATGCGCTATATTGAGTTTTTTAGTTTAGCAACTTCTATGTTCACAAGTCCATTCATTTTCTTACTATTTTTCTTTAACTCAGCTACCACAAACAATAGTAGCAAAGAATATTCCATTAGTATAACCCACATGTTTTCATCATATACTTTCAACCCATAGGGGAAATAAGACAATGGAATAAGGAAAGAAAAAACAATAGGAAACCGGAACTTACTAAATATTCCCAACGCAACAAGGGTGGTGATATACCATGGATGTACCATTGCAGCACTTAAAAAATAGATAAAAAATATCCAGAGTGCCCTTTCAAAAAGCAATTCCTTTTTGAACTTAACAAATGAAATAAGCAGGATCGCTAAAAAAGCTATTGTTCCCAAAATGGATGCAATCTGTGCGGAATAATCAATATTCGAAAACAACTCGCTGATCCGCACAAACAGGTAATAAAAACTCCCATTAAATTCAAAGAGGTTATAATACTTGCCTACACTGTTGCCCAAATGAGCAAGCAGCTGACTATCGATGAGCGGGATAAAAAGAATTGCTACAAATGCAACAGTAAGCAATCCTGTTTTAAAAAAGCGCCAAACCCCCAGGTATATTAAAAATAAGGGGGCGAGCATAACCGGTAAAATTTTAGAACAGATTGCCAACGCCCAGAACAATGCGGCAACCACTATTTTATTTTTTTCAAAAAAGTAAAAAGTAAAAAGCAAAAAGCAGATCATCAATGCTTCAAAGTGAACATTGCCGGTTAGTTCTACTATAACCATTGGGTTAAGTGCGTACCATAACATTTTTCTTGATGGTATATTCTTCAGTTTGGAAAGTAGTAATAATCCGTACATTGTAAAACATTCAGCCAGAAATATAGACAGTTTCATCACTACTGCTGCTCCATAAGGATTAGACGGAAACAGCTTAGCAGCTACCGCAAAAACATATTGGAGCACTGCAGGATATATAGTATAGGACTCCTGCGATTCCGGTATTAGGTTATTGTACAGGTAATGTAACTGAGTATCGGTGTGCGTAGATAAATATGCTGTTGGCGTCATTGAAAAGGGATTGACGTGTTGCAAAAACATTTTACCATCCCAGATAAATCTGAAATAGTCATCGGATAATGCCGGCAGGCTGAATACTGCAAATAGCCTCAACATGACCGCTAATCCAATACAAAACCTGAATGAAAATAATTTTTGCTCTTTGACGATATAGAAATAAGCGGCAAATAATAGAAAGAAAGACAGGTAAGTTATAAAAAAATTGGTTCTTGGTATTAGATATAAAAGCACAAGGTATAGCAGCAATGTGAGCCCTGATATAACAGGTATAGTGAATTTTCTATTATGGTGAGTGTCCTGCATTTCAAATATATCTGAAAATAGTTGTAATGATTTTGTATCCTGCTCCAAGTGTTCCTCTAACTGTTCCACTCACTTTCGAAACCCCGATCCTGTTCCTGTAATCCACAGCCACTTCACATGTTTTCATTTTTAATTTTGCCGCCTTCAGTTGCATCTCAACAGTCCAGCCATAATTTCTATCTATCATATTCAATGCAATCAGCGAACGGTATTTAATGGCCCTGAAAGGTCCCAGGTCGGTATAGTTGGTTTTGTATAACCATTTCATCAATGTAGTAGCCAATTTGTTACCGAATACCTGTTGCGGCGTCATTGAACCCTTTGCTTTCACACCCAAATTTCTTGAACCAATAACCATATCATAGTCTTCATCAATAATTGGTTTAATTACAACTGGCAATTGTTCAGGATAATCAGAATAATCTCCATCAATGAAAACTACAATTGACGGTGGGTCTTTCATATTTTTAAGGTATTCGATACCCATTAAGCAGGCATTGCCATATCCTTTCAATTCCTGGAATAAAACCGTTGCTCCAGCTTGTTTTGCTTTATCGGACGTTTTGTCTATTGAATTATTATCTACCACAATAATTTCAGTAGCTTGGCTAACCGGTAATCCTTGAATTACTTTTGCGATTGAGCCCTCTTCATTATAAGCTGGTATAATAACTACGATCTTATGCTCCAAAATTTAATGTTATAATTTTACTTCAATCCTGTTGTTACCAATAAGTATCGGATCATTGTTGATACGATCTGAAACATTTCCGTTTTCCAGTTTAAGAACCCCCCGTGGACAAACCTCCGCACAAATACCACAACCTACACAAGACGCCCGAACAATATTCTGGCCTTTTTGAGCATACGCTCTTACATCAATACCCATTTCGCAATAGGTGGAACAGTTGCCGCAACTGATACACTGGCCTCCATTTGTAGTAATTCTGAAGCGGCTTTTATACCGCTGAATGATCCCAAATATTGCAGACAATGGGCATCCGAACCTGCACCAAACCCTGCTTCCCATAATTGGATACAAACCTGTTCCTATTACACCCGCAAATACTGACCCAATAAGAAACCCATACCCTTCCTGCACTGATTCAGTTGCGGCACCTAATAACCTGCCATGACTGAAATAATTTATCAGCGTAATAGCTGTAAATAACGTAATTATCACCAGTATGCTGTAAATTAATATCCGTTCAATTTTCCAGGCGATCAATTTTTTGCTGGACAATTGCCGGAACGGGTCTCCTGCGGTTTCTGCAAGGCCGCCACAGCCGCATACCCAACTGCAATACCATCGCTTACCAAATAAATAGGTGAACAATGGCACAATGATTATCAATAACACAATACCCCACACTAACATAAATATACCCAGGTTTCCATTGCTTATCAATTCTGATATATTGTTGTTCCAGAAAAAAGAATAATCCAAAGGCCAGATATTTTTAAGATCAATGGCCGGCTTTTTAAGCGCTCTTAATATTTCGGGAATAATAAAGGCAAAACTTAATTGAAAGAACGTAACTGATATTGTCCTGATTTTTTGATAAGTGCTGTGACGATATTTCAGGAACATTTTAATACCTAATAGCAAAACAGCGAAACTGTAAATGGTTCCATATAAAAAGCCATCGTCTGCCCCGTACCCACTGATGCGATAACTCAAAGGATCGACCAATTTTATTAAATCGCTGAGTAGATAAGGATACCAATACAGTACACAGTAAAAAGCAATCAGTCCAATTCCAATAATTACGCCGGCAATTCCCTTTGAAGAAATGGATCTTTTAAAAACATTGTTGTTACTTATGCCCGGAGGTTTAGATAGATATTTAGCAAGAGAGAAAAGAATGGTTCCTGTTAAAAAGAGGCCAATAACTAGCAACAAATATGATGCAGTATGTTTTTGCAATGGACCTTCAACAGCGTTTTTTAAAAGTAAGGTTATGATATCAGTATCAATTGGCTCGGTAGCGTTTTCTCCAGCCTCAGTTGTAGCGGTTTTGCCTGTATCTAGATGCTCCTGATTTATTTTGGAAGGTATGCCTGCATTCTGTTCGCTTGAATCTTTTTCACTTGACGCCGTAGCTTCAGACTCATCATCTTTACTAGCCGTAGAATCAATTTTACCAATGGTACTATTGTCGTCAGCAGACTCACGGTTTCCTGATTCCAGGTTTTTATTTGCCTTATCGATTGCCTTTTTTAAGTCCTTTGCAAACGAGAATTTCGTTGAATATTCAACATTGATTAATTTACCTGATGCAGCCAATAGTGCATCAGCCTGGGTGCTGTCTTCAATGGTGGTTCGAATAGATTTTTCTGTCAGCGAATAATGGTTAATATTTAATACCAAAACCAATACTGCTAAACCTGCAAATACCAATCCCATCCCTATATGTTGCAAAATTTTCATAAATTATTTAATGTCTATGAATGAAAAGAAGGATCTTTTTAATTTTAGTGGAACAGCCGCACCTGTTTGTTCATTATAAGAATGTACAATTTCTGCAGTATGATTTGCTGAAAATTCTTTATCAAAAAAGGCTGCATTTAAATTGCTTAATACAAAGTCGATGGTAGTAGTATCTTTCAACCACCTATCTAAACATTCATGCCTTAACTTTAAACTAAATGTATTTACACCAATAAATTGTTTTGTAGAAGAATTATATACCGCTGTAAAAGCTATTTCCTTTTTAGGATGTTTCCAGTGAAAGCAGGTTTCATCGTCTCTCAACTTCGATAAAACAGTTCCATAAGTTTGATACTCCAGATCTAAAAATTTTGCGGAATTGAACCAGGGGCCCGGATTGTAAGCCGTTTTAGAACCAGCAATTGTTTGTGCTAATGTTTCACCATGCATCCTGCCGGTATACCATACCTGCTCAATCGTTTTTCTCCCGTTTACAGATTCCCTGAATTGAGCACAATCGCCGATCGCATAAACGTCCTCAATATTTGTTTCAAAAAACTTATTGATCAATATACCTTTGTCAGTTTCAATCCCCGAATTAGCCAGGAAGTTGATATTGGGTGTTACGCCGGTTGTTATACCAATCACTGGGCATGGTATGGTTTCGCCTTTTGTGGTAATTATAGCATGCACATTGCCATTACTATCTCCAATGATATCTTTTAAGCCAGTTTCGTACAATACTTTGATGCTATGCTTTTCAATATGGCTTCCAACTAATTCGGCGTCGGTTTGTGGCAGTATCGAATTCCAGTAATATTTTTCTTTAACCAACATTGTTACTTCAATTCGTCTCGAATGAAGCATTTCAGCTAATTCAATTCCAATTAATCCACCACCAACAATTACAGCGTTCCCTATATTTTTTGTTCGTTCTTCTATTTCCTGCAGATCCTGGTAACTGTAAAGGCTTATTACACCTTTTAAATCCTGGCCGGGCCAATTAAATTTCTTTGTTACTGAGCCGCTGGCAATTATCAATATGTCGAATGGTATCGTTTTGTTATCTCTTGTTAGAAGCGTTTTCTCTTGTGTATCAACCCGGCTAACATATTCTTTTAATAATGTAATCCTGTTCTTTGTCCAAAAAAAGTCTTCATAGGGTTTTGTATGTTCATATTTCATGTGTCCCATGTAGATGTACATTAATGCAGTCCTGGAAAAAAAATGTTCCGTTTCTCCGGATATGACAGTGATTTCATCATCGCAGTTTTTCCTGATATTCCTGGCACAGGTTATTCCTGAAATCCCGTTACCAATAATTACTATTTTTTGCATAGACCAGTGGTATTAATTTTTACCATTCAAGTTCCAGTTATAATCCAGGTAATCTAATGTTGCATTTTCATCAATTTTGATCTCAGCATATTGATTGATAAATTCTACTAGAGATTTTCCACTCCATTTTTTCATATCCATGCCGTAAAAGCTAAATATAGAGGACAACTTTGGATTTTTAGCATCAAGCTGATTCCTGCTGGTATCCCTTAGGAATTCTCTTGTCTGGTCTGTCAATTGGATATCCAACCTGGTTCCATCATAAGCTTCGCGTCTTAATTTGGGGCAGCTTAAAGAGGCGCAGTTCAATGCAAAGTGTATGCGAGGCTCCCTGAATTCCTTGCGCAAAATCCTGTGCTCTATCCTGTTTAAAGTCATTGTTTTTCCCCCGATTTTAAAGAATTTTATATCCCACGGAGTATTGATAAATATGATCTGGTGTTTGGCCCCCAGATCTTTTATACTTTTTACAGGATAATGATCAACTATTAATTTAATGGTAAAAGCATTATAGGCATTTAACCAATACGCTATTTTGTCATTGTCAGTCCAGTTTTTTGCGGGCGGGTTTTCCGATAATGTAGCCAGGTAAGATTGTAGCTTGTCTTTATCGGCTATAAACCCAGGATAATCCGCAAGGCCATCTTTGCCAACATGCTTTTGAAGAAGATTAGTCCAAACATCATTCTTCTGCACTGGTTTGGTTCCATTGATATGGATGGCACAACTCGAGATACAAAATACAGTTGCTGTTAATCCCATCAATATTATCCCTGCTGCAATGCCGGCTTTTTTTAGCATACTCATGGTTATGTTATTTTCTACTTAGACAAAAAGATTAAAAATCCTGACAAAAGGCTTTTTAATACTATACTATAAAACGGGCATACACTTGATTTCCAGTAAGGTTGTTGCTTTAAAGCTTGGGTTAAATGATAAATACAAAGAGATCGTTGACTTAGATTATCATAGGTTGCTTTAATTCGTTATAATATTCATTTAATGTTTTGGTGGAAATAACTTTATTTACAGCACACCATGAATAAGCGGGGTTGGTTTTAAAAGAAATTACCTAAACGAGTATCCCAATTGTATCTACTGTACTTGATCTTATAACCATTAAGGTTTGTTTTAAGATATTTTTCTACAATCTTTTTTATGCCGCCAGTTCCCCCGAAATCAGCCTTAAACCAACGCATAAGCCTTGTGACCGTCACAGCTTTTTTCCCCTCATCAATAATTGTTTCCGATGTAAGAAATGATGAAGTAGCCATATCGAGTTGTTGATTCAATGTGTTCAATTTATAAAATGCAATTGGAGTACAGCTTGCTGCACCACAGTTTAATGCTAAGTGAATACGAAAATCTATTTCGGATACTGCCAATTGTTTAAGGAGTTTTGAAATAAAGGGATTAGAAAAGTATCCCAGACTGTATTTCCACCTATACCTTCTTAGAATACCATGCTCAATTTCATCCAGGCTGAATTTTTCAGCAGCTATGACAATTAATTTTTCTCTGAAAATACCGGGCTCATTTTATTTTAATTTCGTAGTAAGAATTTGGAAGAAGGCATTATAGATATTAATCCAGTATGTTTTTTGCCTCATCTGTATGCAATTCGGAATTTAACTTGATTAAAGAGAGGGCAGATAGATTTTGTTCCAAATCAGCTGTTACGTTGCCCATCTTTACAGTTAATAACAATTTGCCACTTAATGCTATGATATCGTTATCAGTTTCCATTATTGTTCCAGGCTTTGCAATATATTTTCCTTTAATAGTTTATTCTCAAGTAAAGGAGTGGCTTCTTCGTTATGAACATACTTATACAAAATACCGTCTATTTCTTTGCTTTGCTTTTGATAGTAGCAGCAGGCATCACACATTTTAGTATGCACTTTCAATTGTATATTTTCCTTCCAGCTAAGGTCAGTTACAGATTTTTTTTCAATCAGTTCAGTTGCCTTTTTACAGGAAAGCATCAGGTAATTCATTAATTTTTTCATGTTGCTACTTTTTAAACCAGTTCATTTCCAAACATTTCCTCAATTGTAATTTGGCTCTATGCAGTATTTGCCAGTAATTAGTAGTAGCTATGCCCAATTCCTGACAAATAAGCTCTGCTTTTTTTCCTTCGAGGTATTTTAATTGTAGAGCCGAAAGCCAGTTGCCCGGTAATTTTCGCATGCATAGTTGTAGAATATTGCTGAAATTGTTATCATCCAGCAAATGTTCAGCTGTATTAGGCCAGCTACCCGGCTGCTGATCTTTTAACCAACTGCCATTTTTATCAAACCAATTATCAAAGAAGGCGGCCCCTTCCGGTAAGTTTTGACTAGCTTCATTTATAGTAGGGTCTTTAATTCTTTTACGATGATAATCAATGATTTTATTATTCAAAATAGCGGTGAGCCAGGTCTGTGGATTACTCTTTCCCTCAAATTTGCTGAACGAAGTTACGGCGGCTAAAAATGTATCCTGCACCAAATCCTCTGCGGTTTCTCTGTTGCTGGTTTTATAATAAGCCCAGGTATACAGCTTATCAGAATAAAGCTCAACCCAACATTTGAGTGTTTTTGCCGGATTTGACAGATCCACTATTGTACCCATTTATATTCGCTGTTTTTTGTTGTATCAAAGATAGTTTAGGGTAATGGATAATAGACACCAAAGTAGTGGGTTCCGGATTGCTCGGCAGATCGTTAAAAGCATTGTTTTTATTATAGGCTATTGATGTTTATTTTTATACCAGGCCCGCTTTTCACATTATTTAGATAGGGGCAATTTGACCTAAATTTATTTAATGATAGAATCTGCGATAATTTTCTACATGAATGGAATTTGATACTATGGGATTTTTTGTATCTTAACTGAATTCGAATTCCCTAAATTATTCTACCGCTGTATTTTGCGAATTTTTGAGTCGAAATTGCTAAAATTATCAAACTAAAAATAACGCTCTGAAAGCGAGTTTTAGCATTTGCTAGATGTATGTCGGGATGACTGGATTCGAACCAGCGACTCCCACGTCCCGAACGTGGTGCGCTACCGGGCTGCGCTACATCCCGCGGTGAAACAATCATCAAATGTAAAAGATAACCGCCATTTAGCAAAAACGCCCTGGGATACAGCCAGGGTCCTCGCTACATAACACCGGTAAAATCCACGACCCGTTTTACCTGCTCCTGATTAGAAATCAATGTTAATCCCCAGACCGGGTTTACCGGTCAGTGTATATTTTCCATAATCGTATTCAACGCCGCTGGCAATATCTTCCGCCAGCAGTAACGGTCCGTCCATATCAATGTAATCCGCAAAAGGCGCCAGGTGGGCAATAGCGGCCGAACCAACGGTAGACTCGTTCATACAGCCAATCATCACCTTCATGTTTAATGCTTTTGCCCGGTCGATCATTCGCCGGGCCGGCGTAATCCCCCCGCATTTGGTGAGTTTGATATTGATACCGTGAAAATGACCGGCACATTTATCCACATCATTTTCAAACACGCAAGCCTCGTCTGCATAAAGCGGCAGCACGGACTCCTTATACAATATTTCCATCCCGCTCCAATCGTCTTTTGCAAGGGGCTGCTCCACCAGTTCCACATTCAATTCTTTTAAAACAGGTATTATTTCCAACGCTTCGTTCAGCTTCCAACCCGCATTGGCATCCACCCTGAATACGGCATCGGTATGTTTCCTTAGCGTTTCAATGATCCTGATATCGTCTTTGGTGCCCAGCTTTATTTTATACACCGGCCAGGGCTTTTCCTGTAATTTGGCCAGCATTTTTTCAATACTGTCGATGCCAATGGTATAATCAGTTAAAGGGGGATTGGAAAAATCGGCTCCCCAGTAAGCGTACAAGGGTTGTTGTCGCCATTTACCGATAATATCCCAGGCCGCAATATCCAGGGCGCAGACCAGGAAAGGGTTTTGCGGAAAAAGATGGTGCAGGTAATGCCAGTACCGTTCCACATCCATGAGTGCATACTGCTCTACCAAAGTTTTTTTTGCTTCCAGATCGGCTGCCATTTTTTCTACCGGTATATTATAATAGCTGATGGCAGGCGCTTCCCCATAGCCTTTTATACCGTTGAAATCAAGCTCCACCACAAAGGTGGGCTGGTGCGTTTTTGTTCCTTTGGAAATGGTAAAAGGATACCTGAAGGGAAGATTATATGTTTTGTACTTTACTTTCATAACTGGGGTGCCCTGTTTTACAAACTAACAAGATCATCATCTTATTCAGCTTTTCATCCATTGTTAAGGGCTGCCGCAAAGGTAAATGACCAGCCATTGCAGCTGCTAAAAATCTGTATTTCTGCTTAAAATACCATTATTTTGCTTTTCCGGAAATTGTACCAATATGATAAAATCCTTCTGGCAGAAAGCCTGGTCGCATGTTACCATTATTTTAATCTTTGCGGTGGTGGCCGCCATCTACTGCAAGCCAGCGCTGGAAGGCAAAGTACTGCAGCAAACAGATATTATTCATTGGAAAGGCGTGGCCCAGCAGTCTTTTGAATACCGGGAGAAAAACGGCCATTTTCCGCTCTGGACCAATAGCATGTTCAGCGGTATGCCTGCCTACCAGATAGCTATGCAGCGTACTTCCGCTATCTCGCTCGACTATTTTCAACCGCTTTTAACCCTGGGTTTGCCCAAACCCATTAGCTTTTTCTTCCTAGCCTGCCTGATGTTCTATTTTATGTGCCTGGCGCTGCGCATTAATCCCTGGATAGGCGCGGGCTGCGCCATTGCCTATGCCTGGTCTAGTTTTGACCCGGTTATTATCTCCGTTGGGCACGACTCGCAGATGTTGTCAATCGCCTATGCACCCGGCGTGCTGGCAGGCTTATTTGTATTGTACGATAAAAAATACTGGTTGGGCACCGCGCTTACCCTTATCTTCTCCGCCTTGCTGATTGCCCAGAGCCACCAGCAGATAGTATACTACACCCTGCTCATCATAGGCGCTATCGGTATTGCCTACGCGATAAAATGTTTCCGCGATAAACAGCTAAAACATTTCATTATCGCCAACGGGTTGGCAATGGCCGCCATTGCCGGTGGTTTTGCCGCCGATGCCATGGGCTACCTGACTACCTATGAATTTGTAAAAGAAAGCATCCGCGGCGGCAAATCGGAGCTTACTACTGCCCCCGACGGCAGTGTAAAAACAAAGGGGGGGCTCGACAAAGACTATGCTTTCAACTGGAGTTATGGAAAAGGTGAAACCTTTACGTTTATGGTACCTGCCCTTTATGGCGGCAGCAACCACGGCAAGGAACTAACCAGCTCCAGTAAATTTGCGCAAAAACTGGAAGAAGTGGGCATGCCCGAAGAAAATGCGCTTCAATACGCCAATGGCTATGCTTATTGGGGTAACCTGCCTTTTACCCAGGGCACCGTGTACCTGGGCGCTATTATATGTTTCCTGTTTATTACAGGAATGTTTTTTGTTCCGGGCTGGCACAAATGGTGGATAGTGGGCATTGTTATTTTTGCCGTGCTGCTCTCCTGGGGCAAAAATTTTGCAGGGTTTAATAATTTCATGTTCGATTATCTTCCTTTTTATAATAAGTTCAGGGCACCCACCATGGCCCTGGTCATTCCCCAACTGGCATTCCCCCTTATGGCAGCACTTGCCCTGCAACAGATATTGTTTGAAAAGATCAACAACGCCCTGCTCCGGAAAAAACTAAAACTTTGTGCCTATACAACGGGCGGGCTGCTGGTGTTGCTGGGCATTTTTTATTTTTCCGCGGACTTTAAAGGCCCCAATGATACCCAGGTCAGGGATTCCTTTGCCAGCATGATGCAGCAATCGGCAGCGCAGCAAGGCAAACCTCCGGCTCCGGAAATGCAGCAACAGTCCACCCAGTTTGCGCAATCGCTTATCAAAGCCCTGCAGGAAGACCGCAAGGGTTTAATGGGGGACGATCTGCTGCGATCTGCATTACTGATTGCCTGTGCGCTAGGCCTGCTTTGGTTGTTTGCAGCGGGTAAACTAAAAACTCCTGTTGTACTGGCGGGCATTTTATTACTCAGCAGTTACGATTTGCTGGCGGTAGGTAAGCGTTACCTGGATGCAGACAATTTTATTGAAGCCAGCGATTATGAGGGCAATTTTGCACCCAATGCCGCCGATCTTTCCATCAAAGCTGATACCGGTTATTTTCGTGTCTTTGACCAAACAGCGGGTGACCCTTTCAGTGATGCCCGTGCCTCTTATTTTCATAATTCGCTGGGCGGCTACCTGGCAGCGCGGCTGGGTCTTTACCAGGATTTAATGGACAACCAACTGCGTAAGGGTAACAAAGCTGTGTTTAATATGCTGAACACAAAATATATCATACAGCAAAACCCCGCCAACGGGCAACCCGTTGCGGTGCCCAACCCCGCGGCATTTGGCCCCTGCTGGCTGGTCAAAGACATTCACTATGTTAAGGACGGTAATGAAGAAATGAAGGCGCTCGACAGCATTGACCTGAAAGAGAACGCCATTGTGCAGGAAAAATATAAAAGTATGGTACCGTCAGCGCCCGTTTATGATTCCACCGCGTTGCTTACCCTGGTGCGCAATGCCAATGATACTATTGTGTATACGGCTTCTGCAAAAACAAACCAGTTTGCCGTATTCAGCGAAATATATTACGACAAAGGATGGAATGCCTTTATTGATGGCAAAAAAGCAGACTACCTGCGGGTGGACTACGCGCTGCGTGGCATGCCCCTGCCGGCCGGCACCCATACCATAACTTTTATATTTGAACCGCAATCTTATAAACTGGGCAATACGCTGGCACTGATTGCGTCGCTGCTGGCGTATATTTTATTGCTGGTAGCCGGCTGGTTGCAATGGAAAAAAATAAAAACAGCCCGGTAAAGGGCGGCTGCCGGCATTCAACCCGGCACAGTTGCTGGATACCATTCGTTTGAAAAATGCCAACCATTATCAGCATAGTCTCATACCCTTTCCTGCCGGCAAAACTGGGCGGGCAAAAGGGGATCGCGCTGTTCAATAAATATTTGTCTCGGTGCTACCGAATTGTCTGCATCACCACCCAAAAAAACACCCCGGCTGCTGCTGAGGGATACGAGGTGAGCAATATTATTTCCAATTCTCCATTACGGTATATCAACCTGTTTCTTTTTTTCCCGGTTTATAATATGATCAAAAAAGAAAAAGCAGCACACCTTATACTGGAACATCCGTACTATGGCTGGTTGGGGATTCTTTTAAAAAAGGCCTGTGGCATCCAACTGGTGGTACATTCGCATAATATAGAATCTTTGCGCTGGAAAAGCTTGCAAAAATGGTGGTGGCCTATCCTGGCTTTTTATGAAAAACATACCCACCGCCAGGCCGACCACAATTTTTTTATCCGCGAAGAAGATCGGGTATATGCCATTAACAAGTTTAGATTAAAGGCCGAAAAATGCAGTACCATTACCTATGGCATTGAGTGGAACACCCCTCCCCGGCAACAGGAAAAACAAGTCTGCAAAAAACAATTACAGGATTTGTACGGCATAGACCCCGGTACAAAAATTTTTCTTTTTAACGGATCCCTTGATTACGCGCCCAACGGGCAGGCGGTAAAAACTATCCTGGATATTTTAAATGTGCAGCTGTTGCAAACCGGGCAAGCTTATAAAATAATCATTTGCGGCAAAGGTCTGCCGGTGGAAATGGATGAGCTGAAGGCATATGCTGATAAAAATATTATCTATGCAGGCTTTGTAAATGATATCAGCCTCTATTTTAAAGGAACTGATATTTTTATAAACCCGGTGATAGACGGGGGTGGAATTAAGACAAAGCTGGTGGAAGCGCTGGGGTATAATATTACCTGTGTAACCACGGAAAGCGGGGCGCTGGGCATCCCCCCCGCCCTAACCGGCAGTAAAATGTATACTGTAGCCGATACGGATACGGCGGGTTTTGTAAAAGCGATGCTGCGGGCCGATGTCTCAGCACATATTCCAGCCGCTTTTTTTGAACATTTTTACTGGGGCAATATTGCCTTAAAAGTAAAATCAATAATCGGGTAAATTTATAACACCGCGTATAACAGGTCAGCGGGTAAACAGTATAAAAAGACGATCCATGGTAATTGGCAACGGAATGATAGCAACGGCGTTTGACCGATACCGGTCAAAAAACGAATTTGTGATATTTGCTTCCGGGGTTTCGCATTCCGTCAGTGCCACAGCAGCCGCATTTGCCCGGGAAAAGAAGCTCCTGGCCGCCACCATAAAAAACAGCGCCGGCAGCAACCTGGTCTATTTTGGTACCTGCGGAGTATATGATCCTTCCATGCGCGGTTCGGCCTATGTGCAGCACAAACTGGAAATGGAAGCTTATATTGAACAACATCAGCCCAGCTATACTATTTTCCGTTTATCAAATCCTGTTGGCAAAACTCCAAATAATGATACGGTGGTTAATTTTTTTATTAACCATATCCTGAAGCAGGAACCATTCATGGCCTGGAAAGAAGCATCCCGCAATATTATCGATATAGACGATATGTTCACGGTTTGCCGGGAGATACTGGAACAGGGGTTGTTTTTGAATTCCGTCACCAATATTGCCAACCCGCAAAACTATACCGTTCCCTACATCATAGAAACCATTGAAATGCATTTTGGGGTGCGTGGCAACTATACGCTGGCAGACAAAGGAGATGCCCCCCGGATAGATATCTCCGCGGTGAAGCCTTTGTTTGATACTTTTAATGTTAATTTCGACGGGTCTTATTTACAGAATATCTTACAAAAATATTTTCCAACAGCATGACCTATACCGCGGCGAAAAGAAAGATATGGCTGGAGACTATTGCCATGTTTCCCTTTGTGCTGGCTGGCAGGCTGGCAGGTTATATTTTTAAGCCAGGTGCAAGATCCCGGGTGTTTTTATTCTTCCCCAATGGCGATATCGGTGGGTCTCCACAGGTAAATATAGACCTCACCAATTGTATACGCGATACCAGGCCGCTGATCATCTTTTCCAAGAAACCAGGCAATAACCAATTCAGGGAAAAATACAACCTGGAGGGCGTGACCGTGTTTGATATACATCGGTTTATTGACAACAAACTGTTTCATTTTATAAATTTCTTTTTTAGGGGCCTGCTGGCAACCTGGATCAACCAGCAGGAAAATGCCGTGGTGCTGGGCGGGGAAAGTATCTTTTTTTATAAAATGCTGCCCCACCTGCGGCCCCATGTTCATTGCGTGGAGATCTGTCACCTGGATACCTGGCTCCCCTATTCCATCGGCTTTATCGACGATATTGATTGCCGCGTCTTCAGCACCGAAAAATTAAAAGAAAAAGTGGAACGGCAATACCACGACAACAACCTGCCGGAACAATATTTCAGGAAATTATTTTTTACAGACAACGCCATTAGTATCCCACCCTACCGACCCTGCACCAACGATAACCTGCAGGTCTATTTCATCGGGCGGGGTGCGCCGCAAAAGCGAGTACCCCTGGCACTTGCCATAGCCCGGCATATCCACGATAAAAACCTGCCGGTACAATTTAATTTTGTGGGAGATGTGGAAAAACTGGTTGATACAACGGCATACCCGTTTTGTGAATTTTATGGCAATATTAAAGGAGAAGACCAGATGGACCAGGTATACCAATCGGCTGATGTGTTGCTGATGACCTCTTCTTTTGAAGGCTTGCCGATTGTTGTTATGCAAATGATGGCCCATGCAAAAACAGTGGTATCAACGGCAGTAAATGGTATCCCCGATTATATTCACCACGGGGAAAACGGGTTGCTGATCCATTCAACCAGTGAGAAAGATATTATTGAAGAAGGCGCTGCCCATATTGAAACCCTGCTGAATGACCCTGCATTGCGCCGCAGGTTGGGCAATAGGAGCCGTGAGATAGCAATTGAAAAATTCAGCAAGGACGTCTTTTGCAAACAATACCGACGGTTGATGGAACTTGATAAAAGCTGATGCCTGCATGATCCGGGGTTTACTTAACTATATCGTCAAAAATGAAAAAAGTTTACTGAACTGAATTTCAATAAGCTTTAGTCAAACCCACGACAGTGGGCCTTTTCAACCGTTTTTACCAACTATTTTTGGCATCTATATCATTTTTTTAAATAACTGAAACATTACCCTGGTAGTTGCGTTGCTGTCCAGTGTTTTTGCAATACTGATCCGGAACCGGGCGGAGGGATTAAATGCCTGGCCAGGTATCAGCTGTGGTGCAATGGTTTCAAACCTTGCAATCAATTCCGCCACTTTTATATGTCGATCTGCCGCCGGCGTTTTGAGCACCCGGTGCGACAGGCTTTCGCAATAATACATCAGCATTTCATAACCATATCGTTCAAGAACATCGTTTACAAACCCGTTCTCTTTTCGAAGCGCTGCCAGGAAATAAGCATATTTTTCAAAGGCGACCAGGTAGGCCTGGCCGTTGGTTTGTTTGGAAACACTGTTGTGCAGGCGATACTGGAAACAAAGTTTACTGCTGGTGGCTTTATAGGTTTTTAGCGAAAGGCTTACCCAGGTTTTGTAGTCGGCAAAAATCAGGTTGGGGTAATCTGCCGGCAGCCCGCCGATGGCGTCATAGTCTTTGCTGCGCATCAGATAACCTGTTCCCGTACTGTCTATGGTACGCGCCAGCTGGCAGGCCAGGAACTCGTGTCCGTACTGCACTTCATCCATGGGTTTACAATTGCTTTTAAACACACCGTTTTCATCAATATAGGAAAAATGCGACTGGTACAGGCTTGCCTCCGGATGCTTTTCTATCAGGCGGTTCATTTCCTCTAGGTAGTGTGGTAAGAGAATATCATCGTGGCCAATAAGGGTGATGAATTCATTTTTTGGCAGGCTTACAATACGGGCCCAGTTCTCTTCTATTGATAGCGGTATTTCGGCGGGATAGCAAACAATCCGGCTATCTTGCAAAGACTGTATCCATTGCGGGGTACCATCGGTACTGCAATTATCCAGCACCAGCAGGTTAAAACCGGGATAGGTCTGCCGCAATATGCTTTGCACACATTCCTTTAAATAGGCGCCCCCGTTGCGAACGGGTAATATGATGGAATATTTATTCATATGGTTCCCCAGGCCAGCCGGGTCATTTCTTTTTTTTCTGTTGCTGAGGCATCCGCATACAGGGTGGTCTGATTATCGGATACCAATAGGTTTTCCTGGTTATCAGTCCAGAATGTTTTGGAGGACTTCCATTCAGTCGGTTCAAACGTTTTTCCGTATTTATCCACTACCAGCACTTTGAGGCCTTTAGCAAGATAAAAATTAGTGAGGCTGTTACGCCCGTTTTCAAACTGGTAGGCCTTGAATTTTGTATTCACCGGACGCTTCTTCATTTCCAAAAAAGATTCCCGTCTAACCATAAACGCGTTTGTTCTCAGGTGCGGGTTAGGAAAAGGTTTAAACAGAATGCGCCAGTAAAAAAAAGCCTTTATAAAAAGCTTGTATTTCCGGAAATTATACAAAAAGCCTCTTGCCCCTTCCCAATTCGTCGGGTGTTTTTGGTAGACCGATGAATAATAACTTTGATAAGACGCGGTTGCACCAACTACACCTATGGCCGGATCTGAAAATTGGTCAATGAATTTTCTAAGCCAGTCCCTGCCTAAAATAACGGAAAAACTGTTCAATAGAATAATATAAGAAGATGGGGATCGTTCGGATGCTTTAAAATAGCATTCCAGATCCTGTCCTTCCCTGAATTCAACACTTGTATAGCTTATATTAAATGCCTTCATATATTCATGATATTCCATCGTGTCTGAGGGATTATTTACGCCGTTAAAAACCAGCAGTAAAACGTGTTCATTTCCCGCACTACATCCAAGATAAGAATCAATGAATCTTTTGAACAGGCTGACCCCATAGGGTATCCATATAAGATGTATAACAGTTATGGTTCTCAGTTCCTTCAATATTCTAATATTTAATCGATGTTAATATTGATTGCTTTGGTAAATTTATCAATAATTAAAGTTTCGTTCGAATGTCTGGCGATTGCCTTTAACCTGGCTTTACCGCCCTTTTCGCCAATAATTGTCCTGTTAATGTTAATGTCAATTATGCAATCGGCCGCTTTGCCGGCAGAAAAATCCGGAATCAACCAACCCGCATCGTTCTCAATAAATTCAGGGATTCCACCCGAACCATCAAAACAAATAGAGGGGACAGCAAGATAAGCGGCTTCTACTACCACTAACGGGTAGGGATCTTCGCGGGAAGAAAGAAAAAAAACATCAAAAGGCAGCAGGTTGGTGGCATTGTGTGGCAGGGCTCCGGTAAACAGGATACCGGGGTACTCCATTTTTTTTAAAGCAGCTTCCACCTGTAATTTTGTTTCTTCGTTTTCATATCCTCCAATCCATATAAAGGATACTTTTTTTTGCGCAGCTTTTGTAATAGCTGCCACTTCCAGGAATTCATGGATACCTTTCCTGGGCGTAACGGTGCCCATGTTTACTATCCACAAATCTTCCGGGTTCAAGCAATATTTTCCGGCAAAATCGAGACGCGCTACCTCCTTTTGGGCTTTGCTGAACGCCGCCTGTTCAGGAAAATAATAGGGCAGGTATTGTTTTCTTTGTTCC
>JBDTVE010000123.1:0-8325 GCA_040007355.1 Bacteroidota bacterium | reverse complement strand
ATAACACGCTTCATTGCGCAAAAAAAAGGCTGCAGCACCTTCACTACAAAAACTTCTCCGACGAACATGTTTGCCGATGGTTCCACATGATAAGATTAATATGCCATCTAATCACTAGCATTGCCACCATCCTGACGTCGTTCTGGTGGCCATACACTTATCATGAGGAAATATAGTTATCATGATAGAAAAACAGGAGACCAATCCCTATACGTAGCAAAAAAAATATTCATTTTGTATGGCATGATTCAAGTGTTTTGCATCAGCATAACAGTAGAATGGAAAAATTAGTAGAAAGCCTAAAAAACCTAAAAAATGGACTGCCGGCAAATTGCACTCAGTCGAACCTTTCTAAATTGCATTCCGCGCTGCTGGAATACAAACTCCTGTTAAACACCCTTCCCGCAAACCTACAGGCGGTAAAAACAACTTATGAGAATAATCTTTTGTTGCTAGATTTTAAACTAAATACCATCACCGATAAGATAAACTCGCACAGGGATTCAAAATATTATTTTAAGGATGCATTGCTGCATCTTCACACAGAACCGGATAATATTATTGGATCATTAGACATACCCCACCAGTCATTGTAGCACGAAACGGGTTGTTTCGCGAAGGCGTTTTAAAACAAGTTCAGTTGCAATTGTCCGGCTAGCACTTTTCTTACTGCCAACGAACTGGCCGACACGATTGCCGCGCCAGCCCCAGCGCTAACTTGGTAAACCGCCGTGGCACGGTCGCGTGGTGCATGAACAACATTGATACCGCCCGCATGTTGTTTAAACAAACCTTCAGCGATGGCCGGCTCATTGTTTTCTTTTGAGAGGTGCGAAAGCAGGAGATGCGTCATTGAGGAAGAGCGGTGTGCGATAAATAATTGCAATGCCTGGTTGTTGGACAAATGGCCCTGGCGCCCACTAATTCGATTTTTTAAAAACGATGGGTAGCTGCTGTTTGCCAGCATCGCTTCATCATAATTTGTTTCCAGGAAAGCAGCATGACATTTTTTAAAATACTTAATCACATGTTTGCAGGGTTCGCCAATATCTGTAAAAACGCCAATGGTTATGCCTTCGCAGGTAACAACCATGCTATGCGGGTCGGCTGCATCATGCCATTTGGGAAAAGCTGTTATGGCAAGACTGCCAATGATCACCGGTTCAAATGCGGTAAAAGAATGAACCAGGTTCTGGTCAAGCAAAAACCGCGTACCCTCATAAGTGTTGTGCGTAATATAAACAGGGATGCGGTATTTTTTTACCAGCACGGGAAGTCCGCTGATATGATCCGTGTGTTCATGCGTAATAAAAACTGCTTTTAGCCTTGCAGCATCAAGGCCAAGTCCCCGCATTCGTTTTTCAATTTCCCGGCAGCTGATACCGGCATCCACCAATACAGCTTCGTTGTCATTACCCACGTAATAACAATTGCCATTGCTGCCGGAATTTAATGAGGCGATAAACAAAGACATGCGCACAAAATACAGCTTTAATCGGTAATCGCGTTAAGCTTTACAAAAATCCAAATAAGGGGGTAGCAAATTTATCTACGTCCTGTATATGGGCAATATGCCCGAGCTTTCCAGTTCAACCAGTTTGGCATTTGTGATTAAGCCTGCCGCATGTTTTCCCAATCGCGGATATTGTCCATAGATTTTTTTCTGTTCTTCACTTAGCAAAGATTTCCCCACCCCGGTGCGGTCGGCTTGGCCAATAATAAACAATACAGGTATCTTGATCCGTTTAAGCTCATAGACAACCGGCTGTTCTTAAATCATCTGCTAGTTAACTGTATTAATTTTTGTAATTTTATCAAACAAAGAATCAGACAGCACTTCAGCCTGTGCAGCCACGTATTGCTCATACGAGGGCTTCCTGGCACCCCCTTGCCATTAACAATGCTATCGATTCTTTCCAGAAGTAGGCATTGAAACTCTTGCCACGAAAAAGTATAAATTTTTTCGCATTACTGTTTGCCGCTCGTATGTCCATATAAGACATATAGCTGCTCTTGCCTTCTATACAGATAGGAAATTTTTGAAGCGGGTAGAGATAGCTGACCTGTGCGCGCAGCGTTTGAGACATTACAATAGGGCAAGGATGATAACCGTTTTATGCACAATCTTGGAGAGCCACCTAGTTAAGATGATTGTTATGTGGTGGCTTTACAGGCTTTTTCAGCTACCCGGCAGGCATGAGCGCAATCTTTACAATGCTGCATATGTTCATGCTTTTCGCATTCGGCAGCACAAAGCCCGCACAATTCAGCGCATTCTTTTAGTAAATGTTTACCATGTATAGATTTCCGGGCAATAAATTGCGCGGTAAGGCTGCAAATGGCAGCGCAATCCATATCAAGCCTAATGCAGGCTGTCATCATTTTTACGTCGGGCTCTCCCAGGCAGGCGGTCGTGCAGAAATTGCAGGCATCCGCGCATACATGTAACGCGTTTAATAATATGCTGTTTGTATTGTTATTCATAAATGATAATTTTTCTTTGGTCCTCTTCTTGGGTTGGTGTGGTAGTCATTTTCTCACCGGGATACAGGTTTTTCATAACTGAAAACGGGATCATTAGGGAAATAAAAAAAGATGCAGCAGCGTTTCCAAGTATGGAATTTAAAAACAGAATGACGCCAAAACCGTGGTTCTTGCCGGATAACTGCGCAGGTGAATCCCTTAATTGCAGGTGGCTCACTGCTTCCGGTCTAAAAATACCGGGTACAAAGATCAATAGCATGAAAAAACATAGAATACAAGCCATCACAATACCTAAAACCGCCGTTTTTGCGCCAACGGCTACCAGTTTAACAGTACCAATATTGCTTTCATGCTTTTTGTAGAACCAGGCAATAAAAATTCCAATTACAGCGGCAAATAAAAAATTCCCCACATACAACACCCAACTTTCCTCGAACGCCATTTGCTTAATATAAAAGTATACAGCGATACAGTAAACTAACGCTGCAGCGGCAGCGTATGCCAAAATCTGTTTTATAAAGGTAATTTCTATTCTCATTTATACTGTCTTCTTCAAATAATATACCATCCGCAATTAACAAAACAATCCCCTTGCCAGGTGTAAACCGGGCTGGTGGGTGTAGAAAAGCTGCCCCACTGCTATCATGGAGGGATCAAATATGGACGCGTAAAAAGCAATTGGTGTGCAATGTTGGGATAAAAAAAACACCTGGCCATTGCAGGCCTCGTAACAAACTGAATGTTATGATCGCACCGCGAACAGGTCGCCAGTCATTTACAAAATCCCGTGCTCGACTACCGGCATATCGGTTCCGGTTTCAATTATTTTTTCTTTGGTTTGCGTTTATAAGCTTGCCCGCTTTTCAGGCCCTCAAAAAATAATTTGGCGACCAGTCACTGGGTTTAAAGGAGGTTACAGGCAACTTGCTAAAATGTTCTCATAACAACGGTGCGCGGTTACCGGTATAATATTGATTGATGGTGGCACTCGCCGAGTTGGTTCCTTCCGTAGCAGTTACCTGGATGCGGTGGTCATACCGGTTTACAACCTTTGCCAGCGTAAAAAACAGGAAGCCGCAGGATGATTTTTCCAGGATAGCATTCACAATCGTCATGGCGCGTGGTTATGGCTTTTTAATTATCACTTTTTTTGAAGCATCATATAATTTGGTATGAAGTGCTTTAAGTTCCGCGGTGGGCATCTTCATTACTTTCCGATCATAGGTCATAAGCCCGTTGGTCTCCACTTCTACGTCGGTGGTCTGCGTGTATACGGCGGCTGATAGTCCATTTTCAATCAGGTAGGGGATACGGTCCACCAACTCGGTGTATCTTTTAAATAAGTCGTCCGTGTTTTTAAAAGTCTGGTAACCCCAGTTGTTTTTTTCTTGCCAGGTATGATTTTCTACGGGTAATCCCAAACCGCCAAATTCGCCCAGCACCAATATTCTTTTTGACCCAAATAAAGCAGGGTCCGGCATCAGGGGTTCGGGATAATTGTGCAGGTCTATAATAGGTCCCACGTCTTCAAAATTGCCGCCGCTGGCCGTGTTTACAAGGCGCGAAGGATCTTCCTCTATGGTCCAGTGTACGATCTCCTTTGTTTTAAACTGTCCCCAGGCTTCATTAAACGGCACCCAAACAACAATACAAGGGAAATTATACAGGTCACGCATGATTTGCTGCCATTCCTCGCGGTATATTTTTTCTGATTCGGGCGTCCTGTCTTTATCGGTGGCCCTGCCAAATACGCCTGGCCTGTTTTCCCATTGGTTGCCCAGGTCGCCACTGGGCATGTCCTGCCAAACCAATATGCCTAACTGGTCACAATAGTGGTACCAGCGCGCCGGCTCCACTTTTACATGTTTACGGATTAGGTTAAATCCCATTTCCTTTGTCTTTTCAATATCAGCTTTCAGCGCTTCGTCGGTAGGCGCTGTGTACAGACCGCCGGGCCACCAGCCCTGGTCCAGCGGGCCGTACTGGAAAACAAACTCATTGTTCAGCAGCATCCGCTGGATGCCTTTATTATCGACCCCCATGGATATTTTACGCATAGCGAAATAACTGCTTACGGAATCAATGACCTTACCTTTCCGGCTAAGCGCTATCTTGAGACCATATAAAAAGGGATGTTGGGGCGACCAATGTTCGGGGTCGGGCAGCGGCAAATTCACGGTGGTGGAACCACCAGTTGCGGTGGCCACTTCCTGGCTTCCCTTCCAGGCGCTAATGATCAATTGGTCACCCTCCAATTTGTTCTGCACCGCTACAGTAACGGTTACTGATTTTTTATCAATATCGGGTGTTTGCCGGGTGGCGCTGATATATGTTTTGGGTACGGCTTCCAGCCAGACAGTTTGCCAGATACCGGTTACGGATGTATACCAGATGCCGGCGGGTTTATTTACCTGTTTGCCACGCGGCTGGGGACCTTCATTAGTAGGATCCCATACGCGCACCGCAATTTCCTGTTTGCCTTTTTTATTCAAATAAGGAGTAATATCAAAGGAAAAAGGATCGTAACCGCCTTGGTGCATACCGGCTTTTTTACCGTTCACATATACATCACATAACCAGTCAACGGCGCCAAATTGCAGCAATACAATGCTGTTTTTAAAATTGGATGGGAGTAAAACTATTCGATGGTACCATAACACGCTGTCTTTGCCCACCGCTTTTCCTACCCCGGATAAAGCGGATTCAATAGCAAAAGGCACCAGTATCCGGCCATCAAAAGAACCGGGAATGTCATCTCCCTGTTTGGGCAAGATGGCATATTGCCACAAACCATTCAGGCTTTTCCAGTTGCCACGCAACATTTGCGGACGCGGATATTCGGGCAGTGGATTGGCGGGATCTAATTTTTCCGCCCAGGGGGTACTAATGGCACGCTTTACAGGGCACCAGGGTTGCTGAGACCAAAGGCCTGTTGAAAGAACGAGTAACAATAAGAGCGAAATAATATTTTTCATCGAAATCCTTTATTGTTTAAGAATCCAGAAGGTAGAGCCTTTTGACTATCCGCCGAAATCTTTTCCTGACCGGTTACACCGTGTTTTCAACAGCGGCCTTTCTCTGACCCTTCATATGACCGCCAATATGTATGTGCCAAGGATTAGACTGAGAAAATAAAAACCTCGCCGATGCAGGGCTAGGACTACACAAAAGGGAGCATCCTCCATCTACAGTTATGCAGCCCCGTTACCTACCGGAACCCCGCACACCATAAATCCGTTTGTATAAAACAAGCTGGCCCTGTATTGTTGCCAGCGCTGCCTCCAGGGTGGTTACCGGGCAGGTGTTGCCCAGCGTTTTCCAGGCAAGCTGGTAATGCAACAGCAGCTTTTTTTCTCCTACCATCATGATTGCCTGTGTTTCTTCTTTTGCCAGTTGACTTAATTCTGTTCCAATCAGCAAACCACTCAGGTAAAAATAATTGGCTGCGGCCGGCAACTGTTTCAGCAACTGGTTGGTGCGCACCCTAAAACTATTATGCAATAAATTGGTAAGAAGACTGTCTTTGACACCTTGTTCAAAAGCCTGTTTGTTTTCGGGCTGGTCAATGACACCACCTGCTGAAATACTGCCCGAGAGAATACTTTTTGTCGTTAACAGTTCGAAAAATTCCCCGGTCATATAAGTGGCGATATCAGTAGCCTTGCCGCCCGAAACAGTAATATGTTTGGAATGGGTGCCGGTAAAAATAAAAGTCTGGTGCGCGACTATTGCCTGTCCTGCACAGCCAATCAATTGTGTTTCCTCTCCTCTCATCACATCGTGGTTTGTGCATGCGCCGGATATAATTACCAGATCGTGGGCAAATTCTTTTGTTCTTTCTATTTTTTTGTACTGCAACCCCTTGCCGTTTAGTGAAAAAGGCAGGCGGGCATAGGGCAGCTCCAGCATACCAATAGCGGAAGACGCCATGCCCGAAAGCATGACTGGAATACCCGAAGTCGGTAGCCCCGTGGATTGTTCAATTGCTTTTATATGTTTTTTTATAACCGGCAGGTAGAAAGAACTCCTGTCTTTACCCGTTCCGGCTTTTTCTTTATACAGTGCATATACGGCTGCGATGCCTTCGCCGGCGGTTGACTCCGCCAGGATTTGCGCGGAAGACAGGTCAATCAAACGCAAACGGAAAGAACTGGTGCCCCAGTCGCAACTAAAAAATTGATTTGTCATTGGTAAAACGGTCAATTGGTGATCAATATACCGATTAGCCGGCAGAACGGCGGCCCGTGTTAAAGGCGTTTATTGATTTTACTGGCGGCCAATGGCCTGAACAAATGCCGCGGCGCTATTGGTAAGTGTTACAAGGTAATCTTTGGTAACGGATTGCCGGCTATCTACGAGCGCGCTTCCAATACCAAAGGCAACCGAGCCAGCTTCCTGGAATGCCCTGATATTGGCAAGGTTTACACCGCCGGTAGGCATTAGCGGGATATGGGAGAGCGGGCCGCGGATATCTTTTATATATTGGGGAGTGGAAGCGGGAAATACCTTTACAATATCCGCTCCTGCATCGTAGGCCTTTAGTATTTCTGTAGCTGTGTACGCCCCCGGGATACTGATAACGCCCTGCTTTTTTGTCTGGCTGATGGTTTCTGTATCGAGAGCGGGTGAAATAATAAACCGGGCCCCCGCATCAATGGCGGCCAGCGCGGAACCCGCATTTAGTACGGTGCCGGCACCCACCAGCATATTGTCTTTTACGGCTTCTGCAACGTCTTTGATCACCTGTAAAGCATAAGGCGAGTTTAGCGTAATTTCTACCGCGTAAATACCGCCAGCTTGTAAGGCATAAACAATATCTATTACATCGGCGGGCTGAACGCCACGCACAATAGCAATAATCTGGTGTTTGGTCAGGAGTTGTAAAACGGTCATAATTATTAAGTATCGGGAAATCAATAAGGCTGGTAAGTTACTTATTTAGTTTATACGATAAATGGCTCCCCAAAACTTTCTCCCTTGTTTACCGGTTAGCCGGATGCTCACAAAAGCGGGGTGTTCAATGCAGAAGCAGCTTTAGCCCCTGATTCCAGGCCACCCAGCCATCTTTGCCGATTAGCTTGCTGGTGTTTTGAGGTTTTGTTACGGTAGCGCCATCGGCAAAATAAATGATGTTGATTACTACGCTTGTTATAGCGGAACTGTTTCCAGACGCATTGTGCAGGGTCCATCCATAATGCCAGGTAGCATCTCCCGCCTGCATGGTTTTAGGGCGGGCAATGAGAAACGTTTTGTCTTTTATATGACTTTCCAGTAAGGCCTCTTATTCATAGGAGATGACAACATTCTCAACAAACCAGCTTTTTTGTGCCTGTTGTTATTGGCAGATGGTTGGATGAAAGAGGATGATACTTGTCAGGCCCGAACAACATCTAAGATTTTTTCTTTCATAGCCTGCAAAGAAAATGGTTTACGTACAAAATCATTGGCACCGCAACTATGCACAACCTGTTCAATGTTTTCATTTGCCGAAAGCATGATGATGGGAATAGCGGAAGTGGCGTTGTTTGATTTTAGCTTTCTACATATATCGCCACCCGATATTCCGTCCATGGTAATATCCAGTAATATCACATCGGGATGTGTTTCGGTTATCATCTTCGTAATTCCAATTCCGTTCAATGATAACTCCACAATAAACCCCGCATTTTGTAACTGCATTTTTACCAATTGAAGCAAATCGACATCATCGTCTGCTACCAGTACAATTTTTTTCCTGTTGTCCATATCATAACCCTCATAGAAATTAAGTTAACGGAAACATTCTGTATAAAATAACAATAATAAAGCCATTAAAAAATTGGGTTTTCACGGCAAATGAGA
>JBDTVE010000122.1:0-6988 GCA_040007355.1 Bacteroidota bacterium | reverse complement strand
CCCGGTATCCGTTCGCTCAGGGTAATGCAGCTATTGAGATCGCCGTGCAGTAATTCCACCATGTCTTTGCCAGCCTCCGGTTCAAAATATTTTTCGGGCACCAGCTGGCTTTCAGGGAAATTATAAATCAGTGTTTTTTTCTCTATCGCAGCCTGTATAATTTCGTCAGATCCCAGTACTGTGGCCAATTCTTCGGCCAGCCCGGGATTGTCACTTGATTCCATTTCATAAAACCGCAGTTGCAGTATTTTCTTGTCGGGGTTTAAAAGTGTATACGAAAATATATGAGGGCTTATTTCCATCACCAGGTGGGCCTGCAACCATTCCCCGGGATCCTGCGCAGCAGCAATATCAAATAAGATTTTAGCCATATTAAAAGTGTTGCAAAATAATGTATTTTACTCATGCGGGAATACCCTGTGGGCTGCATCTTGAGAATAATATTTGGTAGGTTTGCACCCGTTTTTACCATGGAACCGGCAATACATAAGAATTTACAGGTAAGCATCAGTTATAAACAGATACTCAACATTGCTTTGCCCATCAGCCTGGGCACATTGGTGCCGCAGCTGAATTATATTACCAACAATATCTTCCTGGGAAGACTAAGCGAGCAGTCGCTTGCCGCGGCCGCCATTACAGGTGTCTATTACCTGATATTTGCCGCCATTGGTTTTGGCTTAAACAATGGCCTGCAGGCACTTATTTCCAGGAGGGCCGGCGAAAACCGTTCGCAGGAAATCGGAAAACTATTTGTCCATGGCGTCGGTCTTTCCATGGGTATTGCGGTTGCCGGTATAGTGCTCACCTATACCCTGGCACCAATGGTATTGCGGTTCAGTATACATGATAAATGGCTTTTACAGCAGTCGGTTTCTTTTCTGAAGATCCGGATATGGGGTCTGCCTTTTTTATATGTTTACCAGATGCGCAATGCACTGCTGGTGGGTACCAACCAAAGCAAGTACCTGGTTGCCGGTACGGCCGCGGAAGCTGTGTCAAATATTTTTTTTGATTATAGTTTGATTTTTGGACATTATGGTTTTCCCAAACTGGGATTTAACGGGGCAGCGGTTGCTTCTATTATTGCGGAGTTTTTGGGAATGGCGGTTGTATTTGCGGTTATCCATTACAAGGGAATTGGAAAACGATTCGCACTTTTTAGCAGTTTCCGTTACAATGGCGTTATTATCCGGTCGATTGTTGCACAATCCGCGCCGCTTGTTTTCCAGCACGCCATCAGCATCCTTAGCTGGACGTTTTTCTACCTCCTCATAGAACACCACGGTGAAAGGGATCTGTCTATCAGCAATACCATGCGCAATATTTTTGGTTTATTCGGCATGTTTTCCTGGGCGCTGGCAGCCACCTGCAGCAGCATGGTGAGCAATATTATAGGACAGGGGTTGCAGCACCATGTAATGGAGCTTATCTGGAGAATTGTAAAACTAAGCATGGCCCTGTCGCTGGTTATTTGCATCCTGCTTAACCTCTTCCCCACTGCTTTTTTATCGCTGTATGGCCAGCGCGCAGACTGGATAGAACACGCCGTACCGGTGGTGCGGATTGTATCATCGGCCCTGGTGATGATGTCTTTTTCCGTGGTTTGTGTGAGTGCTGTAACTGGTACGGGCAATACCAGGGTGAGCTTCCTGATAGAGTTTATCACCATTGTCCTGTACTGCGTTTATGTATGGCTGGTATTGGAGCACCTGAACCTGTCTGTTACCATTGGGTGGACGAGTGAATGGCTGTACTGGGGTTCTATGTTCACGCTTTCCCTTATTTATCTGCGGAGCGGAAAATGGAAGGGAAAAATTATTTAAAAGATAGAAGATTCGGGCTTAGGTTCTCTCCCGTCCGTTTACGATAAGCCGTCCGAATAATTGGCGGCAGAACTTCGCCATTGGATGGCTGCTGAAAACGATGAATGCCCCCGACCATGCGCTTATTTCCATTTCTGCAACAATTCTTTTGCTTCTTCTTTTACGCGGATATCGTCCTGAATCTTATCCGGCATGGTGATGGCTTTGTTGAGCATATCCAGTGCTTTTTGCTCCTGGTTGTTGCGGTGATAACATTTGGCGAGTTCCAGGTAATTCACCTTTAGATCGGGCACCAGCGATCTGCATTTTTCATAATTGTAAATGGCTTCCTGTAAAGAGGCCGGTGGCACGCCCCCATAAAAAAGCTTGGCCACGCTCCGTTCAAAAAAATTAAGATCGCTGACTTCGTAATGCCAGCGGGCCAGTACATGGTAGGGCTTATAATTGCTGGGGTCGCACTGTATGGAAATCTCGGCGTATTTTTTTATCTGGTCAACCGCAGCAATCTTTTCGCGACCGCTTAAAACCAGCGCCATACGACCAATGGCAATGGACATTACAAAATTGGCTTCGGAGCTTTTAGGGTTGTTTTGCAGCGCACGTTCCGCATATTTCTTAGCCGATACAAAATATTCGATCTTTTTTTCTTTGCTTGTCTGTCGCCGGCCGATAGCGCTGCAGAGTTCACTGCTTTTACAAAGCGCTTTCAGGTTGACCGGTTGTTGTTTCAGAATTTCCTGGTACTTGAGCAGGGCCCGTTCTTCATTCACTGGCTCCAGCCGTTCTGCCTCTTGCTGCAGGGCGCTAAGGTTTTGTGCAAGACATAAAAAAGGCATCCATAAAAAGAATAGGCTATAAAACAGGTTTTTCACTAATCGTCAAATTTCTTTTGCAATGTAATGCCAACTTTACCCTGGAATTGCTCAATGGGCGCTTGCAGCTTAAAAATAGAAATATTCACCTCCTTCACATAGGAATATTCGTGCCGTATTTTATGGATAATGCTTTCCGCCACCGCTTCCACCAAAGGTGTGGGCACAATCATTCTTTTTTTAACAATATGATACAGATCTTCATAGCTCAGCACATTTTTCAATGCATCGAACTTGATCGCCTTCTCATCATATTTTACCTGTACATCCACTTCAAATTCGCCCCCGGTTTCGGGTTCGCCATCGTATATCCCGTGATGAGCAAAAAACCGCAGGCCTGACAAATGAACGGTTAGCATGTATACAATTTCTGGTGTAAGAATGACTGACGGGGCAAATCGTTTACCGGCTGTTCACCCATCAACGTTGTTCAGCCAATTCATGAGCTATGGCATGCGCCCTGGCCGACAAATAACGTTCGGCATCCAGTGCTGCCATACAACCGCTGCCTGCCGCGGTTACAGCCTGTCGGTAGATCTTGTCCTGCACATCGCCCGCGGCAAAAACACCTTCTATATTTGTTTTGGACGTACCGGGTATGGTCTTAATATATCCGGCTTCGTCCATCTCCAGCCAGTCTTTAAAAATGGCCGAATTGGGTTCGTGACCGATGGCTACAAAAAAACCACTTATCGGAATAGTTTGCTCCTGCCCCGTTTTATTATTTTTGATGCGAACGGCCTCGGTTTTAAACTGCCCGATGATCTCTTCCGTATCGCTGTTCCAGTAAACCCTGATATTGGCGGTGGCTTTTACCCTGTCCTGCATCACCCGGGATGCCTTCATACCTTCTTCTCCTTTCCGTACAATCATGTGAACCGTGCTGCAGAGCTTCGACAGGTACAGGGCTTCTTCACAAGCGGTATCACCGGCGCCTACAATGGCCACTTCCTTTCCCCTGAAAAAGGTACCGTCGCATACGGCGCAAGCGCTAACACCCGAACCGTTTAAACGTTGTTCGCTTTCCAGACCCAGCCATTTGGCGGAAGCGCCGGTAGCAATCAGCACGGCGTCTGCTTCCAGTTCCTTTTCCTCGTCTATCCATACCTTAAAAGGTTGTTTTGAAAAATCTACTTTTGTAGCCAGGCCAAAGCGAATATCTGCCCCCATGCGGGCTGCCTGTTTTTCAAAATGAACCATCATATCGGGCCCCTGTATGCCGTCTGCATAGCCGGGATAGTTTTCCACTTCTGTTGTAATGGTTAACTGGCCGCCGGGTTGTATACCCTGGTACAATACCGGTCTCATATCTGCGCGGGCCGCATAGATAGCAGCTGTGTAGCCCGCCGGTCCGGATCCAATTATTATACAATGTATCTTTTCAATTGTAGCCATATTTCAATTAGTTCCTTTTTAATGTAACAGCAAATAAACAAACAATTTTTGTAATTTGAAGTTCACGAACCGATAAATTAGGTGCAGGAGAACATTTTGTGCAATGACTTGGATGAAGACGGTGCGACGGCCCGGTTAAGAAACAATCATTTGGGTACGATAACGGTTTTATATTGCGCCGCGTAGCCGCCAAAATAACCCAATGCTCCGCTAATATTTCCCAAAACCTTGGCAGGAGAAGAAAATGGATTGCCGATACTGCTGTAACTGAATTCCATAGTCCGCCAGAAATCAAAGGTGGCCTTGTCTATATTGGCAAATTTCAAGGTAATGGTATCGCCCCGGTTAAAAAATGAATATTCTTCCATATCCAACTTTTCATTACGGTTTATCCCTCTTTCCACGTCTACCGTGTAGGTGGTGCCGTCTATCACCTGGTCGTCAAAAACAGAATTCAGACCGGGATAAAATGGATCGCTGTTGGCTTTTGTAAAATACCGGATATAATTGCCATAGCCAGGCGGATCGGAGGCTCTTGCTACCAGTACAACTTTTGTAGAATCCGGGTTATCTGGCGCCTTTCTCCACCACAGCGAGTCCACCTTTTTTGCCAATAGTGGAATGGTGGTTCCGGCGGTATAGGTCTTGCCGTTTACAGAAATGGTCATGCTGTAAGACGTGTTGAATTTACCCAAAAACGCAGTAGCCAGGCTGGATGAGTCAATGCTGTAATAATACAGTTTCAGGTTGGCGGAGCTGGAATAAGCATATTCCTTTAGCCGGTGCGTGGTAACACCATTGGAAATATCAATAACCGCGTTGTGTACAAAGGAATTGGCCAGCAGGCTAGCCGAAATATCGCTGAAATAATCAAAGCTGGAGGAAAGGATGACAACCGGTGGCTGATCGTTTTCAATGGTAGCTTCAACTACCAAGGAAGGCTGGGTGTTGTCCAGTTTGAAATTGATTGCCTTTTCACAGGAACTACATAAAAGCGCACAGCCTAATACCAGTAACCATTGCTTCATTCAACAAAATTAAGGTTTATTGCCATTACCGGCGCGCGAGCACGGATTTCCGGTTTCACCGCCCTTGACGGTCCGTTTTTTGAGTGATGCCTGTGCCCCGGCTGGTATTTAAAAAAAAATTGCCCTTTAACACAGCTGCTAAAGGGCAATTCATGAATGATGTATTACTAACCCAAATAGGCTTTTAATGCATTACTGTAACGGGCTTTCTGCAAACGTTTGATAGCCCTTTCCTTGATCTGGCGGATGCGTTCCTTTGTTAAATCGTATTTCTGACCAATCTGCTCAATGGTAACGCCATTTTCACCATCCAGGCCAAAATAAGCATTTACAATTTCCGCTTCGCGCGGACTCAGCGATTTCAGCACGCGGCGGATTTCACTGCGGAGAGAATCTTTCATTACATCATCATCGGTATCATCGCCGCCTTCCAGCAGATCGCCCATGGCCACATCTTCTGCTTCGTGTACCGGGGCATCAAGGGAAGTATGACGGGTATTGCTCTGGAAAATATTATTGATTTCCGTTTCGCTCATTTCCAGCAATTCAGCCAGCTCTTCGGTTGAGGGCTCCCTTTCATGTTCCTGTTCAAAAGCCATATAAGCCTTATTGGCTTTGTTATAGGTGCCAATCTTGTTTTGTGGCAGGCGAACCAGTCTTCCCTGTTCTGCCAAAGCCTGTAAAATTGACTGGCGGATCCACCACACGGCATAAGAAATAAATTTAAATCCCTTTGTTTCATCAAAACGCTGGGCCGCCTTAATCAGGCCAAGATTACCCTCGTTAATAAGATCGCTTAATGATAGACCCTGGTGCTGGTACTGTTTTGCAACAGATACTACGAAACGCAGGTTGGCCTGTACAAGCTTGTCCAGCGCTCGCTGGTCGCCCATCTTGATCCGCTGTGCCAGGATGGTTTCCTCTTCAGGTGTGATCATGGAAATTTTCGAAATTTCCTGTAAGTACTTTTCTACCGCCTGTGAATCACGATTGGTGATCTGTGTAGCAATTTTTAATTGTCTCATGAATAATCTTAAGGTATAATAATGTTGATACCAGGGTGGGTACGATTAGTAACGATCTTTAGATGTATAATGTTCGGGGGAAGTTGCAGATATATGCAAAAGGGCTGTTAAGCCTTGGCGATCCGTCCAGAACCGCATCAAAAATAAATTTTATAGTTGAAACCTCATAGCGTTTTAATAAAAAACTACCTCTACAAACCCCGAACAAGACCGTCAATAATTTAAAAAAGGCCCGTCTTAAAGAATACAAAAACGATACAAACGGCCACAGCACTGCATTGTACCGTACTAGCACACCGGTTTTAATCTCCGGTCTTTTATCAAATTATTCTAAAAAAAATCTTATTTATTTTGTAACTAAAAAAATAGTTATACATTTACATAACAACTAAAGTATTAGTTATAATGAAAAATCTAACCAAATCTGAAGAACAGGTGATGCAGGTATTGTGGAAGCTGCAACAGGGCTTTTTAAAGGATATCCTCGACGGCAGCCCCGAACCCCGCCCCCACTCTAATACTATTGCCACCATTCTTAAAATACTGGTAGAAAAAGGCTTTGTGGCCTATGAAACACAGGGCCGCAACAATTTATATAAACCCCGGATCAGTAAAGCGGAATATGGCCGCCGGAGCATCAACCAGCTGATAAAGGGATATTTTGAAGGATCGCCTGCCCGTCTGGTTTCGCAGTTTGTTAACGAAAACAAGCTGAGCACCGAGGAACTGGAAGTCCTGCTGCAACAAATTAAAACACTGAAAAAACCTGAATAATGGTTGTACTACTCTTTATTGCCAAATTTGTTGCCAGCTCCGGACTTTTATATGCCTATTATTACCTG
>JBDTVE010000121.1:0-10673 GCA_040007355.1 Bacteroidota bacterium | reverse complement strand
CTTTTGGGGAAGACATGGTCTACAAATGCGGCAAGTGAAAACTCCTGTGTTTTTCCAATCAGGTCCTGCGCACCGGTTTTGTTGGCATTGGTTATACTGATGGCGGTACCGGGATGTGAAAGATTTACGATCAGCATCCCCAATAAAAGACTGGCCAGGGAGGCAGATACAAACCACAACAGCGCCTTTCCTCCTACCCTGCCAACGGCTTTGAGATCGCCCAGTTTGGCGATACCCACTACCAGGGTGCAAAATACCAGGGGCGCAATGATCATCTGTACCAGGTAAAGAAAAATCTTGGTAAGCAGGCGGGTATTGTCTGCAAATTTTTTTATGGTGCCGGGGCCGGAGAATTCATGTACCAGGTAACCGGCTGCTACTCCCAATGCCATTGCTATAAGAATATAAACAGTGAGCCGGTTTTGTTTCATACATGAGTGCTTTACACCGCTTCCAATATCGAAAATTCAAAAAAAAACTGATACCGCAAAACTTAAATCCATAAATCGGCATTTACCGGCAAAGAAAGGATAGCCGTATCAAATTATTGTTTATTTTACGACTCTAATAGCCGCTTCATTGTAAACCAATACCAACTATCATGAGCTTATTTGTCAGAAAACCAATGGCAGCTTTAATGAATGAAGCACAAGAAACAGGCAGCCATACGCTGAAAAGAACCCTGGGAGCCGGCGGATTAGTAGCTTTAGGCATTGGGGCAATTATCGGCGCGGGGCTGTTTTCCATAACGGGTATGGCCGCTGCCAATCATGCCGGCCCGGCCATTACCATTTCTTTTGTTGTAGCCGCTCTTGGTTGTCTTTTTGCAGGATTATGTTATGCAGAATTTGCTTCCATGATCCCGGTAGCGGGGAGCGCGTATACTTATTCTTATGCCACCATGGGTGAGTTTATTGCATGGATCATTGGCTGGGACCTGGTATTAGAATATGCGGTGGGCGCCGCCACGGTGGGCATCAGTTGGAGCCGGTACCTGGTTAAATTCCTGGAGGGTTTTGATGTGTATCTTCCACATCAATTAACGGTAGGCCCCTGGGATGGTGGTATTATCAATTTACCCGCCGTATTCATCATTATTCTAATGAGCTCACTGTTAATTAAAGGAACAAGAGAAAGCGCTTCCGTAAACGCGGTTATTGTAGCGCTGAAGATTGCCGTGGTGCTAGTCTTTATTTTCCTGGGCTGGAAATATATTAATAAAGCGAATTATTCTCCTTATATCCCAGGAAACACCGGCAAGTTTGGCGATTTTGGATTCAGTGGCATCATCAGGGCTGCGGCCATTGTATTCTTTGCTTATATTGGGTTTGATGCAGTCAGCACGGCCGCACAGGAAGCTAAAAATCCAAAAAGAGATATGCCCATTGGCATATTGGGTTCCCTGGCTATTTGTACAGTACTCTATATATTATTTGCGTATGTAATGACGGGTGTTACCAGCTATACCAGTTTTGCGGGTAAGGATGGTATTGCGCCGGTAGCCATTGCTATTGACCATATGGGTAGTCCCGATGCATCGGGGATTATCCATGCTGATTATCCCTGGTTGAACCGCGCCATTATTGTAGCCATTCTTGCAGGCTATGCATCTGTTATACTGGTCATGCTGATGGGACAAAGCCGCGTATTCTTCAGCATGAGCAAGGATGGGCTTATCCCTTCTGTTTTTTCTACGGTAAACCCCAAAACACAGACCCCGGCTAAAAGCAACTTGCTTTTCATGGTTTTTGTTAGCCTGTTTGCCGCTTTTGTGCCGGCCAGGGTTGTGGGTGAAATGACCAGCATAGGAACATTGTTTGCCTTTATCCTGGTTTGCATTGGGGTATGGGTAATGCGCAAAAAAATGCCCGAACTTCCAAGAGCCTTTAAAACACCGCTTGTTCCACTGGTACCAATATTAGGGATTGGGGTATGTTTGTTTATGATGGTGTTTTTGCCCATGGACACCTGGATAAGACTTCTTGTATGGATGCTGATAGGTATGGATATCTATCTTGTTTATGGCGCCAAAAACAGTCACCTGGGCAATGGAACGGCCAATAGAAAGGGAATGAAGATTGCCCGCTATACAGGATTGGGGCTTTGTGTATTGTTGGCAATAGCAGGTTTGTTATACCAATACTCAACCGGTTTCGGCAATGATCGCACCCTGCTTTATATCTCCATTATTTTTGCAGTCATACACCTGTTTGTTTTTGGCAGAAAGATAGGACGAGTGGAGTCTGAGAATTAAATAAACGCTTCCTAAAAAAGATTAAAACGTCCGGCTGAACGGGCGTTTTTTTAATAGCTATTGGCGACATCCTTCGCTTACTGTAAATTTGCAACCCGTCATGCACAGAAGCTAAATTGACAATAAAACAACTATTATGGGGCGTATTTTTGAAGTTCGCAAGGCTACCATGTTTGCCCGCTGGGACAGGATGGCCAAACAGTTTACCCGCATTGGAAAGGAAATTGTGATAGCCGTTAAGGCGAGTGGCCCCGACCCCGCCACCAACCCTGCCTTACGCCGTTGTTTCCAGAACGCCCGCAGCGTGGGCATGCCCAAAGACCGTGTGGAAGCGGCCATTAAAAGAGCACAGGGCAAGGAAATGACCAACTACGATGAGATTCTTTATGAAGGTTACGGGCCCCACGGCGTAGCCATCCTGGTAGAGACGGCCACCGATAACCATGTGCGCACCGTGGCCAATGTAAAATCCATCTTTAACAAGGGCGGTGGCACCCTGGGCAATAGCGGCAGCGTAAGCTTCCAGTTTAAAAAAATGGGCGTTTTTAAATTAAAAAACGAAGGCATTAACGCGGAAGACCTTGAACTGGAGCTGATAGACGCGGGTCTGGATGAGATGGGCGAAGGTACCGGTGAAAACGGCGAGACCGTGCTGGTGTTGCGTTGCACCTTTACCGATTTTGGAAGCCTGCAAAAAGGATTGGAAGAAAAAGGCATCAACCCCATCAGTTCTGAACTGGAATGGATACCCACCGTATCTGTTGAATTAAACGAATCCGATGCCGAAGATCTATTAAAACTAGTTGATAAAATTGAGCAGGATGAAGACGTGCAGAAAGTATTTCATAACCTGAAATAAACCTATCATTTATAAACTTACCTTTCATTGGATTGTTAGAAAACCAGCCGCCGGGGCTGGTTTTTATTTTGTGAGCATGAACAAAGACATCGACAAAAAAAACATCGACAAAAAAATAGTACTGTTCGACGGCATTTGCAATCTCTGTAATGGCGCGGTACAGTTCATTTTAAAACGAGATAAAAAAAACCGGTTCCTGTTTGGCGCCCTGCAGGGAAACGCGGGACAGCAATACATCGCAGATTTCAAACTGCCGGCACCTAGTTTTCATTCCTTTATATTAGTTGAAAATGGAAGGGTGTATACCCGATCCACCGCTGTATTGCGGGTGTTGAAAAGGCTGGGCGGCGCCTGGCCCCTGCTCTATGCATTTATCATTGTGCCACCATTTATACGCGATGGCCTGTACAGGCTGATAGCCAAAAACCGTTACAAATGGTTTGGTAAAAAGGATCAATGCCGGGTGCCTGCTCCGGCAGAAAAAGAAAAATTCCTGGAATAGGCAGCGTCTGATTATTCCGCCATCATTTCCAGTATCACCTCCACAATTTCTTCTGCATTGGGTTTGCTGAAATAGTCGCCGTCGCTGGCGTAGGCAGGTCGGTGATCCTTGCCCGTTATGGTGCGCGGCGCCGTATCCAGCCAGCGGTAACCACCCTGTTCTTCCATTACCTTATTAAACATATAGGCCGCGCCGCCACCTGGTACGTCCTCATCCACAAAAACAATGCGGCTGGTCTTCCGGAGCGATTCAAGAATAAGATGGTTGATATCAAATGGCAGCAGGGTCTGCACGTCTATCACTTCGCAACTGGCGCCCTGGTTTTCCAGGGTATCTACCGCATCCATTACAATCCGCAAGGTAGAACCATAAGAAACAATGGTGATATCCGTTCCGGTATGTAGTATTTCAGGTATGCCCAGCGGCACGCGGAATGCGCCCAGGTTAGCGGGCAGTCTTTCTTTTAAGCGGTATCCGTTCAGGGATTCTATCACCAAACCGGGGTCATTCCCTTCCAGCAAAGTATTGTACATACCGGCAGCCTGCACCATATTGCGGGGCACACAAACATGGATGCCGCGCAGCGCATTTACAATCATGCCCATAGGGGAACCGCTGTGCCAGATGCCCTCCAGCCGGTGGCCGCGAGTACGTATAATGAGGGGCGCAATTTGCCGGCCTGCTGTCCGGTAATGCATAGTGGCCAGGTCATCTGTCAAGGGTTGCAGCCCGTATACCAGGTAATCCAGGTACTGAATTTCAGCGATGGGTCTAAGCCCGCGCAACGCAAGACCAATGCCCTGACCGATGATGCTCAATTCCCGTATACCAGAATCTGATATGCGCTCGCTGCCATGCTTGGCCTGCAGACCGGCGAAACCTTGGTTTACATCGCCGATAAACCCAAGGTCTTCCCCAAAAGCCAGCACCGTGGGGTTATTGGTAAACAACTGGTCGAAATACCTGTTCAGGATTTCATACCCATTCATCAGTGGCGCATCCTGTGCATACACCGGCAAAACACCGGTTACCTGCAGGGTGCTTTTTGGTCCTTCCGTATAAAGCCATGAATTGTATAAACGCTTGTTTTCTTTTTTCAGGTCTTTGTAATAATCTTTTATCCAGAAAGCGGCTTCCTCTTTGCCAGCCAGTACAATGCAGTGATAAAGCGCCTTCATCACATCGCGTCGGTTGGGCTCACGGTTCTGCAGCAATTCTTTGGCGGATTTTTGCAATAAAATGGCGTGTTGTGGCAGGGCCATAGCCACATTCTTAATAAGGTCGGCTGCATGCGAAACCTGTTTTTTCAGCGGACGCTGGTAATTGTCCCAGGCAATATTTCTGGCGCGGCGCACCGAATCCTTTACCCCGGTTTCTATGTCCTCCAGCTCTTCCCCGGCCGCCAGTTCGTTTTCAATAAGCCATTCTTTCATTTTCTTGATAGCATCCCATTCCCGTTCCCATTCAAGGCGCTCGGGCGATTTATATCTCTCATGGCTTCCCGAAGTGGAATGACCCTGGGGCTGCGTTACTTCTTCTACATGAAAAATTGCGGGTATATGGGTTTCCCTGGTTTTTTTGATACCGGCTTCAAAAACCTCACACATACCAGCATAATCCCAGGCTTTAACGCGGTAGATATCTAGCCCGTTGGTGCCTTCTTTTTTTTGGAAACCCTTTAATGCTTCTGAGATAGAACCCTTAGTAGTTTGGTATTTGGTAGGCACGGAGATGCCATAGCCATCGTCCCACACAAAGATGGCCAGCGGCACCTGAAGTACGCCTGCGGCGTTCACCACTTCCAGGAAATGGCCTTCACTGGTAGATGCATCGCCAATGGTGCAAAAACAAACTTCGTTGCCATTATTTGAAAGTTGAGAGAATTGTTTTAACACGTTGATATTTCTGAAGGCCCGGGATGCATAGGCAAGCCCCAGGGCTTTTGGCATCTGCCCGGCGGTGGGTGCCATGCCGGCGGCCAGGTTTTTACGGTTTACCAGGTCGGTAAATTCACCGTTGCGGTCAACTATCTCCGTGGCAAAATGAGAGTTCATCTGTCTGCCGGCGCTATGGGGGTCATGACTGGTATCGGGATCGGCATACAATTGCGCAAAAAACTCCTGGATAGTGGCGGCGCCAACGGCAAAGGCGAAGGTCTGGTCGCGGTAATAGCCGCTGTAGAAATCGCCCGGTTTAAAAAACTTGGCCATGGCAACCTGGGGCACTTCCTTGCCGTCTCCAAAGATGCCGAATTTGGCCTTGCCGGTAAGCACTTCCTTGCGGCCCATCAGGCTGGCTTCACGACTTTCACAGGCCATCCGGAAGTCTTTCAGCACTTCTTCGCGGAAATGATCGAAGGAAAGCTCGCCGCCGGCGGTAATTTCGCTGGTAGTGTTGTATTCCATATAACAAACCTACGGGTTTTTTTATACTGGTTAACAACAATAAATTAACAAAATCAACCTGTATTAAATCTACATAAAAAGACATTGACCCAGCGGGCGGCCGCGCCCACCGCGGCGCTGCCGGGAAATTGTATTTGGGATTCTTTGGTGCCGAACCTTTGAACGCCTGGTTTTGTTAATAAATCTGCAAGGAAAAAAAAAGACTATGACGGATAAGGCACAATATGTAAATTTGGTGACCGTTTAAGTAGTATTATAAATTGAAATTATATTCATGAAAACATTGTTGACCCTTTTTACTACGGCCATTATGGTAAACCTGGCGATTGCCCAGGGTACAGCTGTAAACGCCATTAAAACAGGCCCCGAGCTGCTGGTTTTAAGAGAAATGTCTTATGATTTCAGCAAGATACCTCAGGGCCGCCCGGTTACGCACGATTTCGCTATTAGCAACCCCTCCGGTTCCGATACGCTTAAAATAGAGAATGTACGTGCCAGTTGTGGTTGCACCACACCGGTATGGAACCACGAACCGGTGGCTCCCAGCAGCAGTTCCAAGATAATGGTTGGCTACAATGCCTATAATGAGGGGCCGTTTGAAAAGACGGTGACCATTACCTATAATGGCGGGCAAACCAAATTGATTACCATAAAAGGAATCGTTTATAAAGCACCCACTACATCAGCGCCTGAGAACCAGGGGGTGGATCTATTAAAAAAATCAAACCAATAACAATGAAAAAACTCATTCTTTCTGTTGCCGTATTAATGATAGCAGCCTGCGGTTTTGCGCAAGCGCCGGCACCAGCCACGCCAGTTGTAAAAGGCGAAGACTTTATTAAGTTTAAGGAGACCGTGCACGATTTCGGAAAAATAAAACAGGGTGTACCCGTAACCTATGATTTTGTTTTTACGAATATCAGTAATAAAACGGTGGTTATTGAGTCTGCTACCGCCAGCTGCGGTTGCACCACACCGGTAAAACCGGAACAACCCATTTCAAAGGGCAAATCAGATAAGATAAAAGCAGGATTTAATGCAGCTGCTCCCAGTCCTTTTGATAAAACCATCTATGTAAAAGTGGCCGGTGCGGCCCAGCCCATGGAAATAAAAATAAAGGGTGAAGTGCTGAGTGCAGATGCTTTTGCAAAGTATGAGGCCGAAAAGGGCAAAACTGGGAGCTAATAATTATTTTTACAGTTTGTTAGTTCATACACCGTTCCATTTTTGGAACGGTTTTTTTGTAGAAGAGGGGGTATGAAGTATATAGTATGTAGACTATAGTATTTAGAATGTGGACTGGTAGTTTGTACACTGTAGGATTAAGACTGATAACAGGTAGACTGATAGCAGGTAGACTATAGCATTTAGACTGTAGCATTTGGTATGTAGTATATAGCATGTAGCCGATTGTCTATATACTATATACTACATTCTATATTTTAAAGTGGGCAAATGCCTTGTTGGCTTCGGCCATACGGTGTGTATCCTCTTTCTTTTTGAAAGCCCCGCCCTCGCCTTTTGCTGCGGCAACAATTTCGTTAGCTAGTTTATCGGCCATGCTGCGGCCGTTTCTTTCGCGGCTGAAACGGATCAGCCATTTCATACTCAGCGATATTTTCCGATCGGTACGCACTTCAGCGGGGATCTGGAAGGTGGCGCCGCCAATCCTGCGACTGCGAACTTCAACCGAAGGTGTTACATTCGACAAAGCCCTTTTCCAGATATCATAACCATCTTCGCTGGTTTGTTTGCTTACCTTTTCAATTGCATCGTAAAAAATTGTAAAGGCATCGCTTTTTTTACCCTGCCACATAATGTTGTTTACAAAACGGGTTACATTTTTGTCATTATACTTAGCATCGGGCGCCAGTGGTAATTTTTTGGCTTGAGCTTTCCTCATTGTATCTAAAATTTAGATGCGTTGTTACGCAGAAACAGGTTGATGAATGAATTATTTTTTGCCGCCTTTATCTTTCTTGGTACCATATTTAGAACGGCTCTTTTTGCGGTCCTTTACACCCGCCGTATCCAGGCTGCCGCGCACAATATGATAACGTACGCCCGGTAAATCCTTTACCCTTCCACCACGTATCAGCACAATGGAGTGTTCCTGCAGGTTATGTCCCTCTCCGGGTATATAGGCGATAACCTCTATTTTATTGGTTAAACGCACTTTTGCCACCTTACGAAGCGCTGAATTGGGCTTTTTGGGAGTGGTGGTATATACACGGGTACACACACCACGGCGTTGCGGGCATGCATCCAGTGCTCGGGACTTGCTCTTTGCCCTGATGATTTGTCTTCCTTTACGTACTAACTGTTGAATTGTAGGCATTCGTACCTTTTTTATTTGGGACGGCAAAGGTAAGGCTTGAGAACTAATAATGAAAAAAACAACTGATTTTTTTTATACAACGTCCAATAAAAAGCCGTTCCCCGGCGCATGAGAACGGCTTTTTGCTATTTTAAGGTCAAACAGGTTAACGGTTGGCCTGCAATCCATTGTTTAGAAGCCCTGATCCGTCACTTTGTACATCCAACCGTATTTATCGGGGTCCTTCCCTTCTTTAATGCCCGTCATGCGACGTTTTATCTCCGGGGTAACCTTCCAAGAAGCCACATCGAAATGCATATCGAAATCCTTGTACCGCATTTCCTTTATCAGCGAAACCGTGGCGGCGGTACCCGTTCCAAAAACTTCCCGCAACTGACCCGCCTTGTAAGCATCGGCAATTTCGTCTATTGCCAGTGGTCTTTCCTCCACAACAAAACCCATTTCCTTTAACAATACAATCACGCTGTTTCGGGTAACCCCGTCTAAAATGGTTCCCTGTTCCAGGTTGGGGGTAATGGCCTTGTTGCCAATAATAAAAAATACATTCATGGTGCCTATTTCCTGTACATATTTATGCTCGGCGGCATCGGTCCACAAAACCTGATCGTATCCCTTCTTTTTTGCTTCGGAGGTGGGCAGCATTACGGCCCCATAGTTGCCCGCATTTTTTGCGAATCCGGCGCCGCCAGGCGCGGCACGGGCATATTTCTCTTCTACATAGATGCGCATGGGTGCGGCATAGTAGGGGCCAGTAGGACTTAAAAGGATGATAAATTTATAAGTCTCCGAAGGTTTTACGCCAATTACTTCATCCGATGCAAACATAAAAGGCCTGATATAAAGGGAATGGTCCTTGCGTGCGGGTATCCAGTTTTTGTCCAGCTCAATGAGTTTGCACAACCCGTCGATAAAAATCTCCTGTGGCACCCGGGGCATTTGCATCCGGTCTGCCGAGAGGTTAAAACGCCTGAAATTATCCAGGGGTCGGAAAATGGACACCCCACCTTTTTCATCTTTAAAGGCTTTGATGCCTTCAAAAATAGCCTGTCCATAGTGCAGCGCAGCGCAGGACGGGCTTATCAGCAGGGGCTGGTAAGGCTTGATTTCCACATTTTTCCACTCGCCATTTTCGTAATCAGCCTCCAGCATGTGGTCTGTAAAATACTTTCCAAAAGGGATGTTGTCTAAAGGAATATCGTTCAGTTTACTTCTTTCAACTTTGGTAACCTGAATATCCATGGTGTCAGTCATAATACCGTAATTTTCTACAAAGAAACAAAGATTTGTGTGGCAGACAAAAAAAACTAACGGATGTTCGGGAATTATCAAATAGATTTTATCTTGTTCCTCATATTTCCGCAACTTTGCCAGAACCATTTTAAATTTTTTATTGCCCATGGATTTGAACGATATCCACCTGCCGGCCGGGCTGGTAGCCGATCTTTATAAAAATCACCTCGTTGAATCTGTTCAGCCGGGGCCAGCGAGCAAATCCGGCCAGGTCCTAAAAAAAGTCCTGCAATACCTGGGCAAAAACCAGCAGTCCATATGCCTGCTGGTCAGTTATACCCCGGATGTTTACCTGCCCGATGAGCAATTGCATTTTCTAACCACTATACTACAGGCCTGCAATTTGAACCTGGGCGATGTGGCCATTATCAACTGCCGGCAGCAGTCCATATCGTTTGCACAGCTCAGGAGCGATATATCCTGTAAGTACCTGTTGCTTTTTGGAGTGGAACCCACCAGTATCGGCCTGCCGCCGATCCCCGAGTTTACCCCAACAACAATAGCAAATTGCTCCGTTGTCTGCGCTCCGGCGGCAGAAGAACTGAACAATAGCAACCCTGCAGCCAGGCTGTTAAAGGGCAGTTTATGGACTTGTTTGAAGCAGTTGTTTGGTGTTTGAAACTGTAATATATTCTTCCGGAACGATAAATGAACTACCAGATGAAATTGATTTTTGCCACCAATAACCAGCATAAAATAACAGAAATGCAGGCCGCCGTCGGGCAGGCATTTGAACTGATCAGCCTGCAAAACGCAGGCATTGATATCGATATGCCCGAACCCCATAATACCCTGGAAGAAAATGCCTCCGAAAAATCCCGCACCATCAACCGGCAGTATGGCTTTAATTGTTTTAGCGAGGATACCGGGTTGGAAGTAATAGCCCTGGGTGGTGAACCCGGTGTAAAAAGCGCCCGGTATGCGGGCGAAGAACGATCTTCGGAAAAAAACATTGCTAAACTGCTGCTGGCCCTGGGCAGTACCCAACACCGGGCGGCCAGGTTCAAAACCGTGATATCGCTTAT
>JBDTVE010000120.1:0-10435 GCA_040007355.1 Bacteroidota bacterium | reverse complement strand
CGGAGCTACCGAAGTTTGGCAGTCCGTTCCGCAGTTTGATTTGAATTTTGCCTATTTCTCGATGCCATGGCCGATGGCTTTTTTACTGTTAAGAAAATATACCTCGGTTATCTTCCCACCGGGCAACGCCGTCAATAGCAAATACCGGCCTGTTTTTGAAGAATATTTGAATAAGCTGCCCGCAAATAACTTTTTTGATAAATAAGCATGCCAACATATATTTGCCGCGGAGAGATGGCAGAGCGGTCGAATGCGGCGGTCTTGAAAACCGTTGAAGTGCAAGCTTCCGGGGGTTCGAATCCCTCTCTCTCCGCTGGTAACCGCTTTTTTAGGTAAAAACAAATTAAGTTAAGCCTGCAAAACATTGATTTGCAGGCTTTTTTGTTTTTAGCCATATATGTATTTACTGCTCTTTATGGCCTTTTTAGGTCGAGTAATTAATGGAGTTGTCTTCACTTTACAAACTACTCCTGAAATTTTACTCAAGCCATTAATTATTAACGTTTTATAGTAAAACAAGTGCCACGAAACATAATCCCGTGAAGGATCTCCGAACTATTTTTATAACCTTTAAAACGATTAAAATGGAGAAGAGTTTTGGCCTTTATTTTCATCTCAAAAAGAACAAAAATGACAGCAATCCTGAGTGGCCCATTTACCTGCAGTTAACCGTGAATGGTAAGTTTTGTGAGGTCAGTACGAAACGAAAATGTGCTCCTCTAAATTGGAATGTTGCAGCAGGTCGCGTGGAAGGCAAAACAGAAGCCGCCAAATCAATAAACAATTACCTGGATGTAATTCAACGCAAGGTTTACGATTACAGAAAACAGTTGTTTGATGAAGACAAACCCTTGAATGCAGAGAATATTAAAATGCTCTTGCAGGGCCGCGAAATAAATAGGTCTAAACATATGCTAATGGAAATCTTTAAACAGCACAATGATCAAATAAAGGCATTGGTTGGACGCGAATACGCAGCGGGTACACTGGAGCGGTATGAAACGTCTTACAAGCATACGCTGACTTTTTTGCAAACGAAATATAAAGTCAAAGATATAGACATTACCAAGTTGAATATGAATTTATGACAGAATACGAATTCTGGTCAAAAAGCGTCCGTAAATGCGATCACAATTCAACGATGATATATCTGGCTAATTTCAAAAAAATCGTTATTCGATGTCTGAAAAACGGCTGGTTAAAGCACGACCTATTTATCGGGTTTAAAGTAACAAAACGAGAAGTAGAAAGAGTCGCACTTACGAAAAGCGAAGTTGATCGCATTGCTTCAGAACATTTTGAAATGCAATCAACATCAAACGTCAGAGATATCTTTTTATTCAGCTGTTATACTGGTTTAGCTTACGCGGATGTTGAAAAATTAAGAAAAATAGATATCGTTACCGGTAATGATGGTGGGCAATGGCTGATTTCACGCCGACAAAAAACAGATATCACCGCAAGAATTCCATTATTTCCAGATGCGTCATCTCTTATTAGTAAACATGCCAAACATCCCAAATGCATTGCTAAAAATCTTGTGCTTCCGGTATTGACTAATCAAAAGATGAACGACTATTTTAAGATTATTTGTAATATTGCCAGAGATGACATGAAGGCCAATGGGTTTTCCAGACTGGTTCTTCACCGGCGCTCCCACCATGATCATGATCGTCATTATCATTGTGATCATGCCCGGCATAATCAAGGTCATCTTTATCATCCGGATGTTTACTTACTTCTTTTGATTTTTTATCGTGCTCATTATTATCACAGCAATTTTCCTGTTTGTTTAATTGCGGTTCCCCCTTTGTATGTTCCATAACTATATATTTAATGTAAATAAAATGTAACGATACCAACAAGAACTAACACAATTCCCGTGATCCGTTTCTCATTGTTTTCCATCCAGGTTGAATTCATCCACTGTGAACCTTTAAAACCCAGCATAACCAGGCTGATTATCCCCGTAACACTTATTAATGCATACACCAGTATGAGCAGTATTAAATTATCCCAACCATAAGCGCCCGCTGCCAGAAACAGGCTTTCTACTTCGAGGCACGGTGAAAGAATCATCATAGAAGCGAAAATCAATATCCATTTGGTTTTTGACTTTTATATGCATAAACATCCTTAGTGCTTGCATGCTGATGGTGGGGATGATGCATGGGTATAATAAATCAGGCCAATCACAATCAGCAATACAGGAGCAATTACATGGACCGACCCTTCGTATTCATGGGCCAGCTTTGTCTCTACCAATCCAAGAACAATCCCAAGAATTGCTGTACCCAGCACATGAGCAGACGCAGTAATTGAGGTTACCATCATTAGTTCATATTTATCCCATTTCTCGGATTTGGCAATTGCTACCAATGGCAACCAATGATTGGGGATAAGTGCACGGACGATAGCCACAAGTAAAGTGCCTGTTATGATACTATACAATGAATACTTTTTAAAAATTACCTGAATAACATATTGCAGAAAACATTATACGGAATCTTCCGGTTGCGTTGAATAGAGAATTTCCATCAATCGCTTTTCTATTTCTTTTGGCAACTTTTCTTTATTTGTAATTTCCAAAGAAAGGTTTTGACTTTCAGTATCTACCTTGAGTTCATAAAAATCCTCCAACTTTCTATTAAAGAAGAAAGCATCAAATTCCATCCGCAATTGTTCGACTTCCAAACTGAAGTCTTCACGCCATTTTTTTAACTTTAATTCGTCCATACTATTTATATTTTTATGATCAATTTATTCGCTGTGTATATATTAAACAGTGATTTCCCTAAATGCAAATGAGGCTACGAATATTGCCATTTGGTTTTTATAAATAGCAACAACACCGCCGCTAATCATTGTAAAAACTGGTAGTATTGAAAACAGCATAATTGTTTGAAATCGTGTTTCATTTTTTATGTAAGTGAATTTTGCCTTTTTCCAGGGTAAAAGCGCCAGGTTATCAATAAAAGTAAAAATGCAGAGACAATCGCTCCAATTAAAAACGCTGCATTTTGAAAATATGTTCCGGTAAAGCCTGCAATGGGATAGCCAATGGCCCACCACAAATGCGACCAAGCAAAGTGTGCACCATAAACTTTTCCATGTTCGTCGGCAGGTATTTGTTCCGCAATCAAAATTTGTGTGGGTGTCTCTGCCAATGTTTGGGCAAAGCCCGCAATCAGCCATAAAGCCAGCAGCGGTATAAAGGCAACATAACTGCCAAATGCAATAGCTACACAAACAAGCGCTCCACCAACTAGTAGTGAGGCCATTCTGTTTTTCGATTTATCATAATTCCCGGATGTAAAAGCTGCAACGGTAGCCCCAACACCAAAAGCTGCCATCACATAGCCATAATGCCTGTCTGTTAGATGCAATTTTCCTTTAATATAACCAACTGTGTTGACTAATATTTGTGCACCTGCAATAGCAGCAACCAATTCTATTAATAAAGCAAAACGGACGGCCTTATTCGCAAACAATAACCTCGTTCCTTTAAATATATCAGGCCATATTTTTGTACCTGGCAAATTATTCTCTGCATTATTCTCCCCTAATAATGATGGAAGCGTCAGAATAAATACTGCTGCGATAATAAAGGAAGCGGCATCTACAAAAAATATTTCCCTTGCCCCTAACCATGCAGCAATGCCACCCGCCAATCCAGGGCCCAATACACCCAGCAACTGGTTGGTAGCGTTTGATAGTGCAATGCCGGAACTGTAATTCTCTTTATTTTTTATAGATTGTGGAATAGACGCCTTGTAAGCTGGTGTAAAAAAAGCATTAAAAATATTGAGAAAAAATATGAGCAGGTAAATTTGCCAGGCGGCGGTTACAAAAGGTAAGCAGGCTACTATTGCCATTCTTACAAAATGAGTGATGTAAAGTATCTTCTTTCTGTCTATCCTGTCTGCCAATACCCCTGCATAAGGCCCAAACAGGATGAATGCAATTACCCTAAGCGTTAAAGCAGTTGATAGTATAACCGCGGAATGTTCTCCCCCAAACTGAAAAGCCAGTAATGCAATACCCACCCACGTAAAAGCATCGCCCAGCAAACTAATGGTTTGCGAAAGATATAATTTAAAAAATATCTTTTCTTTTAGCGCTATGAAGGGATGATTGGCCACTATAAATTTTTTATTTGATAATTGTATTTTGTTTTTTATTCTTGTTCTCCAACATTGGTCATTTTCGCCGAGACAAGAAATGCACCCTTAACCACAATTTTCGCCTCTTTGGGTATTTCTTTCAGCACTGTTATTTCTGTATAGCCAACATCGCTGGTTCCTTTGGATACTGCCACCCTTTCAAACTTCATTGTCTTGTCTTCTTTGTCCTTAAAAATAAAAATATAATCCTGACCCGATACTGTTACAATGGCATCATTGGGCACGGCAGGCACGGTTAACTTATTTAAACTGATGGCCGCAGTTACATTCATACCGTCAATCAATCCTGTTTTTACACTCTTGACCATTGCATGAACAGTTATTGCTTTGCTTTCTCCTTCAAAAGAAGATCCTAATGAATAGATTTGTGCATCATACTCCTTACCGGGATTGTTGGTCGCCGTAAAATGGATAGTTTGATCGTTTTTCAGTTTTGGCAAATCTTTTTCAAACACAAACAAATCTAGGTGCAACTGGCTATTGTCCACTATTTCAGCAACTGCAGTCGTTACATCAACATACGTTCCGAGTTTTACCATCACATTACTTACCACACCGTTGATGGGGCTCGAAATAGTCAATACAGAAACCAGTTTTCCATTTGAAAGATTGCCCGGATTTACACCCATCAATTGTATCTGCTGCTGAAGCGTTGATTTCATGGTAAACAAAGTTCTTAGTTCTGTTTCTGCTGCCTGTAAATTTTTCAAAGCCCCTGCATTGCCAGCATTTAATTCCTGCTGACGCTTTACTTCCAGTTCCGCCAGGTTGATTTTTGCATTTATATTGAGGTATTGACTTTGTGCCTCTATAAATGCAGGATTAGCAACTGTTGCAATGGTTTGCCCTTTTCTTACTGTATTACCCGGTTGCACCAATAAAGATTTTATCACCCCACTATAGATGGAATTGATGCTTGCCTTATTTTGATTGGGTACCTTTAACACACCATTAGTTTTTAATGATGCTGTTAATTGTTTTTCTTCTATGGCGCCCAGTTCAATACCAATGCTTTTAATCTGCTCTTCCGTAAGCGTGGTATAGTTCGGGTTTTCATGCGAAGGATTCTTTACCTTACTTGTATCTGTTGTTGTAGCAGCGGTGTCTGCACTTCCCTTGTTTCCACAGGAAAGAAAAGAAATAATGCTTGCAAAAATGGTTACGACTATAAATAAATGCTTCATCTGCTTAAAATTTTATTGATTGATGTAGTAATAATATTGAATGACTGATTGATTATAATTATTCATACTCTCCAGGTAGTTCTTTTGAATCTCTATGGCCTGTGTTAAAAACTGTGACAACGCAGCAAAACTTATTTCTCCGGCACGGTAAGCAAGCGAGGCTGCTTTGATAATTTCTCCGGCCTGTTTTAATCCTGCTGATTCGTAGAATGACAGAAGGCTGTTGTTCTTTTCAACTTCCTGCTGCATTTGAATTAGCCGTGTAGTGAATACCTGTTTGGCGTATTCATATTTCTTTTGCTGAACAGACCTTTCTGCCTGTGCTACTTTCACTTTATTCCTAAACCCATTTGCACCAAAAAGTGGAATAGCGGCCGATATTGAAAAACCGGTAATAGGGTCTGAAGCGCCCCATAGCCGCTGGCTGAAAAAACGCCCTGAGAAGTCGGGCTTATTTTCATTTTTTATTACTGCTATGCCTGCACCTGCAATATTGACGTTTTGTGATTGCAGGGCCAGTAGAGGGTGGGTAGTATCCAATGCAGCAACAGGAAGTGGCATTTTTCCCAATGGAAGCAACACAGGAAGCATCGGTTCATTCGTATTCAATAACTGCATCAATGATTGTTGTTCTATTTCTATTTCTTTGTTTAGCTGTTTGAGTAGTGCCTGTAATTCAGTCATACGAACATTGGCTGCAATGCTATCAAGTCCGGGACTATCGCCCGTTTTAACTTTTAATATAGCTGCAGCATTTAATGACTTATAAATACTATCCAGCCGGTTAAACAATTGTTGTTTGTCCTGCAAGTACCAAAGCTGGTAATATACTTTTCGTGTGTCTCTTTTTACATCCACGGCAATAACAGCATCATTGACCTGGTAGTATTTCATTTGTTCGCTGTACAGATTTTTTTGCGCCTTGTACAAACCCGGCCATACAATACTCTGAGACAAGCCAATTTTTAAAATGCCTTTGTTATCGCTGGGGCGCATATCTTCATTTTCTGCAAACACCTCGGTCTTTGGCAAGGCAGTGGCTGTTTTAACTTGCGCTTGTCCTTTATTTATTAGCAGGTTATTCACCTCGTATTGAAGATTGCTTTTCGTAAGTGAAATAGCTTCATTGATAGTCATTCTTTTTATTGGTTGTTGTGCCTGTACACTATTGGACAGCTCCAGGAAAAGCAAAACGACTATAACGGCAGTCACGGGTCCTATCTTCATTTTACTTTTGCCGTAAAACAACAGGTACAGGCAAGGGAGCACTATCAATGTTAGAAATGTAGCAGTTATCAATCCACCAATGACTACTGTTGCCAAAGGCTTCTGCACCTCAGCGCCGGAACCGGAAGAAAACGCCATCGGCAGAAAGCCCAGTGAGGCAACGGTGGCAGTCATAAGCACCGGCCGCAGTCTTATTTTAGTTCCTTCCAGTACCCGCTGCATAATATCTTTCATCCCCTCTTTTTCCAATTGATTGAATGTGCTTATTAAAACAATCCCATTTAAAACTGCCACACCAAACAATGCAATAAAACCAACACCTGCTGAAATACTAAATGGCATTCCGCGTAACAACAAAGCAAATATGCCACCAATGGCACTCATGGGTATGGCCGTAAAAATTAATGCAGCTTCTTTAAAAGACCGGAAAGTTAAATACAACATGAAAAAGATAAGCAGCAATGCCAGCGGAACAACAATCATTAGCCGTGCGGATGCTTTTTGTAAATTCTCAAACGTGCCTCCATAGGTATAATAATAGCCAGCAGGCAGTTTCACTTTTTCATTCAGTTTCTGCTGCGCTTCTTTTACCACCGTAGCAACATCCCGCCCGCTTACATTAAAGCTTACGTAAATCCTCCGTTTACCAGCCTCTCGGCTGATTTGTGCCGGGCCTGTTTTAAACGATACTTTTGCAACCTGTGATAACGGTATCTGGTTACCATTAGCCATAGGTATATATAGATCGGCCACATTATCGAGTGTGCTCCGGTGGGCGCTATCAAGCCTGACAACGAGCTCGAATTTTCTTTCGTTTTCAAAAACAACACCTGCTATTTCACCTGCAAACGCAGTGCTGATGATGTGATTTACATCTTCAATATTCAAACCATAACCCGCCATTTTTGCACGGTCGTACTCAATGGTGATTTGAGGCAGTCCGTCTACTCTTTCCACCTGGGGTTGGGTAATGCCTTCTATAGGTCGTATCACATTGGACACTTTATCAGCATACGCCACTAAAGAATCTAAATTTTCACCAAATATTTTTATTGCTACGTCCTGCCGTATTCCTGTCATCAATTCATTGAAGCGCATTTGTATGGGTTGGCTTGGAGCGGCAGTCACGCCGGGAATGGTTGACAATTTATTCCTCATAATATCTGCCATTGCATAAAAATCTTTAGTTGTAGTCCATTGCTTTTTGTCTTTCATAATGACCAATAGATCTGACGCTTCAGGAGGCATCGGGTCGGTTGCGATGTCTGCTGCGCCCGTTTTGCCCACCACCATTTTTACTTCAGGGAATGTCCGGAGCATCCGTTCTGCCAGCATGACTGTTTCAGTTGTTTGTGATAAAGATGAGCCTTGTGGTAAAACAAATTCAATCGCATAATCACCCTCTTCCAGTGTAGGTATAAACTCTCCGCCCATGTTTCTAAATATAATAATGGAAACAATTAATAATGCAAGTGCAATGCCCACCACCATATACCGTAACCTAAGTGCCCGTTGTAACAAAGGGGAATAACCACGCTGAAATAAATCCATCATCCTGTCTGAAAAAGTTCGTTTCGTTTTTATCTTTTTTGAAAGAAATAACGAACTCATCACAGGTATATAAGTAAGAGATAACAATAATGCTCCAAGAATAGCAAAGGCAACTGTTTCCGCCATTGGACGAAACATCTTTCCTTCAACGCCCTGCAGGGAAAGTATGGGTAAGTAAACTATAAGGATGATGATTTGTCCGAATGCGGCAGAACTCATCATCTTACTGGCACTTGTTTTAACTGCGGCATCCATTTCCGTTTGAGCTAATTTGCCTGTGAACTTTTTCTCACCTAAGAAATGCATCGTGGCTTCTACAATGATAACTGCACCATCTACAATCAATCCAAAATCAATGGCACCCAAGCTCATGAGGTTGGCACTCACACCAAACAAATTCATTAAGGCAAGAGCAAATAACAAAGACAATGGAATGGCCGATGCCACTATTAAACCTGCACGAAAATTTCCAAGGAACAAGACCAGCACGAATAATACTATCAATGCACCTTCAATAAGGTTTGTTTTTACCGTATTGATGGCGCGGTCAATTAAGTTGGTACGATCTAAAAATGGTTCAATAATGACATCTGCGGGCAACGATTTTTGAACAGTAACCATTCTTTCTTTTACCAGGTGTACTACCGAAGCACTGTTCGCGCCTTTCATCATCAGTACAATACCACCAACTACTTCTTTTTCGCCGTTATAAGTCATCGCTCCATAGCGGGGAGGAGAACCAAATTGAACAGTAGCCACATCCCTGATTAAAATGGGGATACCACTTTGTTGTTTGATAACGATGCTTTCAATATCTGCAAATGATTTTACCAATCCTACGCCACGGATGAAATACGCATTGGGTTTGCGATCAATATATGCTCCGCCGGTATTTTCATTATTTTTTTCAAGGGCGGTAAAGATTTCAGGTATGGTCACGTTCATCGCTTTTAACCGGTCGGGGTTAACGGCTACCTCATATTGCTTGCTGATGCCACCAAATCCAGTCACTTCTGCTACACCTTGTATACCGGTCAACTGGCGGCCTACAATCCAGTCCTGCATGGTGCGTAAATCCATTGCAGAATACTTTTGTTCACTGCCTTTTTTAGGATGGATAACATACTGATACACTTCGCCCAGCCCGGTAGTAACAGGGCCCATTGCCGGAACACCCATTCCTTTGGGAATTTGCGCTTCCGCATTTTTTAATTTTTCTCCGATCAACTGACGTGCGAAGTAAATATTAATATCTTCTTTAAAAACGATAGTGATTACACTTAATCCAAAACGGGAAAAGGAACGCATTTCGTCAATGCCCTGTATATTTGACAAGGCACGTTCTACGGGATAAGTAATAAATTGTTCTACTTCCTGCGCTGCCAGGGTCGGAGCAGTGGTAATTATCTGGACCTGGTTATTGGTTACGTCCGGTAAGGCATCTACCGGTAATTTAGATGCACTCCAGGTGCCCCAGCCAATAAGCGCCAGCGTCATAATGCCTACAATGAGTTTGTTCTTTATACTGAATTGAATGATTTTGTTAAGCATATATTTATTCTATTGAGCTATATGCCTGTACAGGTGAAATACTCTTTCCGCAATAATTGCTAAAAGAATTGCACAACACAGCGCTATAGCTATGATATTAATAATGCGTAGCCATAAAGATTACCTTCACTTTACAGGGCTTTTTGCTGATGACCATTTTTCAAATGGTTCAATAAATAGTAAGTACCAGCATATCATAATAGGATACACTGCAAAAACAAAAAAGAAAGTTTAAGCTAATTTGGGAGGCTGAAAGATAGCGTAGTAAACGTCGGCATTTAGGGCAGTATTGCCGGTTGGATATTTTACCGATTGAAGCGTAACCACATCAAATTGAATCTTGTTAGATGAAGTAAAACAGTTTGCTGATGCACAGCAGGAACAATTACAAAATGGCGTACAGGCTTCTTCTTCCTGGTTGTGCTGCGGGTGATTGGATGCAGCCGAAATTTTCACTGCTGATTGTTCATTGCAATCCTTACTGTCACGGCACGGAAGGCAAGACAGGTAAAGCATAAAACAACTCAGCAAAAAGAAGAAAAATTTCATGTGTTGCAAAAGTAGTGGACTTATTGCAAACTTCATAACACTAAATTGGAACCATCGTTGCAAAAAACGACTAATTATTAGTAAGTCATAATTCGAAAAGACCTTACTTTACCCGTTACAGCCGTAGTAGATCTTTAGTTGTAATAGCCACTATTTAATCTGACAACAAAGGATTTTTTGTTTTATAGG
>JBDTVE010000119.1:0-13492 GCA_040007355.1 Bacteroidota bacterium | reverse complement strand
TGCTTGATACAAAAGAACTGAAAGATATTTGTTATTTCATTCCTTGTCCAAAATCACCACATGGTTGTGATGTAGACCCTACCGGTGAATACATTGTGGGAAGCGGCAAATTGGCTGCACTGATTCCTGTTTTCAGTTTCGACAAGCTGATGAAAGCCATCGCCGCGAAAGATTTTATTGGGGATTATGACGGTATCCCCGTGGTAAAATATGAATCAGCCTTGTATGGTGAAGTAAAAAAGCCCGGATTGGGACCTTTACATACTGAGTTTGATGGAAAAGGAAATGCCATTACTACATTTTTTGTTTCTTCAGAAATTGTAAAATGGAATATAAAGGATTTGAAAATACTGGACCGGCAACCAACTTATTATTCTCCAGGTCATTTATGCATACCCGGCGGTGATACCAGGAAGCCCAATGCCAAATATGTAATTGTATACAATAAAATTACAAAAGATCGCTTTTTGCCAACTGGTCCCGAACTGTCACAGAGTGCCCAATTGTTTGATATCACCGGAGACAAGATGCAATTGATTTTGGATTTTCCAACTATCGGAGAGCCGCACTATGCCCAGGCCGTAACGGCGGATCTAATAAAAAACAATTCCGTTAAATTTTATAAGCTTGAAGAAAGCACCCATCCGTATGTTGCCAAAGGAGAGGGGGAGGCAAAAGTGGTGAGGAAAGATAAAAGAGTGGATATCTATCTTACTGCCATCCGTTCGCATTTTGTGCCGGATAATATTGAAGGCATTAAAATGGGTGATGAAGTGTACTGGCATGTTACTAACCTGGAACAAGACTGGGATGTACCGCATGGCTTTGCAATTAAAGGTGCGCTGACTGCTGAATTATTAATTATGCCCGGTGAAACACAGACTTTAAAATGGACGCCCGAAAAGCCAGGCATGTACCCGTTTTATTGTACAGATTTCTGTAGTGCTCTGCACCAGGAAATGCAGGGATATGTAAGGGTGTCTCCTGCCGGAAGCAATACGCCATTGTTATTCAGTACCGGTAAGAACATGCCACCCAAAGATAGCGTGTTAACAAAGTGAATTCATCAACGAGGCTTACGTAAGCAATAACAGCCGACCCCTTACCTAACCTATTTGACCAACAAATGAGGTATTTGATACGTTGCCGGCAGGTACCCTTGATGGATCGATAAAGGCAGATGAAAAGGAGACATGGCAGAATGTTTTATAGTATTATGTAGCGGTGTCCACCATGCGTGCGGTGCGTTTTGCTGATAGACATGCGTTGTGCATGATGAACGGCGATAATATCACCGTCAGTGTAAAAAATGGGAAAGTGATGCTGAACAACAAAGTCGCCATTTTTGCTTCTATTGCTACGTTCAACGGATTGTTCATGTAATAGATGTGGTTCTGCTGCCAACTGTAAAAACATAGAACGGGCGGTTGTATACAGGCCTAAAACGGTTATCACTATGGAAAATAAATTAAGTTTTACCAGCAGGATACTATTAATCATTGGTGCCATTGCGTTGGTCATTGTAATATTTGTTCCCATCTGGCGCATCGATTTAGATGCGCCTCAGTATCCGGAAGGGCTAACCCTCACCATTCATGCCAACGGATTGAAGGGCAATGTAGCCATTATCAACGGGCTTAATCATTATATAGGGATGAAGACACTGCATAATGAAGATTTTATTGAATTTTCAATTCTTCCTTATTGCATTATATTTTTTGCCATGGCCTTTTTAGCTGTTGCATTGTTAAACAAAAGGAAATGGTTAACATTTCTTTTTGTTGCATTTGTTTTGTTTGGGGTTATTGCAATGTTTGATTTCTGGAAGTGGGAGTATAATTATGGGCATCATCTGGACCCCGATGCGGCTATCATCATACCCGGAATGTCTTACCAGCCACCATTAATAGGATTTAAACAGTTGTTAAATTTTGGTGCCAATTCAATTCCGGCAATTGGCGGATGGATATTTGTAACAGCGGGTCTCATTCTGCTATTTCGTGTAATTGTGGAATGGAGGCTTTCTAAAAGGAAACATGGCATCTCTCATTTGTATAAAGCCATCGTTGCTCTATTCCTTTTTTCAGCCAGCTCCTGTAACAGTAATCCACAGCCGATAGTGATTGGAAAAGACATTTGCAGTTTCTGCAAAATGACCGTTAGTGATAACAGGTTTGGTGCAGAAGTGGTAACAAAGAAGGGTAAGGTTTTTATATTTGACGATGCCCATTGTGTGCACTCCTGGCTTCAGCAGAACAATACGGCAGACCTGGCATATTTTTTTACAGATTTCAGTAATCAACATGCCCTTATAAAGGCAGGTCAGGCCGTGTTTCTTAAAAGTGATGCATTAAAAAGCCCAATGGGTGGTAATACGGCGGCTTTTAGCAACATTCATGATTTGACTGAGGTCATGAAACAGGTTAACGGAACGGTTCTTCACTGGAATGAACTCAGGCAACCATGAGTAAAATATTTTCCACCTTCATGCTGGTATGTTGTACTGTTTTCACCGTTTCTGCAAAATTGATTAAGGTGGGAAGGCACCAGATGATTGGAAGCATACAGCAAGCAATAAATACGGCAGGTGCAGGAGATTCCGTTTGGGTGGAAGAAGGAGTGTACCGGGAAAAAAATATTGTTGTTAATAAATGTATCGTACTCATTGGTGATCACTTCCCCGTACTTGACGGAGAATACAAGTATGAAATTATTTCGGTGAAAGCCAGTAATGTTTCAGTGAAAGGATTCAAACTCATTCATTCGGGCATTTCCAGCCTGGAAGATTTGGCAGGCATAAAAATTTACAATACCAGCCATGTTGTAATCTCGGGGAATATATTGCTGGATGCCTTTTTTGGAATTTATGTGCAAGGTGGTAATAACTGTACTATTGAAAATAACCAATTAAAAGCGTCTTCCCAAACGGAACAACGCAGCGGCAACGGCATTCATTGCTGGAAAAGCGATAGCCTCCGAATTATTAGTAACCACATTCAAGGACACCGCGATGGTATCTATTTTGAGTTTGTAACGCATTCGGTTATTTGGAGAAACATATCCGAACACAATATCCGCTACGGACTGCATTTTATGTTTTCTAATGACGATGCTTACATCTCAAATGTTTTAAGCAACAATGGCGCCGGCGTTTCAGTTATGTTTACCCATGGTGTAAAAATGTTCAATAACTATTTTGAAGACAACTGGGGCGATGGGGCATTCGGTCTTTTGTTAAAAGAAATATCAGACAGTTATGTTATTGGCAATAAATTTACGAACAATACCAGCGCTATCTTTATGGAGGGCGCCAGTCGCCTGCTTATAGAAAGAAATGAGTTCAGAGGCAATGGCTGGGCCATGAAGATACAGGCAAGCTGTATTGATATTATTGTTAGACAAAACAATTTCCTGTCAAATACATTTGATGTGGGTACCAACGGTTCGCTTGTGCTCAACAAGTTTGATCATAATTATTGGGATAAGTATGAGGGATATGATTTGAACAAAGACAATGCAGGCGATATACCCTATCACCCAGTAAGTCTTTTTTCTGTCATTGTTGAGAAAAACCCAACAGTCATGATCATGTTCAGAAGTTTGATGATGGCACTGATGGATAAAACGGAACGGATATTGCCCAGCCTGACGCCGGAGAACCTGAAAGACGATTGCCCAAGCATGAAAGCCCTGAAATTATGATTGAAGCAAACGGCGTAACCAAACAATTCGGCAAACTGAAGGCACTGAACAATGTCTCTCTTACCTGTAATAAAGGAGAGTGCATTGCACTTATTGGCCCAAATGGCAGTGGCAAAACAACGCTCATAAAAAGTATTTTGGGCATGGTGGTACCCGACAGCGGGTGTATCACTTTTAACGGAAAAAATATCTTGCATGAGTGGTTATACAGAGAATTTATTGGTTATATGCCGCAAATAGGACGGTACCCGGAGAATATGACCATTGGTCAGGTACTGGACATGATGAAAGACATCCGAAAGAGAGGTACTGGCAGGCAGCCCGACGAAGAACTTGTACATGCTTTTGAACTTGGTGCCTTGCTGGACAAAAGGATGCGGACACTATCAGGTGGCACCACGCAAAAAGTAAGCGCCGCACTGGCTTTTCTCTTCAGCCCCGATGTGCTGATACTGGATGAACCAACAGCCGGCCTTGATCCGCTGGCAGCTCAACTGTTGAAAGAAAAAATTGTAGTTGAAAAACAAAAAGGTAAACTGGTGTTAATTACATCTCATGTTCTCAGTGAGATGGATGACCTGGTAACACAGGTTATTTATATGCAGGAAGGAAATATTGTGTTTCATAAAGACATTGAAACATTGCGAAAAGACACAGGAGAGATTAAATTATCGAAAGCCATTGCTAACGTAATGATGGCAAAACAGTGATATGAATAAAATTGTCAAATATGTTATGGCCGATATATTACGCAATAAGATTGTACTGGCGTACACCGGGTTGTTGCTGGTGATCTCGTTAAGCGTTTTTAGCATAGAAGACAATAGCAGCAAGGGCCTGCTGAGTTTGTTAAACCTTACCCTGATTATTGTTCCGCTTGTTTGTATTGTTTTTTCAACCATTTATATTTACAATAGTGCAGAATTCATAGAGTTACTGGTGAGCCAACCCTTACGCCGTAAGAAGATTTGGTGCAGTTTATTTGCGGGTCTTGCCGGTTCCTTATCCATTGCTTTCTTTGTTGGAGCTGGAATCCCCATTCTTATGTACGCGCCTGCGGCTCCCGGAATGGTGATGGTGGGTATGGGGCTGTTGTTATCTGTCATTTTTGTGGCCATTGCCATGCTGGCCGCAGTGAGTACCCGTGACAAAGCAAAGGGAATCGGGGTGGCTATTTTCTTGTGGCTGTATTTCGCGGTTATTTTTGACGGGCTGGTCATATTGATGCTCTTCCAGTTCCAGGACTATCCGCTTGAAAAGGCAATGGTGGTTGTGAGTGGCTTTAACCCGATAGACCTTGGACGAATATTGATTTTGCTCAAGATGGATATTTCTGCCATGATGGGCTATACCGGCGCAGTATTCAAAGACTATTTTGGTACCAACATTGGGTTTGCCGTTGCATTACTGCTATTGTTTTGCTGGATATTGGTGCCTGCGTGGTGGTCGTTGCGGAAATTTGTCAGGAAAGATTTGTAGGAATGGTATGACCCTCACAACTAAATGTCTGGTTTGTTTTCTCCAAATAGTTATTGTAGCTGTTGATTGGCGGGGTTGGCGTTCTTAGGAGATCTGCCTGTGCCAGGGCATAGGTAGATGCCGTGCATTTTGCAGGTACCCAACAAGTTGTCTAACCTGCTGCGCTTCTTGCGGCTTCCTGTGCACAGGCAGAATTTCCATTCTAAATAATTGGAAATCAAATACTAATAATTTTGTTATCGTAATACTAAAATATTTAGTATTGTTGTGTTGCATTAATAACTCAACTACAATGAATACGATATATTACCGGGCCGAAGTAAAGGCCGGTTTCCCATCCCCCGCTATGGATTATCTGGAAGAAAGAATCGATCTAAATAAAGTTCTTATTGCGCATCCCCTTTCAACCTTTATTATAGAATGTACCGGCGACAGCATGGTAAACGCCTTCATTCCCCCCAAAGCAAAGCTGATTGTTGATAAATCTGTTACCGCACAAAACGGAGATATTGTAGTAGCGGTTATGAATGGCGACTTTACCGTGAAATTTTTAAAGAAGAATGAGTTTAAATGCTGGTTAATACCTGGCAACAATAAATACAAAGACATTGAAATTACCCCTGAAATGAATATGCAGATTTGGGGCGTTGTGGTTAAAATAGTTATCGACCCTAAAGATATTAGAAGATGTATGCCTTAGTTGATTGTAATAATTTTTATTGTTCTTGTGAGCGGGTTTTTAATCCAAAGCTTGAAGGAAAGCCCGTAGTGGTTCTCTCAAATAACGATGGCTGCGCCATTGCCAGGAGTGAAGAGGCAAAGAAAATTGGTATTGTAATGGGCACGCCAGCTTACCTGATGGAAGATTTATTGAAGGCGCACCAGGTAGCTGTCTTTAGCTCAAACTATACCTTATACGGGGATATGAGCGACCGTGTAATGAAAACATTTGCAAGTTTTGTGCCCCGCTTTGAAATATATTCGATAGACGAAGCATTCCTGGATTTGCATGACTTACCGTATCACGATTTGTTAAAGCTTGGTACTGCCGTCCGTAAAACAGTGCAACAAAACACCGGCATTCCGGTCACCGTTGGTATTGCACCAACTAAGACACTTGCAAAAATGGCCAACAGATATGCCAAGAAAAAGCACAAAAATACAGGCGTATTTTGGGCTGCAAATGAACGCCTTACTTCGGAAATGCTGGAATGTACGGACGTAGGAGATGTTTGGGGCATCGGGCACCAATATGCCCTGTTTTTAAAACGTAATGGATTCAATACAGCCGCGGATTTTATAAAAGCGCCGGATGAGTGGGTCAGGGTAAATATGTCGGTTGTGGGACAGCGCATGCTTAATGAACTACGAGGGGTTCCGTCTATTGCATGGGAATTTGAAGCCACTACAAAAAAAAACATTTGTACCAGCCGGTCGTTTGGAAAACTCCTGACAAAAAAAGAGGATATACAGGAAGCTTTGTGTAACCATGCGGCTGCCTGCGCCCTGAAACTGAGGCAACAAAAAACATGTTGTAATACGGTGCATGTGTTCATCAATACCAATCCGCATAAAACGAACGAACCACAGTATGCCAGAACCATCAATGTGGCGTTGCAATCATCCAGTAATAACACCTCCGAAATCATTAAAGCGGCGATACAAGGCTTTAACGTCATCTTTTCACCAGGCTATCGGTTTATGAAATGCGGTGTAATTGTAATGGACTTAGTACCTGAAGCACAGGTTCAGGTTAGCTTGTTCGACGGGGCAGACCGCTCAAAAAATAAAATTGTAATGACTACCATGGACAAGTTGAACCGGTCTTTAGGAAAAGAAATGGTGCGGTTTGCTATACAAGGTTTTGAAAAAAAATTTAAATTAAGGGCAGATCATTTATCGCAAAAATATACCACTGATATCAATCAGGTTTTGAAAATAAAAATATAAGAAATGCTTCAGCCGTTTGAGCCAATGAAATTAGGCTATATTCAAAAACTGGTAAAGCTTAAAAAGCATTTTCTGGTATCACAGACCTATAATCGTTACGCAGGCTGTTTTTCTGATGAGGATAAGATTGGCGTATTGTTTTCAGAATATGATGCAGAAGGCCAGGCCCAAATACATCTCAATGCTGTAAGACACGATAAATACGCTTCTATTATTGACCTTAGAAAACCGAAGCACTACAAAAGAATAGTGGAAATGATGCAGCCTAGATCTGAATATTTCGCTTTCTGGGCAGTGGTAAGCAATACAGCTGACTTAGAAAAAAGGATAAATTTGACTTATAAGGACAACATGAAGGCCTATATCACGAAACATACCACCTGGAGGATTGGTGGGGAGGAGACGATTAGGCCGGCAATTGCAGTGATTTTTGGCGAACTTTTCATTACCTTGAAGTATGCGGGGCAAACCCTCAAAGTTGCCTTCTCAGACATCGAAAAAGTATAGCCATGTGTTACGACATTTCTTTCACCGTTCACATCAACCAATTAAGCGATTATTTCTCGGATCTTCTTTTTGATATGCAGCTGGATATTGATTTTGATGCTGCCATTGGCGCCCATATTGTAGGCCATGCATACGGAGAGCACCCCATCATATATCTTAACCAGGAAGATAAAAAACTTCACTGCAGACCGATGGAATGGGGTTGCATTCCGTTTTATACAAAAGATGAGAAGTCCTTCTTACCGCAAAGGGCAAGTATGCTAAATACAAGAAGCGAAAGAATCCTGGACGACAAATCAAGCTATTGGTATAAAATACGAAATCGGCGCTGCTTAATCCCTGTAAATGGAATTTATGAGCACCGGGGGGTGAAAGGCTGGAAGAAAAAGGTTCCCTATTTTATTAAATTGAAAACGCAACCCATGTTCTTTTTGCCAGGATTATACTCCGTTGCAGAACTTCCTGACACATCAACGGGCGAAATGATCAAACGCTGGACGTACTCTATTATAACAAGAAACGCAAATTCTGTAATGCGTACTATTCACAATGACGGAGACAACAGGGGTCGGATGCCTTTATTTTTACCATTTGAACTATCTGAAAAATGGGTAAGCGAAGTGCTAAGTGAAAGCGATTACCGGGCCATTCTTGACTTTGAAATGCTGGCGGAGGAATTGCATTATTGGCCGGTTTACACGATACGCAGTCCGAAAGGCAGGCCCGATGATAAATTAAAAACGGATCCCTGGATTTGGGAAAACCTGCCTGAATTGGGAACGGCAGAACCCGATTAAAATAACACATACATGAGGCAGGATTAAAAGTGGAGGCTTGATTTGAAAGTCACCGGCGAAGGTGAAAAAGTTGTAAATACTTGTCAAATTTTAACTGGGTGATACAAAACCTGAACCATTGGATAGTACTACTCTTCCATCATCCGCTTCATAGTTAAAGAAAAATAAGATGCAAACTTGTGGGTGCGTAACCAATGTTTCAATATGTCGCCCGACTGGCAAACAGGTTACAAAGTCATTGTACCTGCACCTAAAACAATTGAAGGGCTTACAGAAAGAATAAAGAGCAATGCGGAAATGGTAGACGGGTGCCAGAAGAACAGATCGCTACGAAAGGCCTTGAAGAATGCAACAAATGTTACTGAATGCAATAAAAATGACGAGTAAATTTGCTTAGTACAATTTAAAATGCCATTATGAACATAGAACAAATTTATACCGGATGCCTGGCACAGGGCGCTTACTACATCACCAGTAGTGACCAGGCAGCTATTATTGATCCATTGCGCGAAACAGCCCCTTATATGAACAGGCTGCAAAAGGATGGCGTACAACTTAAATACATTTTTGAAACGCATTTCCATGCGGATTTTGTAAGCGGGCATGTTGATCTGAGTAGTAAAACCGGCGCTCCAATTGTTTACGGACCAAATGCTACCTGTGCGTTTGCGTGTATTTCGGCAAAGGATGGCGAAGAATTTAAAGTTGGAGATATCACCATAAAAGTGCTGCATACCCCTGGCCATACGATGGAAAGCACTACCTATCTTTTAAAGGATGAAAATGGGAAAGACTATTGCATTTTTAGTGGCGATACCCTGTTTCTTGGCGATGTGGGCCGGCCAGATTTAGCACAAAAGGCAGCGAATATGACCCAGGAAGAATTGGCTGGCTTGCTGTATGAAAGCCTGATGGGTAAAATAATGCCGCTCGCAGACGATGTAATAGTTTATCCCGCCCATGGTGCTGGCAGTGCCTGTGGCAAAAACATGATGAAGGAAACAGTAGATACCCTGGGCAACCAGAAAAGAATGAACTACGCGCTCAATCAACCCAATAAAGAAGCGTTTGTAAAAGCAGTAACTGATGGCCTGTTACCGCCTCCGGGATATTTTGGATTGAATGTAGCCATGAATAAAAAGGGATATGAAAGTTTCGAAGTTGTTTTAAATAAAGGTATGAAGGCTTTAACACCTGACGAATTTGAAGCTGTCGCAGAAAATACAGCGGCATTGATACTGGATACAAGAGAAAATACAGATTTCTTCAGGGGCTTTATTCCCCAGTCTGTAAATATAGGATTGAACGGAAATTTCGCTCCGTGGGTAGGTTCTTTAATAGCAGATGTTAAGCAACCGCTGTTACTGATCACGGAGAAAGGTAAGGAAGAAGAAGCTGTTACACGTTTGAGCCGGGTGGGCTTCGATAATATTGCCGGGTTTCTGCAAGGCGGATTTGAAGCCTGGCTCAATGCAGGTAAACAGGTAGATGTAGTAGACAGGATCAGCGCTGACGAATTTGCAAAGGAAGTAAATATCGCAGAAGACAAGGTTATAGACGTCCGCAAGGAAACAGAATATGCAGCTGAACATGTTCAGGAAGCGTACAACAGACCACTGGATGTTATCAACGACTGGATAAAGGAAATCGACCCCGAAGAACATTTTTACATTTATTGCGCTGGCGGGTATCGTAGCATGATGGCCTCTAGTATCCTGCAGGCACGTGGTTACCGGAATTTTACAGAAATTGAAGGTGGGTTTAAAGATATCAGCGCTACTACTATTCCAAAAACGAATTTTGTATGCCAGAGCAAAATGATGAAAGTCTGAAAAAAAATGCAGCGCAGATTCGTTAATGATTCAATAGCAGACCTAATAGCAGCCGAATGGTTGCCGTGTGTGCCTGAAAAATAAGCAAACATTATGCGCCTGCATGATCTTAATCATATTTAACGTTGAATGTTATAAAAGTTACACAATGTGCAGAAAATGGTTGATAGCTTTGTGCTGTAATCATTTATTTAACAACACTAAATATGAGTTATGGAAACTGCCCATCATTATAAAGTTAACTTGAACTGGGAGAGCGAACGCAAAGGTTTAATGAGTTCTCCGGTTTTACAATCTACCATTGAAGTGGCTACACCACCAGAATTCGCCAAAGGGATAGAAGGCATCTGGTCGCCCGAACACTTACTGGTGGCGGCTGTAAACAGTTGTTTGATGACCACCTTCCTGGCTATTGCTGAAAATTCAACATTAAACTTTGTGAATTTTGAAAGCAATGCAGACGGAAAGTTGGAAAAAGTTGAGGGCAAATACATGATTAGCGAAATCGTGTTGTCGCCAGTTTTGACCATTCATAATGAAGCAGACCGGGAAAGGGCTTTAAGGGTATTGGAAAAATCTGAAGCAGCCTGCCTTATTTCCAATTCAATAAAATCAAAGATTGTATTTCAGCCACGGGTAAAGCTGATTTAAAGAAAATACAACAGCAAAGTATCTTATGAATTTCAACACTCAATCAATCATCAAAATCAAACAACATGAAAAAGAATATGGGTAACGCAGATCGCGTAATACGCGTAGTTATAGCGGCTGTTGTAGCTGTACTATATTTTACTAAAACAATAACAGGCACCTTCGGAATTGTATTGATGGTAATAGCCGGCATCTTTCTGCTCACCAGCTTAGTGAGCTTTTGTCCGCTGTATCGTTTATTTGGACTAAATACCTGCCCGGCAAAAAAGGGCAGTAGTTTAGGGATATGAAAGCATTTCTATGCATTATTTGTAGGACCAGCCATATAAATTCTTTATATCAGCTTAAGCAGTTGTATCGCTGTTTTATCTATTTGGAACCTTTATTACCCAATTCTTTAATTAATCTTATTTAGCTTGTCATGTTTACAAAAAAAGATACAAAAAACACCAGGCTCGTCATTTGGTTTAGCAGCATAATACGATGGATACTAGGGCTAACCTTCGTTGGTTTTTGGTATGTATACAGAAAAGAGGATACCTCCTGGATTGTTATGCTGTTTGGTCTGGTATTTATTATTACAGGTTTCATAAGACCTAAACGGTGTATTGAAAATGAAGGCAATTGTAAGGTCTAAAATAGGTGTGTGTATTTTACCAACTAAGTTACATACGACAGCCTCCTGGCATATGTAACCTTTGTTACCAAAAAGAATGGCAACAATATTTAATTTTACTTACACCAAAGTAAATTGACAACTCATCAAATATTTGTAGGCCAGATCAAATGTGGGGGCTGTATGCTCAGTAGAGAAACTGCTTCGTTAAGAATGAATGGCGTGGTAAATGTTTACATCTTTAAAGAGGAGGATAAAGTATGTGCATCATCCATAGCAGTAGGGCGGTTGTCCATTGTAAACAAGCTGCCTTCATTGGAATATCCCGAAAAGAGCAATATTAGCCTGTTAAGTAAGCAAAATCATTTGTAAACTGTGCTGTAGGTAAAATATCCTCAGCGGCTCAAACAAACTGAATCATGAAACATGCAATTGTCAGCAATTGGAATATTTTAAGGGCCTTGCGACTCATTATTGGGATGGCCATAATTATACAGGCGATATTTTCAAAAGATATATTATTTGGTATGGCAGGGCTGCTGATTAGCGGGATGGCTGTTCTGAACATCGGTTGTTGTGGCATAGGAACTTGTTACACACCGGTAAAGCAGGTATCCAAACCAGCAGAAGATATCAGCTAGGAAGACGTTGTTTAACAGCGTAGCAATTATTCTTGGGCAATTACTCAAAACGGGCTTATTAATATTATTAAACTACACTAAACTAAATAGTATGGGACTTTTTTCAAAATTATTTGGAGGTAATAATACTGCAAACCTGCAAAGCCTTATTAATGACGGCGCTCTCCTGGCAGATGTACGAACGCCTGTTGAATTTTCCGAAGGACATGTAACAGGATCGGTAAACATTCCTTTAGACAAAGTAGCTGTGCAACTAACAAAGTTTAAAGACAAGAAGCATATTATTGTTTTCTGTCGAAGCGGAGGAAGAAGCAGCCAGGCAAAATTAATTCTTGAACAAAATGGATTTGCCAACGTAACAAATGGTGGTTCATGGACAAATGTGAGACAATTTGTAAAATAGCCTTTGTGGTGTTAAAAAATGGGAGGCTGGTGAGAACCGGCTTTTCTTTTTATTATTGAACCGCGAGTGAGGAAATTGCTGCCACATTCATGCATGATATGGTTCATCCTGGGCGCTGAGTATAATCATAGGTTCATTTCATTATTAATCGTTTTTTTGTATAAACAAGTATCAGGATATGAGTAATACATTGAAGCCTATTGTTGCACAGCACGGTGAACACAATGAATGGTTAAATAAGTTGGCTTTTTATAAAGAAGAGCTGGCTCTTATGCAAAACCGCCTTGAGGAGATAGCTAAAAAAAACACCTCCAGAGAGCTAATGGCCAATGTTGAACAATTTCAGAACCAGTTTACTGTTCAGTATGAAATAATTGATGAGCTTAAATATCATATCAATCAGCATGAAAGCGCTATTGAAAAATCTGTTCTTAACAATCCGGTGGGGAGTGATCACAGGAAAGTGATTGACCATACTGAATTTAGAGAAAAGATGACGCGCTTTGAGGAATTGTTTGCTGAACTAAGAAGGAAATTATTAAGATTTCTGGCAAATACGCTATAGTGCAGGTTTCTATAATAATGCAGCAATTTTATAGGGTATACGAAAGAAAAGGGATTAAAATTGTTTAGCTTTTTTGCTTTTAACTTCATTCACTTAGCAAGCATCGTTGCTACTTTCTTTCACACCTGTTTTCTTCCGTATCATTTCAAACGGGCACAAGCCTGTAAATGAAGACTTCAACAAATTAACACCTAATACAGCAAGCCAAATCCAGCGCAGTTGCACATAGTAAGTCGGTAGGATACTTGCTAGTGCCAATATGTCGGCTACCGCCCTTACATGTCTTTCATGATATATAACACTCCCCATATTTGAGACCAAAAGGTCAGGGTGTTAAGTTAAGATTCGT
>JBDTVE010000118.1:0-2793 GCA_040007355.1 Bacteroidota bacterium | reverse complement strand
TGTAGATACCGGACCATGGTAACCCCCCGTACCGTTTTATGGTAACCCCTCATTCCGGGCATGGTAACCCCACCTTTCAGTTTGGTTCAATCTTGCGTTTATTTTTTCGTGAGAATTGATTTTTTGTCCCCGTTTTCGGTTAGACCAGCCTGTCATTCCGGCACATGGTAACCCCTCCAACTGGATTTATCCATTAGGCCATTCCGGGCAATGGTACCCCCACAGAAGGTTTTAAAAGAGTCAGCGCTATTTGTATTCATTTTACCCCATTTACGACAACTAAACCGGGGAAAATGGCTCAAAAAGTAATAGACATGAACCGAATCAGGCAAGTCCAGCAATTACGCGATGACGGAGTGGCGATTAAAGAGATAGTTCGCCGTACCGGTATCAGCCGGAAGACCGTCAAAAAATACCTGCGCAAGTTGGAAGCGGTGTCAAACCCCGGCGAGGATAGAGGAGGGATTACCGACAAGAAATTGGCACCCCTCGTTTATGATGACGACAGTACTGTCTGGCGCGGCAAACGCCGGGAAGTCTTGCTGCTGCATTTTGAGCAGGCCAAGGGTGAACTGCATAAAACGGGCGTTACCAAGCAACTGTTATGGATGGAATACTTCCAGGACCATCCGGACGGCTATCAATATAGCCAGTACTGCTATTGGTTTGGTAAATATCTGAAGGATACCAGCCCCGCCTTCCACCTGGAATATACACCCGGCGAGTTCACGCAAGCGGATTTTGCCGGTAAGAAGCTGTTCTATGTTGATAAGCAGACCAACAGTGTCGTTTCCTGCGAGGTCTTCATTAGCGTATTGCCGTATAGTGGTCTGCTTTTTTGCCAAGCGGTTGCTTCACAAAAAACAGCCGATTTTGCCCACTGCATCAATGAAATGGTTACATACACCGGTGGAGTGACCAAGACCATTTTATGTGACAACTTTCGAACGGCCGTCACCCGGGCCGACAAATACGAACCCGTGTTTACGGAGCTGTGTTACCAGCTATCGGATCATTATCATACCACCTTCAGCGCCACGCGTCCGGCAGAACCCAGGGATAAGGCGATGGTAGAAAAGTCGGTGAATATTATCTATACGCAAATCTATGCACGCCTGCGCAAATTAACCTTCCATAGCCTGGAAAGCCTGAACCAGCAGATCCGGAGCCTCCTGGATGTGCTCAATGAAAAAGCCTATAAGAACAATCCGGAGAGCCGTCGGGATATTTTTATCCGGGCCGAACAAGGGGCATTGAAAACACTTCCTGAAGAAGTCTTCCGTCTAAGAAAAGGTAAACAGGTCACCGTACAACAGAACTACGCTATACAGCTTCCTGATAACAAGCATTATTACACCGTTCCTTACCAATACGTAGGATGTAAGGTGTGGGTCCAATTTGACAATAAAACGGTGGAGGTATATTACCGGCATGAACGCATTGCCTTCCATGTTCGAAGCAGCTATGAGCCCTTGTTTAACCGCATCGCCGAACACATGCCCGCCAATCACCAGCATATGGTAGAGGTGCAGGGATGGACGGTGGAAGACCTGCTCAAAAGAGCCGGATGGGTTGGCCGGTATACCCGGCAGGCTGCTGAGCGGATTATCCATAGCAGCATTTATCCGGAACAAAACTTTAAGGCCTGTCATGCGATGATTATGCTGCAAGCCAAATACAATAAGGAGCGACTGGAAGCAGCTTGCAGAAGAGCCGCCAATGTGCCCCGACCGACACTAAAAATGATCAGAAGTATCCTGGAAACGGGCCTGGATAGCCAACCACTGCTTTTTGATGATGAGCCTGTTCGGTTACCAGGGCATCAAAATATCCGGGGAGCGCAAAACTACAAATAGAAAAAACAGCATTTTTTATTCATCATAAAATTAATCATCATGAACAACACACAATCCCTGGAACAGATGCGTGAGTTAAAATTAGCAGGTATGGAAGGCAGTTATCGTTCTCAACTCGAGTTACCGGTTAATCAGCAACTGGAAGGTCACGAGCTGTTAGCTTATCTGTTGCAAGCCGAACGGCTACATCGTGGCAATGACCGCATGGAATCGCTTCTTAAAAGCGCCAGGTTCCGCTTTAATGTCACCTCCCAGGAAATAGAATGCGGTCCGGAAAGAAATTTAAGTAAGGCTTCCTGGGGCAGTTTGTTGGAGGGAAACTATATCCGGGGAGGTGAAAATATCCTGATCACAGGTCCTACCGGCGGTGGCAAGAGCTTCGTGGCGTGTGCATTGGGACACCAGGCCTGCATGATGGGGATTAAAACCCGCTACTTCAATATGAACCGGCTTATAGAGACGATCATCATGGCCAAAACAGAAGGCAGTTATATGAAACTGCTGAATCAACTGGAAAAGATACCGGTCATCATCCTGGACGACTTTGGCATCCACCCCATCAACAAAAACCTCAAGCTAGCCCTGTTGCAGATCATGGAAGACCGGTACGCCAAAAAATCCCTGATTATCACGGCGCAAATGCCCGTATCCGCCTGGCACGATTATATCGACGAACCGACACTGGCCGATGCTATTATGGACAGAGTGACAGCCAAATGCCACAGAATCGAATTAAAGGGAGACTCCCGGAGAAAGAAAAAATAAACACTCTTAACAGTCATATCCTATCTTTATCACTAGCAAATGCTCTTTCTCTTATAGGCCTTCTTCTCAAGGGGGGTATCATAAACGGTAAGAGGGGTTACCATCACCGGAATTTACATAAATTTAAAAGTGGAGAGAGAAAAGCAGCATCCTGGAATGTATTTCGACTGAA
>JBDTVE010000117.1:0-30423 GCA_040007355.1 Bacteroidota bacterium | reverse complement strand
TACCAATGGTTTCCAGGTAAATGGCCTTTGTATTTTTATCGATGTGTTTTACAAAACTTTCTACGTCATCACCGTTTGCAAAACGGGCTTCCACGCCCAGGCGTTTAAAGGCCACTTTAAACTGGTTATAAGTACCACCATACAAATAGGAAGAAGTTACAAAATTATCACCCGCCTGTAATATATTGTTCAGCGCCAGGAACTGTGCCGCCTGACCGCTGGCCGTTGCAAGTGCCGCCACACCACCTTCCAGCGCTGCCACGCGTTGCTCAAAAACATCGGTGGTAGGATTCATAATGCGGGTATATATATTACCAAAGGCCTTTAACCCAAACAGGTTGGCGGCATGTTCTGAATTATCAAAAGCATAGGATGTGGTTTGGTAAATAGGTACGGCCCTTGACTTGGTAGTAGGGTCAATTTGCTGGCCTGCATGCAGCTGCAGGGTCTCGAAACGATGGCTCATAACAAAGTTGTTTAATTTTTAAAAAAATAATATTTCAGAAACCGGGTGATCAAACATGGCGCGGGCGAAGCTTCCTATTGAGCAAATGGCATCGCACAACAACAGCAGTTGCAGAAGAAAAAGATTTGCGCCAATGTTTCTTTTGTGTTCATGTGCAAAGCGGTATCCTACAAATTTAATCGACTTTTCCGGCAACCACCAAAATATCCGGTGTTAATTTTCTCACGCACCCTTGCCAGCGGCCGTATTGAACCCGTAGCGGCAAACCATAATATCCCTGCCAGACTACCGGGCAATAAAAAAGCTCACCTGGTAAATCAGATGAGCTTTCTGTATAGTGAATTGTTTTAAAATAGAAGCTGTAAATCTGACTTATCTTTCACGCCGTAACGTGATGGAATTAGCACCTTCTCAATTTTCATTGTTGGTTGCCAAGGCTTCATTGGGCCATTTCCCTCTGCCTTTCTTGATAAGTAAATGATAAAGAACTGACCCAAAGGTAATCACCGGCGCGGAAATAGTCAAATTATTTTAGATTGACCCGCCCACTCCGCGGTCCTGTTGCATCGGAACAAATTCCGGTGGCATCCCTCCATACCCTTTCACGCAACTCCGGAATGATGTTGCGCTCCCGGCCACCCAACCCTTTTTTCAATGCAGCGTATCTATAGTATAACCGGGCGCCTTATTCATTTATTAACATTTTAACTGAAGCTGGAACAATTATTGGTTTTCGTTTGCAACAACGCTACTCAAAACTTTTACGGGTATGAATACTTCGTGCAACCGGAACACCGGGCATGAACGGGCTTTTCATGACCGCTATACACAAATATTAAAACACACGTATGAAAACAAAACACCATTGGTTGCTGCCTGTTGCAGGTATCCTCAGCGTAATTATTTTCCTGATTGCCTGTAATAAAGAAAACTCGGGCAGCTCGGGCAATACAAACGGGGCCCATCAGTTGTCCATTTATATGATGGACGATCCCATTGCCTTTACCCAGGTATTGATAAACATTAAACAGGTAGCGGTAAAAATTGATACCGCCGCCCACCACGATGATACAGACGACAATCACCAGTGGAACGATGACTACCGGGGCTGTCGCAATGGTAATTCCACCATCTGGGACACGTTGCCCGTAACGCCGGGCATATACGACCTGATGAAACTGCGGAACGGCACCGACACCCTGCTGGCGTGGGGTGCCATTACCAGCGGCAAAGTGCTGCAGGTAAGGATTACACTGGGCGAGAACAATACGGTTTACACAGACAACGTCACTCATTACCGCCTCAATATTATGGGGCCGTTCAATTTCTTTGACCTCAATGTGCGCAGGGAAGATCTTTCCGTGTTGGACAATAGCCAGTTTAAGCTCTGGTTTGATTTTAACCTGTCGAAATCCATCATTTTCTTTAATGATAAATACTGGCTGAAACCGTTACTCAAACCTTTTAACGATAAGAACCGGTCTAAACTGGAAGGCAGGGTGGTGCCGCAGGGTGCCTCGGGTTTTGTAACCGTTTATAACCAGTTGGACACCGTGTATGCCCTACCCTGGACAGGCGGATACTACCAGGTACGTGGCCTTAACGCAGGCAGATATGCCATTTATTTTAAAGGATGGCATGGCTATAAAGACACCACCATTACCAATATAGCCATGAGTGGCGGCGGTTTGACAAAAGTACCCACCATTACCCTTCACAAATAGACGGGATCCGACCCGGGCGCCGCGGTTACAGCCCGTGCGCCGTCTTTTTTGCTTCATTTTTTAAGATAAAGATAAACCAGGGATAAAACAAAGCGACCGGCCTCCGTGCCGGTTTCGCTGTTTTTCGACCCTTTATCAAACCAAACCACATTGCTTTTGTTCTTATCTTAGTTATTCATATCATTCATCAGAATCCTTTTTTCAAGTATGGCAATCAAGCGGAAGGCGGCAGCCGAAACGGCAGTGGCGGAACAGGAGTATATAGAGGTTTTTGGTGCAAAAGAGCACAACCTCAAAAATATCGATATCAGGATCCCAAAAAACAAACTGGTGGTATTTACGGGCGTAAGCGGAAGCGGCAAATCATCGCTGGCGTTTGATACCATTTACAACGAGGGCCAGCGGCGTTATATGGAAAGTTTCAGCGCCTACGCCCGGCAGTTTATTGGAGATATGGAACGACCCGATGTAGATAAAATTACCGGCCTGTCGCCCGTTATTTCTATTGAACAAAAGACCACCAACAAAAATCCCCGCTCTACAGTAGGTACCATTACCGAAATCTACGATTTTATGCGCCTTTTGTATGCCCGCGCAGGTGAGGCTTACAGTTACAACACGGGGAAAAAAATGGTGAAGTTCAGCGAAGAGGAAATAGTAGAAAATATTGCCGGCAAATTTAAAAACAAAAAGATCACGCTGCTGGCGCCGCTGGTGCGTGGCCGTAAGGGTCATTACCGTGAACTATTTGAAGACATCCGCAAAAAAGGTTATTTAAAGGCAAGAATAGACGGCGAAATAAAGGACCTGGCACCCAAGATGCAGGTAGACCGTTATAAAATACACGATGTAGAAGTTGTGATTGACCGGATGGCGGTAACACCCGACATGAAAGTAAGACTTAGCCAGAGTATCCAGAAAACATTACAGGTGGGAAAAGATCTGATGTTCCTGCTGATAAACGATGAGAACAAAATAATCCAGTACAGCAAACAGTTGATGTGCGAAGATACCGGGCTGAGTTATGAAGAACCCTCTCCCAACGCATTTTCATTTAATTCTCCTTATGGGGCCTGCCCCGTTTGCAAAGGTTTGGGCACCGTGTACCAGGTAGACCTGCAGGCGGTGCTACCCGATACGGGCAAAAGCATCAATGAAGGCGGTATTACACCCCTGGGTGAAGAAAGGGAAGCCCATGTTTTTAAACAGGTGCAGCAGATTGCACGCAAACACAAAATCAGCCTCGACAAACCACTAAAAGACCTGCCGCAAAAAGCCCTCAATATTTTATTGTATGGAAACGAAGCGGCCGAAGGTAAAGACACAGAATTGGATTTTGATGCCGCCGCCGGCGAAATCTACAGCACCGAATTTGAGGGAATTGTAACCATGCTCCGCCGCTGGTTTGCTGCCAGCAGCAGCGAAGCCCTTCGCGATTGGGTAGAGAAATTCATGGAACTAAAAACATGCGAAAGCTGCCGCGGTACCCGGCTACGGAAAGAAAGCCTTTGGTTCAAGATAGATGAAAAAAATATTGCAGAACTGTGTGAAATGAACCTTGACAAACTGATGCTATGGCTGCAGGGCATAGAAAAAAGACTCGGTAACAAACAAAATGCTATTGCCAAAGATGTGCTGAAAGAGATACGTGAACGGTTACAGTTCCTGCTGGACGTAGGTCTCAACTATCTTACCATCAGCAGGCCTTCCCGGACCCTTAGCGGCGGCGAATCACAACGCATACGACTGGCTACTCAAATCGGCTCGCAGCTGCAGGGCATTACTTATATTCTTGACGAACCTTCCATTGGACTGCATCAGCGCGACAACCACCGCCTGATTGCCGCACTGAAAAACCTGCGTGATATTGGGAACAGCGTGCTGGTGGTAGAACATGATAAAGACATCATGCTGGCATCCGATCATTTGATCGATATCGGGCCCAAAGCCGGCAAACACGGCGGCCAGGTGGTAACACAGGGTGAACCCCATCAAGTATTCAGTCAGCAGTCTGAAACGGCCAGGTTCCTGTCGGGCGAAAAATCGATTGCCGTGCCTGAAAAAAGAAGGGCCGGCAATGGCAAATTCCTGGAATTGAAAGGGGTGACCGGCAATAACCTGAAAAACGTACAGGTACAATTCCCCCTGGGTAAACTTATACTGGTAACTGGCGTGAGCGGTAGCGGCAAATCAACCCTGATCAACGAAACGTTGTATCCCATTCTTTCAAAATACTGTTACGATTCAAAAACCAACCCAATGAAATATGCTTCCATAAAAGGATTGGAACATATTGATAAAGTAATTGAAATTGACCAGTCGCCCATTGGCCGAACACCCCGCAGCAACCCCGCCACCTACTGCGGCTTTTTTACCGATATACGCACCTTGTTTGCATCAGTACCCGAAGCCAAAATACGCGGTTATACAGCCGGTCGTTTTTCCTTTAATGTAAAAAGCGGGCGTTGCGAGGTCTGTGAGGGCGGCGGTATGCGTGTAATAGAAATGAATTTTTTACCCGATGTATATGTGCATTGCGAAAAATGCAATGGCAAAAGATACAACCGCGAAACGCTTGAAATACGGTACAAGGGAAAATCTATCAGTGATGTGCTTGACATGACAGTGGATGAAGCGGTGGAATTCTTTAACAACATCCCTTACATTTACCGAAAAATAAAAGTGTTGCAGGAAGTGGGTCTTGGCTACATAACACTAGGCCAGTCTGCCGTAACCCTCAGCGGCGGCGAAGCGCAGCGTGTAAAGTTATCTACCGAACTGGGAAAAAAAGATACCGGCAAAACGTTTTATATCCTGGATGAACCTACTACCGGCCTTCATTTTCAAGATGTGCAACACCTGCTGGACGTATTAAACAAATTGGTTGACCGAGGCAACACGGTATTGGTAATAGAACATAACCTGGATGTTATAAAAATGGCGGACCATATCATAGACCTTGGACCGGAGGGTGGCGATGGAGGAGGACGGATACTATTCGAAGGTTCTCCGGAAGAAATGATAAAAAATAAGGAAAGTCATACCGCCCGGTTTTTAAAACAGGAAATAAAATAAGAATTAACAGAGCTTATGAAAAGAGTGCTGGTAGACATGGATGAAGTAATAGCGGATACTACAGGTGGTATGACGGATTGGTACCGACGGATTTACGGCGGCGAAATAGACCTGCAAAAAATGCTGGAAGGAAAATCACTGGTAAAGGGTTTTCCCGAGCAACACCAGGCAGCGGTGCGACAGCAATTGTACGAACCCGGTTTTTTCCGGCACCTGCCGGTGATTGATTCCAGCATTGAAGTGCTGGAACAAATGAATCGTAGGTACGAAGTTTATATTGTGTCGGCCGCCACGGAGTTTCCCAATTCACTGACTGATAAATACAACTGGCTGATGGAGCATTTCCCGTTTTTTAACTGGAAGCAACTGGTATTATGCGGCGAAAAAAGTATGATACAGGCCGATTTTATGATCGATGACCATACCAGGCACCTACATTTGTTTAAAGGCAAACCCTATCTTTTTACCGCCCACCACAATTTAAACGAACATGATTTTGAGCGCTTGTCCAGCTGGAAAGAAGTAGCCGAAAAATTTTTATAAGGGGTTCCGGCGTAAACCACTATCTCCCAATAATTTTTTCAATAGTCTTCGCCACCGCATTAAAAAATTACCTGAATTACCGCGGAACCACAAAGCCATCACCAGCCCTGAAAGAGTGTAACTACCGGCGAGGGGTGCAGCCTTCGTAACAAAACAGCGTGATTGCCGGCAATATTCCCATCGTCTCTTGTTCACGAAGTCCCGCCGGCTTTTGAGACCAGCATTTTAAAAGAATTTCTGGAATTGCCGCGGAAGCAGATCCCTGTCGGGATGACAAATATTTGAGTCAGGATGCCAAATATTTGGACCCAGATGCCTGGCAACAATGAACCTGAATCGTGGCTCACGAAGCCCCGCCGGCATCTTATGCCTGTCATTTTCAAAGAACGTTGGTTCCACTAATCGTTTACTCGGGATGAAAATTTAAGCATTCATTGCTTCTAAAAGAAACGGCCCGCAATTATTCATCGCGGGCCGTTAAGGATACTGGATTGAAGACAATCATTATAAACTACGCACCTGTCAAGACCTATTGACCCTGGCCTCCTGTGCGTGTTTAAATTTCTTTTCCAATAAGCAGTGGCGGGAACTGATTAATAAAATCTTTTGTTTGTAAGGGTACTTTGAACGATAGGGAACGGATCAGGTCTTTTAAACCGGATATCAGATTTTAAGAATGTTCCCGCCGCTTATTGGCCATCTGTTATTAGCAAAAAAAGAACTTCGGGTGCTTTACTTTATGGTAACCGTGCCGTTTTCTATGTGCTCATCGTCACTGAATACCTCAAACGTATAACAGCCTTTATTAAAATTTGTTAGAATCGTGGTTTCTTTATTACGGATCTGTGTTTGTTTTACCATATTACCTTCCATATCAAAAAGAAAAAACTGGTATACCTTGCCCTCTTCCCCGCTGGCGGTGAAAAAGATCACTTCATTGCTGGCGCCGGGAAAGATTTTGATCTTGTATTTTTTACTGGTAAGCGTTTTACTAATAAGGATGCTGTCTTTGACAGTATGATGCGCACCGGTTGCCTGAACGGGTAATTGCACAAGCGTTAATAAAACCAGCGCCAATATGGTATACAAGACCGATTGCCCCGAAGGTTTGGAAGAGGGTAAAAATGTTTTCATTGTTGCATGTGTTTATACATGTAAAAAAGGGTACGGATTCAAACTAAACAACCAATTTGTTTAAATAAGATTATGTACTGTTTGATACTAGAAACGAATAACAGGGCAACGTGTGGAGTTACGGAAACTATCTCCTCCACTCAGTCGGAAGCCCAACTTAATGCCAAAAGTATAATAGGCATCGTTTTGCTTGGGGTCTCCCCGTTTCAGACCTGCACTGCCATAGTCGGGTGCACCACCTGCGCCGTTATTGCTTTTGTCGGCTAGGCGTTTGGCAATGGCAGCCTGCGGAGCGGAAAGATGGGTATCATAAAATGCGCTGCCTACATAGGTAGTGCTCACGTCATCTATATAATCGGTAAATGTTTTGCGGTATATCACTTCAACCCCCAGGCTAAGATTTTCATTTAACCAGTATTTGATACCCACACCCAGTGGAATATTCGGTTGCCACAAAGAATAATTTTTACGGTCGGGATACTCCGCTGAACCCTGGCCTTCCAGATGCAACGGCTGCAGGTTAACCCACTGACCGGTAGCGGGGTCAAGTCCCTGCGGGTTGAAATGAAATGCGCCAATACCTATTACGCCATAGGGACGCAGCTTATGATACAGGTCGGAAGGATCATCCTCTATGAATACCGTTGGGAAGACTTCTGCTGCTACAAAAGCTTCAAAGAATTTCGACTTAAAACTAAGACCCCGATGGAACCTTGCTTCTTCCAGCCCGCCTTTACCTTTAATAATATTGTCATCTCCTTCCAGTTTGCCGATGTTAAGAGCAAGTCGGAAGCCTAACCAGTCTTTTGGGTAATAACTATAATGAGCGCCAAAAGATAATTTGGTGAGGTTGAAATTATTGTCTTTTAAAAAGGTCTGGCCTTTGCCCAGATGACCACCCAGGTCTCCCAGGAAGTTGGACGGGCCGACCGTAATACCCAGTTCACTGAACGGGCCACCATCATTGTATTGAGCCTGCATAGTTGATGGAAGAAAGATGGAGAGCAGCATAATGACACACGTTCCCCATAGAAAGTGTAAAAACTTTTTCATGAATACCAGATTTTAGTTTTCGAATGGTTATTTGGATTCGGGTACTAAAACGAAAAATACCCCTTACAAACATAGAAACGATGAAACTAAAATTGTGGTGTGCCGCCCCTAAAAAAAAAATGAAATAAAGTAGTTGTTCGTTTGGTATAACAAGTGTTTTTACGAAAGCAGCATTTGTATATGTGCTATTCCATCTTCGGGATAAATTCCACCGGTGGGAACAAAGCCCAGTGACCCGTAAAACGCCTGCAGGTGCACCTGCGCGCCAATCCGGATACCGAAGTTTCCAAAGTGGTTCCGACATCCTGCAATGGCCTGTTTCAGCAGTTCCCTGCCAATTCCACTACCCCTTGCCGTTATAACGGTTACCACGCGCCCTATACTGGCCTCTTCATAAGCTACCCCGGGTGGTACCAGCCTGGCACAGGCTATTAATCTATTTTGCTGCCAGCCCATTACATGAAAAGAAGCCTGGTCTTTATTGTCCGCGTCCTGGAAAACGCAGTGCTGCTCCACCACAAACACTTCATTGCGCAACCGCAGCATCGCATACAATTCATCCGCGGTAAGCGTATCAAAGGGTTTACAAATCCATGAAATCATCAGCAGCTATTTAACGCGTGTTGTATCAGTTTCTGTAATACGGTATCACCAGTTGTACCGGGAAATCCATTACACGGTTGTGCATAACCGCCGGCGACCAGGGCGGCATGCTGGCAAAAATCTGAACAATATGCCTGGTCAGGGCGGGGTCGGGTGACCGGACGACCACCAGGTCCTTTACCTTGCCCATAGCGGTTACGGTAAAACTCACCGTTGCCTCGCCCTCTTCCCGGATATCGCGGTTTTTTTCTTTGTGCAACTCATCCACTATATAATCCGTTGCGGTAAAAATGGGATCAATCAGCACCGGTGGCTTTAGCAGACTGCAGACCGGGCCGGTATATTTTCCCTGTTCATCATAACACTCCAGCGCGGTTACCTTGCCATCAGTATAAGTTTCCTTACTGCTGGGATGACCGTTTGCCCAGAACCAGGTACAGGTGCCCGATAAAGAATCGTGGTGGTAGTTCACAGCAGATTCCATCTGGCCGTTTTCATACCACGAGGTAGCAGGTCCTTCCAGTTTGCCTTCCGGTGGAAAATCGTCCAGTACTTTTTCTACCTGGTAGGCGGGCGAATGCTGGTGCACGGGTTGCCCCACCATTGAGTCGCTGTACAAATAAGTCCGTTCACTCATGTGGTTGCCGTTCTGGTACCAGGCCTTCCACACACCGGACAAATTGTTATTGACAATCTCACCCTCATTTTTCAACTCCCCGCCGGCATACCAAGACTTCCAGTGCCCGTTGGGTATATTGTCTTTAAAATAGCCTTGCTGGGCAACAATTCTTTTGGGGTGATAGAGGGTAAACGGCCCGTCCTTAATGGTCAGGGCGGCATCTTTAAAATAAACTTTCAGGAGAACTGTTGTATCGGGATAAACAGCGTACAATATCCAGTGGTCACCGTCTTTTATAGCCATGGCGGCATATACAAAATCTTTTTTGGTGGTAAAGTGCAACGCTGCATCCAAATATTTACGAACACTGTCTTTTTGCGCAGCGCAAGAAATGCTACACAGCCACAGAATCAGGCAGGAAAAAAATTTTATCATACATGAAATTACTCAATATATGCATATACGAATCACGTTGTCGCACCACCGTTCGATACCCGCGGTGCCAGTCCTTTCCCCAAAATAAAAAGCACCCCGCCAGCGGGATGCCTGTATACTATTTTTATCTGTGCGATGGTAGGGTCGGCTTATTTAGCCAGGGCATTCACTTTTTTGGCAAGCTTTCTTTTAAGATTAGCCGCTTTGTTTTTGTGAATAATGCCTTTTTTTGCCAGTTTATCAATCATGGAGGCTACTTTGGGCAAAGCAGCACCCGCTTCTTTGTTTTCCTTCACTTCTTTCAGATCGCGAATGGCATTACGGGTTGTTTTTCCATAATATTTATTTCTTTCACGACGTTTGCCTGCCTGACGCACATCTTTCTGGGTAGCTTTATGATTGGCCATGTATTCTAAAAATTTTGGACGGCAAAGGTAGGGGAATAGCATGAAAAACAGAAATTAAGCAGCAAAAATTTAGAAACCCTGAGTATACCTGGCCCGGGCCACGGTTGGTCCGGTGATAAGCGACTGCCGGAATGCTATCCACTGTAAGCCCTGGCCTGGTCTTTCTATAAGTAAAAAATAAGGCGGATGCGCTTATAAGACCAATTCAGGTTCAGTATTTTATCCGATATTTGTAAGCTAAAAAAAGGCATGCTTCTCATGAAGGATTTTTCTTATATAACCAGCGCTCATCCGCAATATATAGAGGGTTTGTACCAGGATTATACAAAAGACCCCAACAGCGTTGACCCTGAATTAAAAAAATTTTTTGAAGGTTTTGATTTTGCTATCGGCAACAGCAAAAACGGAAGCAACGGAACAGCCATGACTGCCGCGGGAACTGCCATTGCCGGCCCTGCCACAGACTGGATGTATGAAATACGGGCTTACCGTATGATACTGGGTTACCGGAATAAGGGCCACCTGCTGGCCAAAACCAACCCCATCCGCACCCGTAAAGACAGGGGCGCCAATATTGACCTGGGATTTTATGGATTTACGGAAGCCGACCTTGACAAAGAATTCCAGGCAGGTAAAATGATTGGCCTGGGCACCACTTCGCTGCGGAAGATCTACAATTATCTCGAAAAACTATATGCGTCCCATGTAGGCATCGAATTTAAATATATCAGTGACCAAAAAAAGGTAGACTGGCTCACCAGTGAGATTGAGAAAAAATTTCTGGATCCACTATCGCTCGATAAAAAGAAACGCATCCTGGAAAAACTGAACCAGGGTGTAATGTTTGAAAAATTCCTGCATACCAAATACGTGGGGCAAAAACGTTTCTCGCTGGAAGGCGGTGAAACCACCATTCCCGCACTGGATGCCATTATTAATACCGCCGCTGACCACGATGTACAAGAAGTGGTGATAGGAATGGCGCACCGCGGCAGACTGAACATTCTTGCCAATATCATGGGCAAAACCTATGAGCAGATATTCAGTGAGTTTGAAGGCACCGCAAAACTAGACCAGACCATGGGTAGCGGCGATGTAAAATACCATATGGGGTATGGCAGCGAACTCAAAACACCGTCCGGCAAAAACATTCACCTGAAACTAATGCCCAACCCCTCTCATCTGGAGGCGGTAGACCCGGTAGTAGTGGGTTTTGCGAGGGCAAAAGCAGACGTATTGTATAAAAGCGACTACGATAAGATCCTGCCCATATTAATTCATGGCGATGCCTCGGTGGCAGGGCAGGGCATTGTATATGAAGTGCTGCAGATGTGTAGCCTGGATGGCTATCTTACCGGCGGCACCATTCATTTTGTTATCAATAACCAAATTGGTTTTACTACCGATTTTGATGATGCCCGCAGTTCCGATTACTGTACTTCCCTGGCTGCTGCGGTGCATGCGCCGGTACTGCACGTAAATGGAGATGATGCCGAAGCCGTGGTAAAATGCGCGGAAATTGCCACCCGTTACCGACAGGAGTTTAATGCGGATGTATTTATCGATATGGTTTGTTACCGACGTCACGGTCACAACGAGGGCGATGACCCCAAGTTTACGCAACCGCATATGTATGCACTCATAGACAAACACCCCAACCCAAGGGAAGTATATAGCAGCTTTTTACTGGAAAACGGTGAAGCCGATGCAAAAGAACTGGCCAGGGAAATGGAGAAAAAATTCTGGGGCGACTTACAGGAACGCCTGGATGAAGTAAAGCAAAACCCCCTACCCTACAATTATCAGCAACCGGAACTGGTCTGGAAAAGCATGCGAAGGGCCACCTGGGAAGATTTTGACCAATCGCCGGTTACAGCTATCAGCGAAGCCGATTTTAAAAAGATATTTGATGCCCTGATGTCGTGGCCAGAAGATTTTAAACCCTTGAAAAAAGTAGAAAAAATTATCCAGGATAAGATAAAACTCTTCAAAGAAGAAGGTAAGGCCGATTGGGCCACCGGTGAATTGATGGCGTATGGAAGCCTGCTGCTGGAAGGTCACGATGTAAGGATGAGCGGCCAGGATGTGCGCCGCGGTACCTTCTCGCACCGCCATGCAGTGTTGCGCGACGAAGTAACGGACAAGGCATATAACCGTCTCAGTCGGCTGGAAGGCGCCACCGGCCAGTTCAGGATCTACAATTCATTGCTGAGCGAATACGGCGTACTGGGTTTTGAATACGGTTATGCAATGGCAAATCCCAATTCACTGGTGTTATGGGAAGCGCAGTTTGGCGATTTCTGCAATGGTGCGCAAATCATAATCGACCAGTTTATCGCCGCAGGCGAACAAAAATGGAACCGCATGAATGGCATAACCATGTTGTTGCCCCATGGGTATGAAGGACAGGGACCCGAACACAGCAGCGCCCGGCTGGAACGTTTTTTACAATTGTGCGCAGAGTTAAATATGGTAGTCACCAATATCACCACCGCTTCCAATTTCTTTCACCTGTTACGCAGACAGGTAAAATGGCCATTCCGAAAACCATTGATCAATTTTTCACCAAAGGCCAATCTGCGTCATCACGGCAGCTATTCGCTGGCCAGCGAATTTATATTCCGCCGTTTCCAGGAAACCATGGACGACAGCTTTATTTCGAACCCAGCACAAGTTAAAAAAGTACTGTTTTGCAGCGGTAAGATCTATTTTGACCTGGCCGAGCGGCAACAAAAAGAAAACAGGAAAGATACGGCCATCCTGCGGGTGGAGCAGCTGTATCCCCTGCCGGTAAAACAACTGGAAGCGCTTTACAACAAATATAACCGGGCTACCTGGTTCTGGGTACAGGAAGAACCACTGAATATGGGTGCTGCTTCTTACCTGCAAACAAACCTGAAGACCATCAATTACGGGGTTATCAGCCGGCAATCCAGCGCTTCCACCGCAACTGGTTTTAATAAAGTACACCAGCAGGAACAGGCGGAGATCATTGATACTGCGTTTTCCATCTAACCTTGTGCTCTTATGATAGCCCGATGGATAAAAATAAACCGCTACCCAGTAAAAAATAAAACAACTCAGGGTATTTTAAAAACAAAAGTGAAAAGAATTTTATGATCGATATAAAAGTTCCAACAGTTGGTGAATCCATAAGCGAGGTAACCTTGTTAAAATGGAACAAAAAAGAAGGCGAGTATGTAGACCGCGATGAAGTAATAGCAGAACTGGAAAGTGAAAAAGCCACCTTTGAAGTAAACGCCGAAAAAGCTGGCGTATTAAAGCAATCGGCCAAAGAGGGCGATACATTAAAAATTGGCGATATCCTGGCGTCCATTGATGAAACGGTCGCTAAACCGGCCGCAGCAAAAGAACCGGCCCCAAAAAGCCAGCAGGCTGAAGCAGCCATCGCACCCGCTGTAGCCGTTCAGCCGGAAGAAAAGAAAAGCATACCTGCCGCAGCCGAGCCCGGGCCCCGGGCAACGCCGGTGGCTTCCGCCATTATTGCAGACAAAAAAGTAAACCCCACTACTATTACCGCCTCCGGAGCAAACGGTAAAATATTAAAAGACGATGTGCTGGCGGCATTGAACAATCCCGGTCGCGTGCCCGGTAAAGAAATGTTTACCCGCAGCGAGAAACCCGAGAAGATGAGCAACCTGCGCAAGACCATCAGCAGGCGCCTGGTTGAGGCAAAAAATACCACGGCCATGCTGACCACTTTTAACGAAGTGGATATGAAACCCATCATGGATCTTCGGACAAAATACAAGGAGACTTTTAATAAAAAACATGGAGTTAACCTGGGCTTTATGAGTTTTTTTACCAAGGCGGCCTGTTTTGCCCTGCAGGAATGGCCCTCTGTAAACGCATACCTCGACGGCGATTCCATTGTCTATCACGACTACTGCGATATTTCCATTGCCGTTTCGGCGCCGCGTGGTCTGGTGGTTCCGGTAATACGCAACGCGGAAAGTTTAAGTATGCCGGAAATTGAAAAGAAAGTGGTGGAACTGGCGGGCAAGGCAAAAGATAGCAAGCTCACCATAGAAGAAATGACCGGCGGAACCTTTACCCTTACCAACGGTGGTGTTTTTGGTTCGCTGATGAGCACGCCCATTATCAATATCCCGCAGAGCGCCATACTGGGCATGCATAAAATACAGGAACGGCCCATGGCAGTAAACGGCCAGGTGGTCATAAAACCAATGATGTACCTGGCGCTCAGCTATGACCACCGCATTATTGATGGACGCGAGTCTGTGAGCTTCTTGGTACGTGTAAAAGAACTACTGGAAAACCCTGAACTGCTCTTATTTGGTAAAGACCCCGTAAAAACATTGCTGGAAGTATAGTTCGTTTTTAACTGACCCCCATACGCAGACCCGGCCTGAAATGGGCGATACTGGGCAATCAACACAGGCATCCGTTGTACGGCCAATCAGCTGCCCCTACGCCGGTGTCATCCTGGTTTTACTACCTTGCAACCGATGAAATATTTTTCCTATCTCAATACCGCTGTTGATATTATTGGATCCTATACAGGACACCACCCATTTCATTTTCTTATAAAAGACTTTTTCAGGCAACACAAAAAATACGGGTCTACCGACCGGAAAACAATTACCCATCTCTGTTACTGTTATTTCCGGCTGGGTCGCTCGTTAAGCAATATACCCCGATCTGAAAAAATATTGATTGCTCTTTTTTTTTGTTCCACGCGACCACATGATATGCTTGCCCGTTTAAAACCTGAGTGGAACGAAAAAACGGGTGCATCACTCCGGGAGAAATGCGCCTGCGCGGGCATTCCTTATGAATCGCTAACGATTTTTCCACCTGTTTCCGGGCTAAGCACCGGTATAGATAAAGATGATTTCATCCGCTCGCATCTTCATCAGCCGGATGTTTTTTTGCGTACCCGGCCTGGTTGCCGGCAGGTTGTTGTGCAAAAACTGGAAGCAGCAAAAATTATTTTTTCAATAATCGGCGAGCACTGTATTGCCCTGCCCAATACCACCCCGGTGGATGGCATTCTTACTATCAATAAAGAGGCCGTTATACAGGATTACAGCTCGCAGCAGGCCGGCGCCTTCCTCCAATTGGTTACCGACACCGCTACCCCCATAAAAATATGGGATTGTTGCGCCGCCAGCGGCGGCAAATCCATTATGGCAAAAGACATACTTGGAAATATAGATCTAACAGTATCAGATATACGAGAATCAGTGTTGGTCAATCTTACCAAAAGATTTGCAGAAGCCGGGATAAACGGCTACACAACACAGCTGGCCGATCTTACTGCCGCCAGAAGCCCTTTTGCACCTGGTTCCTTCCAGGTTATCATTGCCGATCTGCCCTGTACGGGTTCCGGCACCTGGGGCAGAACACCCGAGCGTTTATCCTTTTTTGATGAAAATGAAATTGAACGGTATCGCCACCGGCAGGAAAAGATTGTGCAAACGGTCATGCCCGGTTTAGCAAACGGTGGCTATTTTCTTTATATTACCTGCTCGGTATTTGAACAGGAGAACGAGGGGATGGTTCGGTTTATAGAAGATAATTTTCCGGTAAAACGGGTAAAAATGGAAGTGCTGTGTGGCTACCCGCTCAAAGCGGATACCCTGTTTGCAGCCATGCTGAAAAAAAATGGTTAGACCGGAAAAATACCGTTCCGCAGCCAACGTGCCAGCCCCGTTATTGCTTTATGGTTCGCAGTGAGACCTTGTTCTTCCCATCTGTATATTGTATGGTGTAAACGCCGCGGCTAATGGTTTTCAATTTATCAAAACTGATGGTGTACATATTATCCTGCTGCAGTTCCATATCCTTTTTCTCAATGGTCTTCCCATTCATATCAACCAGGCGGAGGCTGCTATGACCGGTCAAAGGCGCTTTCAGTAATACGCTGAACCCGGTGCTAAAAGGAACCGGGAATGCTTTTATCCAGTCTGCACCCAGTATCTGCTGATAGTTTCGTTCGATCCGTTGCTGCTGCAGATCCTGGTAGGCAATTCGCATATTCGGGATGCCGTAGCCAAACTGGTTATCCGGGTTGTTGTATTTGCTGGCGCTTTTCTGAACGGCATCCATAATTTCCATATTGCTGAATTCAGGGAAAGCCTGCCAGAGACAAGCCACCAGGCCACACATATTGGGATTGGAAAAGGAAGTACCGCTTCCATAATTTGGTTCGCCACTGACAACATTGGCGATTACCGTATTATAACCTACTGAAACCACATTAGGTTTTAATTTGCCGGCGCCGTTTGGCCCCCAACTGCTGAAATTGCCAATATTGCCATTTACATCTGTTGCGCCAATCGTGAAAACACTGTCTGCATCTGCCGGACACAAAACATATTTGGCGTCTCCTGCACTGTTTCCCGAATTTCCCGCGCTGTTGGTTACCAGTATCCCTTTTTTTACGGCCATGGTGGCGCCAATGCTTATGATGGAGGTTTTTCCATCTCTTTGCGCGTAACTATGACTTAAGGAAGGATCATCAAAATCGCTGTAACCAAGCGAGGAACTTATCATATCAACCCCGGCGCTATCCGCAAATTCCGCTGCAGCTACCCAGTTTTCTTCTTCCACCGGGTACTCCGAATTTACATCTTCGGTGCGCAATAACCAGAATTTTGCCTTTGGCGCCGTACCTACCATCTGGCCCGGTTCATTGGCTGCAATAGTTGATAAACACATGGCTCCATGGTAGTGATCTTCGTTTACACTTTGCTCATTGTCTACATAATCCCATTCACCCAATACCTGGTTTTGCAGCCGGATACTGTCGAATGCGGGATTGGCTTTATAATTGTAAAAACCGGCATCCAGCATGGCAATGGTGATGCCTTCTCCATGAAAACCAAGATTGTGCAGGTATTCTCCTTCATGTATGTGTATCTGGCCGTTATTGATACCGTAATTATAAAAATTCTGTATTCCAACGATGCCGGCGGTCCCGTTTATATCAGCTACCCGGTTTGGCGAAGGCAACGGCAGCTTGTTGTAGGCTTCAAATTTCTTTGGCAAAACCGCCGGGGGCTGGATCATTCTCACGGCCAGCGGACTGCTGTTTTTTACAAATGAAAAAGAATTGATTTTTGCCAGTGCCGCAGGATCGGTTGTTTTAATACATACCTGGTTCAGCCATTTGGATACATTGAGTATACTAACATTGGAAACAGCCCTAATACTATCCAGGTAGGCGCCGTTGATGGGCAAATCAGTTGAATCAATTGAAATTTTATACCGGGTTCTCCGGGCAATTGCTTTTGCAGAAAGATAGGAGGATGGGTTATTGATGCTGTAAGCCGTTCCGTTCTTATTTTTTAAACGGATGATATAGCGGCTGTACTGGGCGTTGCCGGCAAAATAAAAAAATATCCCACACAACAACAGCAGGAAACGATTTTTCATACAAGGTTATTTTCAACAAATACGGGAATAATTCAATTATGGTTCATGATGGAAAGCCTGACCCCGTAACCATTATAGGTAAAATTGCCGGGTATGGTATCACACACAATCCGTACGCCCTGGCTTATCTGTGCACTGGCTATTGAGTCGCAGTTATTGCTGGTGCCATTGGTAACACCATCGCTTTGACAGCTGATCTTTGTGGTATCGCAGTGACTACCCTCGCAGTGGATCAATAAACAATTGCGGGTTACATAGCTGGTCTGGTATTCCCATGAAAATAAATCCTGGAAAATCTTTCCCACACCCTTAGCATATACTTCATACGACTTGCTATAATTGCTGATACTATTTACATAAAAGGATTTGTTATTGGCGGAATCATACTGAACCACGGTTATCGTTGTATCAAAATTAAGATTGCCCACGGTAAATGGCAGGCCCACATTGCTGTAGGCAAAAGTCCAGCCCAGGTAATTATCATCGTTTGATACAAAATTAAAAGGGGAACTGCCGATGTAAGAATTACCCTGCCAGCTGAAATAATCGGCAATCGGACTTACCAATCTGGTTTGCCGCAGATTGTTTTCGGTGTATTCAAATACCTTACCAGTCTGAACTGCCAGGAAGGTATTGCTGTTGTTCCACTGGTGTGCGGTGGTATCCCATACATAGCGTACAATGTGGTATCCCGGTCTGTTAAGGTTATCGGTAACCATTCCATCTATCGAGTCTTTTACTATATAAGAGTTTACTTTAAAACCAACGCCAAAAGGCAATGTAACGGTAGAATCCAGCTTATAAATAACAAATTTACCCACCGCCAAATTGGTATAGTCGGAGATTTTGTCCGTGGAAATCGTATCGGTTTTATTGCAGCAAACAACCAGCAGGCTGCACAAAGCAATAAGCATTGGTCCATAAAATCTTTTCTTCATAAATACCAGCCAGTTTAAACAGCACCATCACCCAAACATTAAAACCAGGCTTTTATGATGCTTTAAAAAAACCGGGAAGAATGGCCTTCCCGGTTTGCAAACGTATAAAAAACAAGATTATTGCGCCTTAAGTGGTTATTCCTGAACGCCTAATTACCCTAGAAACAGTCGGTTAGCCGAGCGGCAGTTCATGCGTTCGGCTTAATAGTCGCGCATAATGGTTCCACCGCCAATAACATCATCCCCTTCATAAAAAACCGCGCTCTGTCCCGGCGCAACACCTTTGGCATCCGTATAAAACTGCACCTGTATACCGTTGGGGCAATTGTAGAGGCTAGACAGTGTTCCGGCATCCTTATACCGTATTTTGGTAAGGGCTTCCATACCATCAATAATGCCATCGTACTTGCCCCAGTTGATCCCGGTAACGGTCATCTTCTGCCGGTTCAGATCATCGGCCTCACCCAAAACAATCGTGTTATCGGCCGGGGATATGCCGGTAACATATACCGGGTGTCCGAAGGCAATATCCAGTCCTTTGCGCTGGCCAATGGTATAAAAGGGATAGCCCTTGTGTTGCCCCAGTACCTTACCTGTCTTATCTATGAAATTGCCACCGGCAACCCTTTCTTCCAGTCCGGTCACTTTCTTTTTCAAAAACCCGCGGTAGTCATTGTCGGGCACAAAACAGATTTCATAACTCTCGTTCTTTTTTGCCAGTTCGGGATAGCCATAATCAAGGGCCATCTGCCTGATCTCAGTTTTGCGATAAGGCCCTAGCGGAAGCAGGGTGCGGGCCAGCAAATCCTGCTGAAGGCCCCATAACACATAGCTTTGATCCTTTAGATCGTCTATCGCCTTGCTTATAAAATACCGGCCGTTCTGGTGCCGGTGAACCTTTGCATAATGCCCGGTGGCAATATAATCGCAGTCAAGCGCATCGGCCCGTTTTAACAGGGCCCTCCATTTAATATGCGTGTTGCACATAACGCAGGGATTGGGCGTACGGCCTGCAATATATTCATCAACGAAATTCTCAATTACAAAATCGCCGAATTCTTCCCGTATATCCAGTATAAAATGTGGAAACCCATGCTGAACGGCCGCCATACGGGCGTCATTAAAACTGTCCAGGTTGCAGCACCCGGTTTCCTTTTTGCTGCTGCCACTGGATGCATAATCCCATGTTTTCATGGTAATGCCCACCACTTCATAGCCCTCATCGTGGAGCATCAGCGCAGTAATGGTACTGTCGATGCCCCCGCTCATGGCCACCAAAACTTTTCCCTTCCGACTCATATCTAGATTTTACAGAACTGCAAATATACAAAATGATGTGGGCATTGGGCAACTCGGGGACGGCGGGTGGCTAACCTTGCTTTTTCGCCGGAGCAGGAGGTTCGGCGGGCAGACTGGCCATGACATCCTCGGGGATAGCAGGATCTTTTCTCCAGATATTCTTTGTGCCAAAAAACACGCCTGCGCCAACAAGGGTAAGTGCCAGTCCCAGCAAAGCAAACAGACCGGTTGAATAAAATACAAAAAGCCATATCCATACCGATAGGATAACCGGCAGCGGGTACAGCCACATCCTGAAAAAAGGCCGCGTGGAGACCTGATTTTTACGCAGCAAAACCACTCCTGCCGCCTGCGCAATAAATTGGACCAAAATGCGCATCGCTAAAATGGCGCTGATGGCATCAGCCAGCTTAAACAGCAGGCTGAACAGGAACCCTGCCCCACCTAAAAACAACAGGGATATATAAGGAAAATTTTTAGTTGGATGCAGTTTTGCAAAGGCCGGAAAAAAATGGCCGTCTGCGGCGGCCGCATAGGGAACACGACTATAACCCAGCACCACAGCAAACAGTGACGCAAAGGCAATCCACAATACCAGTACCGTAGCCACCACGGCCGCTTTTGTACCATATACCCGCTCCATAAACGTGCTGACGATAAAATTGCTTTTCATGGCTTCCTGCCAGGGCACCACGCCTACAATACTGATATTCATTAACAGGTACAGTACCGTAATGCAGAAAATAGATATGAATATACTACGCGGAATATTTTTTTCCGGGTTACGGATTTCTCCTCCCAAATGACAAACATTATAATATCCCAGGTAACTATAAATGGTTTTTACCGATGCCTGACCCAATACCAGCGCAAAGGCAATGCTGAACATTGATGGATCACCGCTGTGGGGTAAAAAAGAATAATCAAGCTGTTTATGGGTTAACCCACTGACGATAATCCATAAAATGGTAATGATTACTCCCGCCCATAGCAAAACGGATATCCGGCCAATGGTTTTTGTATTGCGGTAGAGCAGGAAAACGATGAGTAGCACTACCGCTCCTGATACAGCCTTGGCTTCCAACCCCGACAAGGGAACCAGATAACTGAAATACTGCGCAAATCCGATGGCGCCGGAAGCTACTACCAGCGGGGCCTGCAGACAGGTTTGCCAAACAAAAAGAAAGGACATCAGTCGGCCCCATTTTGGCCCATAGGCTTCTTTCAGGAAATTATAACTGCCACCCGCTAACGGGAATTTTGTACCCAGCTCGCTCCATATCATTCCGTCTGTAAAAGCTATCACCGCACCAAAGATCCAGGCCCATAAAAAAAGATGGCTGCCCATCATACTTATTACCAGGGGCATTACCACAAAAGGGCCAATACCCACCATATCTATCATATTGATACTGGTAGCCTGTAATAAACTGATTTCTCTTTTAAGTACCGGCGCTGCAGACATGAGCAAGGGTTAGTAGCCCTGCAAAATAAACAATGTAAAAGCAATTACCGTACTATTTACATGTTGTTGTTGTTTTGCCGATAGAGGCGGTATAGCCCCCTGTTTAACCATCATCACCCCTGCCGGAACGCTACCGGTTCAAGTCTTATCTGCAGCCGGGTGCAGCTTTTTGGATTGAATAATGATGGCACCGCTTTTTGCTTTTTTTCCATATTTGTCGGTCGCTGCTTTTCCCTCTAGTACATTGATGCTTTCTATATTCGCGGCTTGTATATAATTCTCCAGTTTGGCACCTGCAGGCAGTTTCCGGCCGTCCAGGATGATTAATGTGCCAGGCGGAATAGGGATGTCTTTTTTCATGTGGATTTCTACCACCCCGTTCTTTCCTTTGTCGCCATATTTATCGGTTGCATTGCTATCCTTTGAAACAGCCAGGCTTTTTATGTTTTGTGGAGGAATTCTTCTAATCTTAAATTCGGCCGCCTGTTCCACGCCATCAACAATATATAAGGGTGGAGTGGTTGTTATTTCTATTACCCCATCCTGTCCCTTACTGCCATATTTGTCGGTTGCTGTTTTATCGGTTAAAACGTCAATGCTTTTAATACTGTTTGGACTTATTTTCTTTATCTCGTATTCTCCTGGCTTTATTTCGTCGTTAACCACTATCAGGGGCTTGCGCGCAGGTGCCTGGTCAACGGCAGGAACGGCTGGCGCGGGAATTATTTCAGGCGCAGGAGGCGCTTGGGCTGCCGGCACTTTTAAGGGCGCAGCCTCCGTTTCGGATACGGCCGCAATAACCGGAACCGGGAGCGTTATTGGCATTGCACCAAATTTTTTCAGATAAGCCGCTTTTTCTTTTGGATCGTTTAAATGATACTGTTCGGTGTGGCCGCTTTTTAATATCACTGTGGCCGTTTTTACAACAGCGCCATTTTTTTTATCCTGCTCCTCCCGGATATTGATGCTGGCCACATCTTGAAGCGTTGTTACAGGCGGACCCGGGGCGGGTATTGTGTTCAATTGCGTTTTTGCTGTGGCTGGCAGGGATGGAGGCGCAGGTACCGTATCTGATGGCGCTTCTTCAAAGGCGTGCGCAGCCCTTTGGTGAAGCGCCAGTACATTGGCATTGATACCATACAATTCCACCGAGCGTTTGCCGGAAGAAGCGTCTATACTGCTCAGCTCAAACCTGTTTACGGATGCGTTGGCCTCTTCCATGGTCATCCATTTTCCGTCTACGATAATTTTGACTTCTTCAGATTCCACGTTATCAAGTCTGGCCCAGTGGTTTTCACTGACAGCATAGGCCGCGCCATCGATCATCCAAATTGGTTTTTTTGAATCCCCGACCAGGGCGGTAAGGCGAATGTATGCTCCCTGCTGATGTTGATACGCATTGAAACGCTCCTGTACAAAATCGTAGCCGGGATCGATCACAAACACCTTGCTATCGTCTACCGGGCCTGGTGGTGAGCGTCAAAAAACACCCTATTGGCCGTCTTTCCTGGTTGGTGTATAGCGGCAAAAAGCATGTTTGCTTGGCTCCCTTCCGCAGCGTTTCCAACATCCATCCGGCGGTTGTCGGTGACGCCCAGCCCCTCCAGCTCGAGATGATACACGATGCGCAATACCGCCTGGGGGCTGACCGGAATATGCATCTTAAAAAAACCATGTGCATCGGTTCGAACTGAGAGACCTGAACAGGTATCGTCCACCAATACACCTTCAAGCGGTTGCGTGGTTGCGGCATCATATACAATTCCTGTAAAAACGAAAGACTCCTGGTTATTATCATTTATTTTATTCCGGAAGGCTAGCAACGATACCAGCATCAGCGGTAGTATAAAAAGGAATTTGGTTAAATGCAGTTTGGCACTTTTCATCTTATTCATCATGGCAATACGTTTTTTAAGACTGGAGAAATTAAAATTATTCGCAATGCTGTACTGGGGTATGCCCAGGGTTTTCAGCAGCAGATACTGGTATTCTTTTTTGTTGATGCCGTTTGCAACCACCTCGTTGTCGGCAATAAATTCCAGGTTCTGGCGGATGGCATGCCGGATAAACCAGGCAAATGGATTGAACCAGTTAACAATGCAGAGCAGCTCGCCAAAGAGTATATCAACAGAATGTCGTTATTTTACGTGCACAAATTCATGCTGTATGATGCGTTGTAGTTCTTCATCCGTATGCAGGCTGCGGTTAAAATAAATGGCATTGCCAAAAGAAAAAGGGCTGACCGGTGCCGTGGTCTGGTAGAAATGAACGGCATCCCTGCTGTCTAACAGAACAGCAACGCGGCGTATATGCCTGAGCGAACGGTATTGGTATACGATTCTTGTAAGCAGAACAATCGCGCCCAAGCAAAAAACCAACACCAGCCATTGGCTTGGGTTGAGCTGCTGCAGCGCGGAAGACCAGGAAACAGGGTCATTTGTCGCGCTGACCGTATAGTTGCCTATTACCGGGATGATATTTACCAGTTGGTTGGCTGGCGAGCCTTCTTTTATTATCCAGGGTGTAATATTGACGAATGGAATAACAAAAGAAAGCAATGAATAACAAAGCAGGTAAAAACGGTTGCACCGGTAAAATGTAAGCGGACGTAAAACAACGCGGTAAAAAATAAATAATACCCCCAGGCTGATGGATAATTTAAGCAGGTACTCCAGCAAATGCATAAATAAATTATTAAAATATTAATTTATAGTTAACCGTTCCGGCACATTTACCCTACTTCTTCTTTTCTATCATGTCAATGATCTCTTTTAGTTCTTTCGGACTTATCTTTTTTTGACCCGCAAAAAAAGTCACCAGTTCTTTATAGGAATTGTCGAAATGATTTTTTACCATATTGGTTAAAGATTGGTTTTTATACTCCTCTTCCGATACCACGGGTTTATACAAATACATATGACCCACCAGCCGGCCGCCAACATATTTTTTTTTCTCCAGGTTTTTTATGGTGGAGGCCAGGGTTGTATAAGGAGGCAGGGGTTCTTCCATATTGTCTAAAAATGTCTTTACATTGGCCTCGCCAGATTTCCATACGGCGCGCATGGCCTGTTCTTCCTGTGGGGTTAGTCTTTCCAGCATATCTACGAAATTTTCGTAAACCTACGGACTTTCCGTAGCTTGGCAAAATTAATTTGTTAAAAATGGGTGATTTGCTATGCGTTTAATGATTCCTAAATTATTTTTATGCACTAATTTACACCTGTTTACTATCGTTTTATAACACCATTCATCCATAATCTTTTATAATGCGCTTACTTACTGTTACTCTGTCCTGTCTTTTGTCATTGTTTGTACATGCCCAAACTGACAGTATTAATATGAACGCCCCTTTCCGAAAAAACCCGGGCATACCGTCTTTTGATTTATTAAAGCTGGATAGCGTCGGCCATATAACAAAGGCCGATATCAAACCGGGGCATAAGGCATTAATTATGTTTTTCAGTCCGGAATGTACGCATTGCCAGCACCAGACGGAAGATATGCTGGCGGCCATTGATTCGTTGAAAGATATCCAGATTATTATGGCCACTTACCAGCCATTTGAAGAGATGGTGGCTTTTAACGAGAAATATAATATTGAAAAATATAGCAATATAAAGTTGGGCCGTGATACAAAATATTTCTTTCCTCCGTTTTACCGGATGAATAGTCTTCCTCATTTAGCTCTGTATAATAAAAAAGGTCATTATATTACCAGTTTTGAAGGCAACCAGAAAATTGCTACCCTGCTGGCTGCTTTTGAAGAAAAAAAATAAGCGCTTTTTGAGTAGTAGATAAAGTTTGACTGCATCGCTCGACTAATAGTGCCGGATCTCGGGCAGGGAAGCACTCAAGACATCCGGTTGCCGGATGCTATTTACGGGCCGCGGAAACGGGGAGAAAAATACTCTTATAATGACGCGAAACGATCCAAAAATAGGTTACTGGTCACCGCAAGTTATTGTTTATCTGGATGGTTGGTGAAGACACCAACCATGGGTGCAAGGGAAGACAACAACCATGGTCGAAAAGAGGACATCAGCCACCCAGCCGAAGCGTTACAACAATACCACCCTAATATTCCCTTTTTAACAAATACACCGCCAGTTGTCGCAGGGGTTCTTTACGGTTATTCATCACCGCTATATCTTCCAGGTGCTGAAAGGCCAGTGCGGTATAACGCTCTTTCAGATCAACGGCCCATTTATCTACCCCGCAGGTCTTGAAAATCGACAACACCCGGCTTACCTTATCGTCCGGATTATCTTTCATCAGTTGCAACAACTCTTTTTTATGGGCTGCGGGCGCAGTTTCCAGGGCATGGATCACCAGGAAGGTTTTTTTATTAGCAACGATATCGCCGCCCGGTTTCTTGCCAAATTTTTCCGGGTTTCCAAAGGCGTCCAGGTAATCATCCTGCACCTGGAAGGCAATGCCCAGGTTGCGGCCAAACTCATACAAATGACGCTGGTTGCCTTCTCCGGCACCCGCCAGGATGGCGCCCGACTGAAGACTGGCAGCCAGCGAGACTGAAGTTTTTAGTTCAATCATCTGCAGGTATTGCTCCATGTCTACCTGCTCCAGTTTTTCAAAATCCATGTCTAGTTGCTGGCCCTCGCATACCTCTTTGGCGGTCTTGTTAAAAAGATACAGGATGGGGTGGATATAAGCTGTTTTAATTTTATTGAGGTAATCATAGGCCCGCACCAGCATCACATCGCCAGCCAGCAGGGCCGTGGATGCATCATATTTTTCATGTACGGTTGGCATGCCCCGGCGCAAGGGGGCTTTATCCATAATATCATCATGAATAAGCGTAAAATTATGAAACAGTTCAATGGCCGCAGCCGCTTCGTAAGCGTCCGGCACAATATCTCCGAACAATTCATTGCCCATGAGACAGATCACGGGGCGAACGCGTTTACCACCCAGTTTTAAAAAATAATTGTTGGGTTCGTATAAAGTAGCCGGCACCGCGGGAAAATGGGCTATTTCAAATTTTTCTTTAAATATGGCCGACAGTTCTTCAAATGAATGCATACAATAATTGGTTGGATGTGGGTTTACAGGGGTATTGCTGAACCCTGTCACCTGTTAAGCAATAAGATCAGGAAATTATTGGTCTCCGTAATACTGGTAAGCCGGGGTCTACCGCTTTTTTTTATGTTTTATCTTTTCAATCGTATCATCGATGCTGATCACCGGCGCTACCACCCATTCAAAATCCAGCTGTCGTTTGGCCAGATTGGCGGAAATCAGTTTTATCCTGATCTTGTCGCCCATTCTGAATACACGGCCGCTTCTTCTGCCCGTAAGACAATAATCAGTCTCCTCGTACCGGAAATCATCGTAGTCAAACAGGCTGTTGATGCTTACCAGACCTTCACATTTATGCGCTACTGTTTCCACCCAAAACCCAAATGAAGAAACCCCGCTGATGATTCCATCAAATTCTTCTCCCAGCTTATCCTGCATAAATTCTACCTGTTTGTATTTGTTGGCAGCGCGCTCTGCGTCCATGGCCGCGCGTTCGCGTTCGCTGCAATGGCGGCATTTTTCTTCCATTTCTTTATCAATGGGTATTTCATTTTGCAATACCTGTTCCAGCACACGGTGCGCCATTACATCCGGGTAACGGCGGATGGGAGAAGTAAAATGGGTATAGTCTTCAAAACCCAACCCGTAATGACCAATATTTTCCGATGTGTAGATAGCCTTGGCCATGGTACGGATGCCCAGTTGCTGCAATACATGCTGCTCCGGTTTTCCTTCGGTATCCTGCAGCATCTGGTTAAAAGAAGCGGCAATACCCTGGGGTGTTTTGGTATCAAATTTATGCCCGTATTTTTTGGCAAACTCTACAAACGGCAGCAGTTTTGCTTCGTCGGGGGTGGCATGTATGCGGTAAGGAAAGGGAATGGGTTTCTTGTTAACCTTTATTTTTGCCACATGCTCCGCCACGAATTTGTTTGCCAGCAGCATAAACTCCTCAATTAACTGGTGCGATTCCTTGCTTTCCTTTACCACGATACCGATGGGTTTGCCACTATCATCCAGTACAAATCTTACTTCCTGGCTTGAAAAATTGATGGCTCCTTTTTTAAACCGCTGTTTCCGGAAGCGTTGTGCCAGGTTATTGAGGATTAGGATCTCGTCTTTTAATTCACCCTCACCGGCTTCAATGAGTTTTTGTACGTCTTCATAAGCAAACCGTTTATCTGAATGGATAACCGTTTTACCGAGCCAGCAGGATTTTATTTCTGCCTTGGGTGTAATTTCAAAAATAGCGGAAAAAGTAAATTTATCTTCGTTTGGCCGAAGCGAGCAAAGCTCGTTTGAAATACGCTCCGGAAGCATGGGGTTTACGCGGTCCGGTAGATAAACGGAAGTAGCCCGTTCATAAGCGGCCTGGTCCAATTCAGTTTCCGGCTCCACATAGTAACTCACATCGGCAATATGCACGCCTATTTCATAATTACCATCTTTTAGTACACGGAAAGAAATGGCATCATCAAAATCTTTTGCATCGGCGGGGTCAATGGTAAACGTGAGTATGCCGCGCAGGTCTTTTCTTTTTTTTATTTCCGCCTCCGGTAGCGTTTCCGGTAGGCGTTCAGCTGCTTCCCGTACGTCATCACTGAAAGCCAGTGGAAAGCCATTTTCCATGATGATTTCTTTCATGGCCATGTCATTCAGGTTTCCGGCATCCATGATCTGCAATACCACGCCGCTGGGCTTTTTATTTCGCTCCCAATTCAGCAGCCTGGCCACTACCTTGTCGCCATTTTTTGCCCCGTGCAGTTTGTCCAGCGGAATGTAAATATCGGGCATGGGCTTCTCCGTTTCTGCAATAAAAAAAGCAAAATTCTGGCTCAGTTCTATCCTGCCCAGGAATTCCGTTTGTTTGCGTTCCACTACCTCTACCACCTGTCCCTGTTTACGGCCGTTTTTATGCTGATCGCCCATAATGCTTACCTGTACTTTGTCGCCATGCAGCGCCGTATTGAAATCGTTGGGGCGCACCAGGATGTCATTGTCCATTTTATCTACAATCACATACCCCATACCCGAGCGTGTTACATCCAGTCTTCCATTGTATACAGTTTCACTTGAAGTTTTTTTCTTTTTTTTCTTTTCTGATTTTTTAGCCATTGTATTCGCTTTTTAAACAGGCAGCTGCGGATGAGAAAAATCCGCGGCTGCCGTCATATTTTTATTTGTGTTTGGCCGTTTTCAGTTTGCCGGGAACGAACCCGTAAGCAGCCATCATTTGTCAGAGCAGGTGGTTGGTATTGTGTTTGTGCTTTTCCACGTCCTGTTTTTTATCAAAGTCTTTTATAAATGTACCGATTAATCCATTGAACCGCCCGGCATCATTAAAGAGAAACTCCAGTTCAATGGGTACTACATACAGCGGCATGCCTACCAGTTCCTGCTCAAACTTTACCAAGCGCACCGCATCTTTCTCCGTTGTAATGATTATTTTATAGGTCGCATTGATGGCATCAAACCTTTTTTGTATGTCTTTCAGATCATCAATGGTAAAAATATGATGGTCATTATAGGCCATTTCATAATAGGTGCGCGATTTTTCCTGCAGGAGATTTTTTAGCGGTGCCGGATTAGCGATACCGGTTACCAGCAGCACTTCCACATCCTCTGACACCCGCGCCGTCTTTTTTGAGATGATATGATAAGGCTGTCCGTAACGGATACTGGTAAAAAATACTGCCTGTTCGGCGGCGGGTTCAATTTCTTCCAGGATAGCCTGTTTTTCCGCTGCCGGCAACCCGGGTTTGCACTTGGTAACAATAATCATCTGTGCCCTTTGCACACTGGTTTTTTCGTCCCTCAGGTCACCCGTTGGCAGGTACCAGTCGCGTGTGTACAGGTTATTGCAATCCGTTAGTACAATATTCATCCCGGCTTTTACCGATCGGTGCTGGAATGCATCGTCTAAAATGATGGCCTGCGTGCCGGGCCTGTCGTGCAGTAGTTGGGGAATGGCTTCTATCCTTGCTTCACCAACGGCAATGGGGACATCTGGAAATTTGAGCTGAAACTGCATGGGTTCATCGCCTATTTCAAGCGCGGTACTGTTTTCATTGGCCAGGGCATAGCCGCTTGTTTTTCGTTTGTATCCGCGACTGAGGGTTGCGACCTTGAAATGTGTTTTTAATTCCCTTACCAGGTATTCCGTCATGGGCGATTTACCCGTTCCGCCCGCGGCCAGGTTGCCCACGCATATCAGGGGAAGGTTAAAGGAAGCCGATTTTAAAAGGCCATGGTCGTACATCCGGTTGCGCAAAAAGATAATTACAAAATAGATGAGCGACAGGGGAAACAATAAAATCCGTATCGGCTTTAAAAGAGGGAAATTAAAATTCATACATATCACCAGGAGTAACGCCTGTTGTCAAAGGTACATCAAATTGGCCGATGTCATCAATACCCTCCACCGGTTCAAAATATGAAAAGCCAATCTTAAGGCTGTCTTCCCTGCAGGTGGACAAAAACCTGTCATAAAATCCTTTGCCGTAGCCGATCCGGTGACCATTTATATCGAATACCAGCAGCGGTACAAAAATTATATCGACGGCTTCAGCGGCAAGAACGGTTCCGTTTACGGGTTCTGCAATACCATATGCGTTCTTTTTAAAATCGGTGGCATCCTGCGCCAACATGCTCTTCATGGTATGGGTACTAAAATCTGCCACCGGGTAGGCCACCTGCAAACCCGGCACACGAAACTGGAGAAAATCCACCATCAGCAAAGTATTGATTTCGGCATGCTGTAGCAGCGGCCAATAGCTTAGCAGCACGGTTGCATGATCCGGGATCTGGAGGCGTTGAAATTGTATCAGCAGTAAATCATCCCGTCGCAGTCGCTCTTTTTCCGGCAGCGCAGACCTTTGCTGTCTAAACTGATCCCGCAAAATCGCTTTTTTCATACTATTTTTTTCAGGGCCACGGCCAATACCTGCGCCTGTTCTTTAATAAATTTTTTATCGGGTTCGGACGAAAAAGGAATGGCGCCGATTTTTGGAAAACCCGACCAGTTTACTATCTCCTCTTCATAGGCAAGGTACTGGTCATTAAAAATCCAGCCCAGCACATCCAGTTTATAATACCGGCATACCTCGGCGGTTAGCAATGAATGGTTGATGCTGCCCAGGTAGTTCCTACTCACTAAAATAACACGCGCCTGCAGGTGTTTGATAAGGTCTGCAACAAATTCAT
>JBDTVE010000116.1:0-16263 GCA_040007355.1 Bacteroidota bacterium | reverse complement strand
TATAAAATAACAATAATAAAGCCATTAAAAAATTGGGTTTTCACGGCAAATGAGACATGAATACCGGTCTTGAGATTAGCCGTAAATAGGGTGAAATAGGGCCTTTTAGAATAGATCCGCGTTTATTTGTTGCAGATTTATCAGAAACAGGGGCAAATTATTCCACAAAAATCGAAAAGAACTACCGGCTATTGATGCGGCCAATCCATCCGGTATACCGGCGGCCGTCAGGGCTTATTTTATTACTATTATAACTTTCTCCCGGGATGCCGGCACTACCCCCAGGTTTTGTATTTGCCCATTGTAAATGATTGCTTCCACGGTTGTATTATTGGGCAGGTCCAGTTTAACCCGGCCGCTCCCCTCTTTTAGCCAGGCTGGTAACAGATTTATTTTTTGCCATCGTCCTGCAGCGGCATTTCCTGCAACCAATCATGGTGGCTACAGCCCAGTTGTGATTGGGCGTTCAGTTGAACCCAGGCTAGCGGTTGGTCTTCCGTATTGTTAACGTAAACCGCTTCCCCCGGTCTTAAGGCGGGAGTTCCGAGTTGGTAGTCGTTCGGCCTGAACAAATAACTACTCAGACCGTCTATTAAAAAAACTTATTTGATTTGGGATACCATGCCGGGTTTTAATTGGCCACTGTATTGATGCTGTATTTCCATTGGCCGGTTTTCACATCAAGGCTCCAGGGTTTCGGTTCGGGTAACCATAATTTTCCATCGCCTATTTCAAGCGGCATCCAAAGATAACGCGAGTCCCATTGGGTGTATGGTCGCCAGATATCGCCCATAAAAATAACCGTGGTAAACTGGGTGCCGGCAACCTTTATCATCATGGTAGATTGAGCGCCATAGGTATTGGCTACGGGTGGGGCAATGTCTTTAAAGCTGCTCCAGGGCCCTTTCAGCGAAGGAGCGGTAGCATATTTATTGGGATTGGCTTTCCAGCCGGTCAGGGCCGAGCCGATGGCATAATAAAGGCCGTTATAATGTACAATGGCACTGCCTTCCATATGTTCTTTTACCAGACTCATTTCTTTTTCAACATTCATATAATCATCTGATAGCTTCGCGATCCTAAAACCAAATGCGCGGTCTTCAAAAACCAGGTAGGCCGTGCCATCATCGTCAATAAACTGGCCGATGTCGCGGCTTTCATGCCCCAGCGGGCGAAACATTTTTACATAGATGAATCTGCCATCGGGTGCATCACTAACCGCAACGGCCACACTGGCCAGCGTATAACTGGAATTGTCAATGTGCAGGTACATGACATATTTTTTGGTCTTTGCATTATAGTATACTTTGGGTCGCTCCAGCACCCAGCGTCTGCCCAGGTTTTCCGGATCCTTCAGCTGTAGCACATCTCCCAAAAATCTCCAGTTCATCAGGTCTTTGGAACTATAGCAACTTACATAGCGCGTGCTGGAATCGAGCCCTTGCGCGCGTTCTTCACCATACCAGTAATACACATCATTTATTTTGATGATTCCACCTCCGTGTGCCTGCACGTGCCGGCCGTTGTTATCGGGCCATGGTTCACCGGGTCTGATAACACTGATTTTATTTGCAACGCTTTTTTTACCGGCCAGGCAACCCGTGAGGTAAAAAAAAGAAAGTACGCAAAATAAGAACGGTATTATTTTCCTTATCATACTTTGTTTTGAGTAAGAAGATTAAATATAAAGGAATGTTTGGCAGAATAGCAGTGATTATCGATTTATAGCAGATTTTTAATCCGGGTGGATACTAACGCTGCTCTATAACAAGGCCTTAATTTGATTGTCAATGGCTGCCGACCGGGAGAGGGCCTCGTTCAGCGGCAGACCCGTTTTCATGCCCGGGCGTTTATGACCTGTGGTGGAGAGCCAGGCATCCTTCATGAGGGCCTGTTTTTCTTCTATTCGTTTCAAAATAGCATCGCCCTGCCGATGGGTGGCCATGGCGGCTTGTATGTCCGGACATCCGGTTACTTTTTTCTCACCAAGGTAAAGCAGGATTTGTTTTGCCATCAGCCAATGACCGGCCGCGCCCGGGTGTATACCATCGGCGGCCAGGAAAAAACCCTTTATGCCAAAGTCGGCATCTACTGTCCGATGTGCCGTCAAATATTTTTTCATCGGATAATGGATATCCACTATTTCCCATCCATTTTTTTGTTGGGCCAGCAGCCAGTCTGCATATTTATCCAGCACAGCTGCATAACCTTTTGCGGAACCGCGCGCTTCATCGTACACGGGTGGTGTTAATATAATAACCCGGGCGCCCGTTTTCACCAGGGTATCATGCAGCCAGTTCATGCCTGTCTTGTATTGCTCAAAACGGGTTTCATTAAACGGCATATAGATACCATCATTCATGCCATAGCAGGCAAATACGATATCGGGCTTAATGCGTTCCAGCACCCGGTGCAATCTTTCGTGCAAATCTGGGCGGGGAAATTTACCATCAGCGTGACCCGGCTCGGAGAGTCCCGATACGGTTTCGCTGGGCAGGCCTTCATTGATAAAAACGGTTGTCTGTTCGGGATGCCACAGTGTATAACAGGCTTCTATATCCGTAATATACCCGCCCGCATAGGTGATGCTGTTACCGAGGAACAGTACAGTTTGGGGAGCGTTAGCCGGTGTTTGCGCGGTGGCAAAAGTCAGCAGGAGGAAAGCGACAACAAAACAAAAAAAATTTTCATTGTTAATTTTGAATGTTGAAAGATAGTTTATTTGCCTGGGTAAAAGAAAAATCCTGGATAGTATTGATGCCGGCGCACTTGCTGACAGCAGCAGGTGTTAAATACAAGGATTGAACTTTTCCGCCGATAATTATTGAAACCCAAACTAATTTGGATGGTAGCAATTGGGTACAATAGAAATCGCTTAATAATAATGAATCCCGCTTATGGTGAATAAGAACAAGAGACAATAGGGCTGAGCATAAGGGTTGGAAAAAAAGTATACTTTCAGTCAAATTCTGTCTATTACCTATTATGCCTCTTATGATAAAGGTCGCGGGTTTTACTCTTCGGAACGATACAGGTATGTTCAATTGCTGTTAGACGATAATTCAAAAATAATGCTGACTTGCAGGATGGCAAGCAGGATTAAAGATAAGGTTAAGTCGCTTTTTACAATGTCCGTGGAAGAGAGACTGCGTGTGCTTCGTTTTATTTGTAATCAGCCTGGAAGTTCACTGATAAGACCGAAAACAATGTTTGCAAACAGATTCGTGAAGTTTGGGCACAAAAAAGCCGGAGACAACGCCCCGGCCTTCCATTGTAATAAATACTTAACCACTTTATGAAGGGCAAATTATTTATTACAATTATTTGGAAGCATCCCGCAAGAACTTTATCCGGTCGTGCGATGCCCTCAATATTGCTTTCTGCGCTTCCAGCATCGTGCGGATATACCCTGGCAGGTTGTTATCCGTAAGCGCCTCCTTATAGGTGTTTTGCGCCGCATCTTCTCCACGCTCGCAATTGGCCAGCACCGCGTGCCGGTCGTGACCCGTAAAAACAGCTTTTACATCCATCCATGCCCGGTATAGTTTACCGCTGGCAGTGGTTCCGGATTCAAATTCGCCGCCAAGTGCCTGTACTTCACCTGCCAGATCAACTCTTATTTTCCGGCTCTCGTCGATCATGGAAGTAAACAGTACTTTCAGGTCACTGTCTACCGGGCTGGCTTCTTCCAATGCTCTTTCATAGCCAACAATCCGGTCGTTATTAATGGTAACAAGATCGTTCAGCACTTCAATGGTTTCTTTAGACGTTGTTGTTGCTTGCATAAAAAAAAATTTAAATGAAATATTTAATAAAATGGTTTGTCAGTCTGTGGTAACCATACAATTTATATGCTGGATAAATACCAGTTTAAAAAACTGCCTGAAGCGGTATTATTGTTACAATATTTCCCCATCTGTGCCCACTTATTGAACAGATAAGTGTCAGAACAAGGGCCTGAAGAAATACCAATAGTTTCTTATTTTCCTGTATATACAAGAGACCCTATGCTTGTTTTGGCCGTGCTTTTCGTCACCTCCATATTGTTCATGCTACGCGAAAAGCTCCGCATCTCCTGCCCTGACTTCTTAGTGATAACAGGTTTTTTAATCAGTTTTATACCTGGCGATTGCTCATCAGCCTGGATTCCGGTCTGTCGGTGGCGGCCATGGGTATACAGGTCGGACAGGTCATCGCCTATATCCGCTATGCCGTCCACCGGTTCCTGTTACACTACGGGCAATATTGATACGGGCATAACCCTAGTTCGTCTTATATTATGTATATTAACGCAGAACATTTTCATTTTTCCGGCTACTCCGGGAACGGCTTTGAACGCATGATAGAGATTGCGTATACAAGAATGCAGAAAGAAGAAAACATTGCGGCAACAGTGGTTTCCTGCCGAAATAGCGGCACCTGCTGGTTGAAATTGTTGGGTTCGAAGAAAGAAAAATTGCATTAATAGCGCATGGAAGATTTGTACCATGAAGCACGGATCCAAAGCAAGGAATGAGAACTGAATATGGAAGCAGTTAAGTTTATGGAATCCTGAATGAAATAAACGCCTGGATATACCAGGCAATTTTACTACACAAATAAAATTATCCACCATCTATTGCCATGTTTACCTCCGGGCTACAAACGCCTAGGCCTTGATGTTATAGAAATGTGAAAATTATTCCACAGTTAAATTAAAAACTAATTAATATTAGCAAGAAACCGATTGCAAAAAATTTATATATGCATCAGGCACGATAATTTCATAGTGAAATCTGAAATCAAAAATCTGAGCATGAGATCGTTTATGAAATCAATCGAAATTAAGTTTCGTTACTGGGGAGATATGGTTAAAGCAAATGTATTCCAGGAAGAAGATTATCGGGGTGTAGTTTATCCCATTAAATTAAATGGCTATTATTTTTTTACCATCCGCTATACAGAGAAAAATGAATGGATGATAGTAAAAGAGAAAAACGGCACCACGCCATCAATAGATAAAGAATTATTAAACCGGATATTAAAACCGCTGGAATCAAAATTGAACTACGCCGCATAATATCTGCTTTTCATTAAAAATCATTCAGGCAAAGATTGGCGCCACCGCCGGTTTTTGCCTTTTTTAATGATGTGCACAACCGATTCATTTTCAACTATTAAATTTAGGATCTTGACTGAAAGTATAAAGACCTTATTTTTGTAACCAGCACTACAAAAAAGGATATGACCCCACTAAGAGATCTGGCCGCACAACTGGAAGGCGACTTGTACGACGATACCGCAATGCGCACCCTGTACGCTACTGATGCATCTGCTTACCGCGAAATGCCGCTGGCAGTGGCAATACCCAAATCAGTAAAAGACATCCGTACTTTAATCGGTTTTGCCCGGGAGCAAAAAACATCCCTCATCCCGCGTACTGCCGGCACCTCCCTGGCGGGCCAGGTGGTGGGTAAGGGCATTGTGGTGGATGTATCCAAACATTTTACACAAATAGTAGAGTTAAATACGGCGGAAAAATGGGTGCGGGTGCAGCCTGGCGTTATACGCGATGAACTGAACCTCTTCCTGAAACCGCACGGGCTTTTTTTTGGGCCCGAAACTTCCACCGCCAACAGGGCCATGATTGGCGGTATGGTGGGCAATAATTCTTGTGGCTCCAATTCTATTGTTTACCGCAGCACGCGCGAACATTTGCTGGAAGTAAAAGCGCTGCTGAGCGATGGCAGCGAAGCCGTATTTACCAGCCTTGGCATAGACGGGTTCCACAACAAGTGCGAAGGAACCACACTGGAAGCATCCATTTACAAAAAGATCCGCAGTGTATTGGGTAATTATGAAAACCAGGAAGAAATAAGAAAACAGTTTCCCAAAAAAACGGTTGAACGCAGGAATACCGGCTATGCGGTGGACCTTCTGCTGGACACAGCGCCTTTTACCGCCGGCGAACCCGATTTCAATTTTTGTAAACTGATAGCCGGTTCAGAAGGAACGCTGGCTTTTATAACGGAAATAAAGTTAAACCTGGTTGAACTGCCGCCCCGGGAAACCGGTTTGCTTTGCGTGCATTTTAACAGTATAGACGAAGCCTTGCGCGCCAACCTCATTGCACTGCAGTATAAACCCAGCGCCAGCGAACTGATAGACCATTATATACTTGAATGCACCAAGGAAAATAAAGAACAGCTTAAAAACCGTTTCTTTGTGCAGGGTGACCCCGGCGCCATACTGGTGATTGAATTTGCCCGGTCAAACCGCGATGAAATAATCACCATCGCCGGCCAGGCAGAAGCAGCCATGCGCGCCGCGGGCCTGGGTTATCATTTTCCCCTGCTGTTTGGCAACGATACAAAAAAGATATGGAATCTTCGGAAAGCAGGCCTGGGCTTACTGAGCAATCTCCCAGGCGACAATAAAGCCGTGCCGGTTATTGAGGATACTGCCGTAGATGTACAGGATCTGCCCGTTTATATCCGCGAATTCAATGAGATCCTGAAAAAATACAATCTCTATTCTGTTCACTATGCCCATGCCGGCTCCGGTGAAATACATTTAAGACCCATCATCAATCTTAAGACAAAAGAAGGCAACCAGCTTTTTCGCACTATTGCGGAAGAAATTGCCGTCCTGGTAAAAAAATACCGGGGTTCATTAAGTGGTGAGCATGGCGACGGCCGGTTGCGCGGTGAGTTTATAAAACAAATGGTAGGAGAAAAAAACTATCAGTTGCTGAAAGAAATAAAACATACCTGGGACCCCCACAATATCTTCAATCCCAATAAGATTGTGGACACGCCTTCCATGAATACGATGCTGCGGTATGAGCCCGGTAAGCAAACCCCGGAATTTAAAACCGTTTTTCGTTATCACAACCAGGATGTACTACAACATGCTGAACAGTGCAATGGTTCCGGAGATTGCCGCAAAACTCATTTATCGGGTGGCACCATGTGCCCCTCGTTTATGGCTACCCGAAATGAAAAAGACAGCACCCGTGCAAGGGCCAACATCCTGCGCGAATTCCTGACCCACTCGGATAAACTGAACCGCTTTGACCATAAAGAAATTTATGAAGTGATGGATCTTTGCCTCAGTTGCAAGGGCTGTAAATCAGAATGCCCTTCCAATGTGGATGTGGCAAAGCTGAAGGCTGAATTTATGCAGCATTATTACGATGCCAACGGAGTGCCTTTTCGCTCCCGGCTGATTGCCAATTTCAGTAGCTCCGCCCGCCTGGGCGCCTTGCTGCCGGGTGTATACAATTTCATGATGACAAACCCGGGCATCAGCAGACTGGTAAAAAAATTTTCCGGTTTTGCCGGCGCCCGGTCAATGCCTACCCTGCATACAACCACTTTAAAAAAATGGTATAAAAAAAGAAGCGCCGCGTCTGTAAAAAACGACCAGGCAAATAACAACCGCAAAAAAGTATACTTGTTTTGCGATGAGTTTACCAATTACAACGATACCGGCATAGGCATTACCGCCATCCTGTTACTGGAACAACTGGGCTATCAGGTGTTGATACCCGAACACCTGGAAAGTGGCCGGACATGGATGTCGAAAGGCCTGATACGAAAGGCCAAATTAATCGTCAACCGGAATATTGAATTATTGCACCCCGTTATAAGTGCGGATACTCCGCTGATTGGCATAGAACCTTCAGCAATTCTTACCTTCAGGGATGAATACATTGATCTGGCCGATGATGACAAATGGGAAGCGGCCAAACAATTGTCGACTCATGTTTTTTCGATCGATGAATTCATTGCCGCGGAAATAGAAAAAGGCCATATCAGGGCGGATCAGTTTACAAAGGAAAAAAGAACGGTTGTATTGCACGGGCATTGCCAGCAAAAAGCGCTGTCTTCCATGGAGCCTTCTGTTACACTCTTGTCCTTGCCGGAGCATTATACGGTGGAAACCATTCCATCCGGCTGCTGTGGCATGGCGGGTTCCTTTGGCTATGAAAAGGAACACTATGATCTTTCCATGAAAATTGGTGAGCTGGTATTGTTCCCCGTGGTGCGCAGTCAGGCAGAAGAGAATATCATTGCAGCCCCGGGTACCAGTTGCCGCCACCAGATCAAGGACGGAACGGGCAAAAAGGCATTGCACCCGGTGGAAGTATTGTATAATGCACTTGTATAGAACCGGTGGACCGGGGTAACCCACAATACCGCTGAGGGGCCGGCAAAGGATGACTATCATTTCATTCAATAATCAACGCAATGAAAACATTTATTATAACCGGTGCCAATGGCAACCTGGGAACCGCCTGTGTAAAAACGTTTTTGGCTGAGGGGTATAAGGTAATTGCCGTGGATGGTAATAATAACCACCTTGGGTTTGCGGATGCAAATACCCATTACGAGTTTGCGTCCGTTAACCTTGGCCGGGAAGAAGAAACAACGGCTTTTATTGAGGGCATGACTGCAAAATACAAAAAGATAGACGGCGCCCTGCTGCTGGTGGGCGGGTTTGCCACCGGCGATCTGGCCGCCACTACCGGTGCCGATATTCAGAAAATGTTTGCCCTGAATTTTGAAACCGCTTATTTTATGGTGCGCCCCCTGTTGCAGCATATGCAACAACAACAATATGGACGGCTGGTATTTATTGGTGCGCGACCCGCGTTGCTGGCCGTCCAGGGCAAGGACCTGCTGGCCTACGCGCTTTCAAAATCACTACTTTTCAAACTGGCTGAATGTATTAATGAAGCCTATAAGGGGCAAAATATAACCGCAACTGTGGTAGTGCCCAGTACCCTGGATACGGCGCTGAACCGCAGCAGCATGCCCGGGGCAGATCCCGCCAATTGGGTAACACCCGCAGCCCTGTCTGAAATAATGGCATTTATTGTATCCGGCAAAGGCAATGTGCTCAGAGAATCCGTGATAAAAGTATATAACAATGCTTAAGCCCCGCCATATCCATACCCAGGGACTGCACAATTTTACTGCCATTCTCCGTAATGGAGTTGATAGTTACAAGAATATCGCGTACCAAAATATAAACCAGGATACCGATCTCGGTTGATGGGGGCCGGGGTTCTCCAGGCGCCGCTTACCCGGCCCGAGCCATCGTCAAAAGCCGTGCTGCCATCGCCGTGTTGCCGTATATTTCAGTTGAAAACAGCGTGATAAAAAGCCGCAGCGTGATTGATATCGATGGCTGGAATTTCGATATAACAAACTTTATTATAAACAAGCGCTAAGAGGTTATTATCTTCCTTGTTTAAAAATTTAGATGGCTGATACAATAAATTTAGCGCAGGGTATAAACGGGGTCTGATAAAGTACAGATTATTGCCTACCATTGAAAATACAAAAGCGCGCCCGCGGCCAGGGTCATTAGCACCAGCGCGGCAAAACCGGCGATATTGGCCCATTTGCCATTGGTAAATTCGCCCATTATTTTTTTGTTGTTCGAGATATGCAGGATGACCGCAATCATTACCGGCGAAGTAACACCGTAGAGGATGGCCGTATAGATCAGTGCGTGTATGGCGCTTATTCCCAAATAATTAATTCCCAGCCCCACTATCAGCGAGACAATGATGACGGCATAAAAAGGCTTCGCCTCATAAAATTTTTTATCCAGCCCGCTGTTCCAGTCGAAACTATCCGATACAATATAAGAAAGGCTACCGCTTAAAACGGGTATTGCCAGGAAGCCCGTGCCTATAACGCCGGCGGCAAAAAGCAAATAGGAAAGTTTACCGGCAATCGGCTCCAGTGCTTTTGCTGCCTGTTCAACCGTATCAATTCTGTGGATGCCGCCATTAAATAAAACCGTTCCCGCGGTCAAAAAAATAAAAAACATCACCACGCTGGAGAACAGCATTCCCAGATCAACATCCCAGTCCATTTTTTGTATAATTCTTTTATCAACGACCAGCTTTTGTTGACTGTGCCGTACATCTTCCGCTTCCATGGTTGCCTGCCAGAAAAAAAGATATGGCGAAATCGTTGTTCCCAAAATAGCCACTAGGATACTGATAAATTCCCGGTTAAAATGAATGGTGGGCACAAACGTATTTTTTGCAATAGCGGCCCAGTCTTGTTTTGAAAGAAATGGAACAACCACGTAGAGTAAAAGAAAAAGACAAAGGTATTTCAGGAAAGATGCTATTTTCTGGTAAGGCAGGTAAATGATCAGCGCCATCAGCACTGCCGTAAAAGCGATTGAAAAAAAAACGGGTCGTACGGCAGGGAAAATAAGGTTGGCAACGGCGCCCATGCCGGCAATATCGGCTCCGATATTGAGTATTACTGCGGGAAAAGTAAAGGCCATCACGAGGTAAAAAACCGGTTTCGGATAATGTTTCCGGATGGTGCAGGTTAAACCCTGTGAGGTAACCATGCCAATCCTGGCACACATTTCCTGGATAGCGGCCATTAACGGCAAGGTAAACAGCGCAGTCCATAAAACAGCGATCCCAAATTCTGCACCCGCCTGAGAATAGGTTGCAATACCGGACGGATCATCATCGCTGGCGCCCGTTACCAGACCCGGGCCCAGGGTGCTGAAAAAACGCCTTATTTTCGACCGCCCGCCTTTTTTTCCCATACGCTAATTTATGGCATGCGCTTTATAAGAATTCCGGGATTGGTGCGCGCCGATGAAGTAAGCAAAAGAAAAAAGATAAACAATTCATTTTTAATAAAAACGATGAATCACCCACCACGGATGGCTGGCAAGCCAGGGAACCCGAAAACCAGACCTCATGAGCGGGGAGCCCGCCGGTTATTTTTCTATCATTGTAGCAGCATCCAAAGAAGGCTGAGCGGTGGTTTTGCAGACGGGTTTATAATATTTCTGCATAAACTGCTTTTTATTATCATGATATTCAGTTACGGCGCCTATCATACTCAAAAATTTGATATAATACCAGGCAAAATCAATCTGGTGACGCAAAAAGCCTGAACGTGCGCTTTTGGGATAAAGGTGATGGTTATTGTGCCACTCGCCTGCTACAAAACCCGGCCAGAGCTGGTTAACCGACATATCCTTGCGGTTATAATCGGTACCATCCTGTCTTCTGTCTTTACCCTTTCCATGACCCTCGTAGTTAAACGTTCGCACACCCACTGCCCAAACACCCGCCGCACCAAACAAGGCACAAGCCAGGCCCGGGCCGCCAATCAGGTAAAATACAAAAAACCAGAAACACCAGTTTAAGAGTACGCCGGCAATGGTACGCACCGGGTTAGCCAGGGAACTCCACTGCTGGTATTGTGCATAGGAATTGGACAGCTGTCCGGTGTGTTTCATTAAATGAACACAACGGCCATAACTCTGTTCATCCAGGTTACGGGCAATTGGCTGGTGGTTAACATCCGCTAGAAAACAATATAAAAACCCGCCGGTGGCATTGTATGGATCGCCGGGCTCATCTGATTTGGCATGATGAACATGATGCGAAATAACATATATCTCTTCGGGGATGATCTTAAGTGTTATGTTTTGCGTTATAAATCGCCAGAAATGATTACGGAATTTGAATGCTCGGTGTGTGCAATAGCGGTGATACCAAACCGTGCCATGCGAACCCATTATGACCATGCTGTAGACAAAGGCCACCAGCAGTAATTTAAAACTAAAATATTTAAAGATGAAGAAGGTGAGGAAAACGCCCAGGACGAGGACCATCATCCAACTGGTAAATGACAACCAATTTTTTTTATCCCTGAAGACATTTAATCTTGAAAAAAACTCCCGGAGGATCGTGGCAGAATTTGGTTTTGACAGATTGCCATCTGCATCTTTCCAGCCGTAAGAAGGAGGTTCTAAAACGATGTCTATAAATGCCATTAGTAAATATATTCTGTTAACAACGCTGTTAACCGACATAAGATAAGCAAAATAAAACTGATTTAAGATAAAACATGGAAGAACCCCCGATAATTTAACAGGCTCAATTCACCCGATACCGGCAATCAGGCCGGATAACAGGCTATTACAGATGGTCCGGTTCAATCGTTCTCCTTTCTACTCTCCACAATACGCTGTATTTTATTTAACTTATCGGTCGCGCCTTTGCGAACCAATAATTTTACACACCTCAAAAATAGATGAATTTACAAAGGGAAGGATTGCCGAAGTCACTGAATGGCACAACCACCGCTCAATGAGATGAAGTACAAGTGTGCGACGCAACGATGCTTAATAGAAATCCCGCTGCCGGGTTCAAAAAAAATCACCCATGATAAAAGCTGTCTCAAATTGGAGACAGCTTTTATAAAATAATTGTTTATTGATTAGGCAAACTGTTTCCTGATAATATTCAATGCGCCACCGGCTTTAAACCATTCTATCTGCTGTTCATTATAAGTATGGTTAGCCTTTATGATGTCTGAAGTACCGTCTGCATGGTGCAGGGTAATCCCGAGGGCTTTCCCGGGGGCAAAACTATCGAGACCCAGGATATCAATCGTGTCGTCTTCCTGTATCTTGTCGTAATCCGCCTTGTCATCAAAAGTAAGTCCCAGCATACCCTGTTTTTTTAAATTGGTTTCATGGATGCGTGCAAAGGATTTTACCAATACGGCCCGTACACCAAGATGGCGGGGTTCCATGGCCGCATGTTCACGGGAAGAACCTTCGCCGTAATTCTCATCACCCACTACAATAGTTCCAACGCCTGCGGCTTTGTACGCCCTTTGCGTGGCGGGCACCGGGCCGTATTCGCCGGTCAGCTGATTTTTTACCTTATCTGTTTTCTCATTAAAAAAATTAACTGCGCCTATCAGCATATTGTTACTGATATTATCCAGGTGGCCGCGGAACTTTAACCAGGGGCCAGCCATAGAAATATGGTCGGTGGTACATTTTCCTTTTGCTTTTATAAGTAGCTGTAACCCTTTCAGGTCAGTTCCTTCCCAAGCGGAAAATGGATCCAGTAACTGCAAACGTTTGGATGCGGGGTCTACTTGTACCTGCACGTTGCTGCCATCGGCCGCGGGGGCCTGGAAACCGGGATCATCTACAGAAAAGCCTTTTGGCGGCAATTCGTATCCGCTGGGGGCATCCAGTAATACTTTTTCACCTTTGTCATTTATGAGTACATCGGTAAGCGGGTTAAAAGAAAGATCCCCGGCAATGGCCAGTGCCGTTACCAGTTCGGGAGAGCCAACAAACGCATAGGTATTGGGGTTACCGTCGGCACGTTTGGCGAAATTGCGGTTAAAGGAATGTACAATGGTATTTTTTTCAGCTTTCTCGGCTCCTACCCTGTCCCACATTCCGATACAGGGGCCGCAGGCATTGGCAAAAACGGTGGCGCCAATTTTATCAAACACTTCCAGGAAGCCATCGCGTTCAATGGTAAAACGAACCTGCTCACTACCGGGGGTAATGGTAAATGCCGATTTCAATTTCAATCCTTTTTCTGAAACTTGTTTTGCCAGGCTAACGGAGCGGGATATATCTTCATACGAGGAGTTGGTACAGCTGCCAATCAGACCTACTTCAATCCGGGTGGGCCAGCCATTTGCAGCGGCGGCTTCCTTCATCTTTGAAATGGGGGTGGCCAGGTCGGGCGTAAACGGCCCGTTCAGGTGTGGTTCCAGTTCAGATAGATTTATTTCTATTACCTGGTCAAAATAATCAGCGGGATTGGCATAGACTTCGGGGTCGGCGGTTAAATGTTCTTTGATACCGTCTGCCAGCCTGGCTATTTCTTCACGGCCAGTGGCTTTGAGGTAGCGGCTCATGCTTTCATCGTATCCAAAGGTAGAAGTGGTAGCCCCAATTTCGGCGCCCATATTACAAATGGTGCCTTTGCCGGTGCAGCTCATGGAAGTGGCTCCTTCCCCGAAATATTCTACCACGGCGCCGGTTCCCCCCTTAACAGTAAGGATGCCGGCCACTTTCAGGATAACATCTTTAGGAGCCGTCCAGCCATTGAGTTTACCCGTTAATTTAATACCAATCAGTTTGGGAAATTTCAGTTCCCAGGGGAGGCCGGCCATTACATCACAGGCATCTGCACCGCCCACGCCAATGGCTATCATGCCCAGGCCGCCGGCGTTTACTGTATGAGAATCGGTACCAATCATCATTCCACCGGGAAAGGCATAATTTTCCAGTACCACCTGGTGAATAATACCGGCGCCGGGTTTCCAGAAACCAATGCCATATTTATTGGAGACGGAGGCCAGGAAATCGTATACCTCGCTGCTTTCATGTACGGCCCTTACCAGGTCGGTCTTGCTATTGTCTTTGGCAACAATCAGGTGATCACAATGCACCGTAGAAGGAACCGCCACGCTGTTTCTTCCAGCCTGCATAAACTGCAATAACGCCATTTGGGCGGTTGCATCCTGCATGGCTACGCGGTCCGGCGCAAAATCCACATAGCTTTTACCCCTTTCGTGCGCTTCTGTTGCATCTCCCTTCCAGAGATGGGCATATAAAATTTTTTCAGTAAGGGTTAAAGGGCGGCCAACAACTTTACGTGCTGTGCTGATACGGCCGGCAAAGCTACCGTACAGCTTTTTGATCATGTCCAAATCGAATACCATGTTTGTTGTATTTTATTGTTAGATAGCGATTTTACAGGCTTTTTGGGAAAGAAAGATTGTCAGCGGCACCCAAAACCTGGTATAACCGTTTAAAAGTGATGCAAATTTACCAAAAAAAGGTGTGTTAATGCAAGCTTCTATTGGTTCTGTGAGCGATTTTTTTTATATTAGCATCCATGAAACGATTTAAACAATTTGTGGAATGGCAGGTATTTGGCGTTTGCTCTTATATTGGAGATAAAATGGGCATTGCATCTGCCACCATCCGTAAATATTTTATCTATATTTCGTTTCTCACCATGGGTTCTCCTGTAATCATTTATCTTTTTGTTGCTTTCTGGATGAATATCAAACGGTATATTTTATCTGCCAGACGCAATCCACTGCGGTATCGGTAATGCGCTATGATTGTTGGTATACGACAGGCTGCGTGATTCCTCTATTATGAAACAAGATATCGGCCAGGGTAATGGCCGGGGTGATATTGATCAGTTGCGGTTAGTTGTTTGTGCACAACTGCACCGACAGCAAGCCAGTAATGCGAAAAAGCCAGCAGGGTAGCCGGTTGCGGGGAATTATAATTTTCATTTATTGCCTGCACACCATTTGAAAAAATTGAGCGTCTAATAGGTCATACACCGCTAATCATTTAAAAAAAGAAAGACGTGTAAACATTTACACTTAAGGGTTTTAGGATATGTTCAAACTAAAATACGATGGCCTTGGTCTCGATGAAAATCATCTCCCGGATTTTGTGGGTTCGGTCAGCAGCCATTTATATGGCAGAAAAGTGGTTTTAAAGGATCATATTGCCACCGGCGACTATAAAATACTGGAATTTACAAATGGCCTCTACGCCTATGTTTCCAATTATATTCTACACCAGGATTTTGAGATGGAATTACCTGTAAAAAAGGGTGATTTCCTGGCCCTGCATATTAACCAGATACAAGCCGGCGCCGAATGTAAGATTACCATCAACAACCGGGTGGTAGTGTACGATGACAAGATAATTAACGCCCTTTTTTTAACCGAGCCAAAAGATAGCTTTTTCATCAGCGGCAGCAGTGGCACCTGTGTAAACCGGCTTAAAATTATGATGCCCAGAGCCTGGTTGGAAAAACGACCGGTGTACAACGAAGCCTGGCTCCGGGTTTATTTTGAGTTGCAGGAAGAAAGACTTTCATTGGATACGATGGACGGCACGTACCGGACTATGGTTGACAAGGTAATGAATACCGAAGACAATACCCTTTACCTGTCCGTAACACAGGATATCGTTGAAGTGATTATAGACCGTTTTTTTAACCGCCTGAATATAAGAATTCAGAAGAACCAGGAAGGTGCGGGGTTCAGCGGTAAGGTAGCATGAGACAATAAAGAAGGTTGAGCCCGTTTTAAAATCCTTGGTGGCCTTTGAAACAATCCGTCTTTGAAATCACGAAATATTCCTGCCTGCAAAAACGGTTCCGCCAAAAGCGGGGCTTTTTTTGTTGGCACCCCGGCTATCCGGCTTGCTACTGGGCAGGAACGCCCCGCTGGTGGCATGCTGCAATACCATTGTATCTAACAATAAACGGATTTATCGCGGAAGCAGATCCCTCCTAAGGTCAGGATGACAATGACTTGGATCGGGATGACAAAGGCTTGGATCGGGATGCCGTACAACAATGAATCTGTATCATGACTATGATCTACTTGTCACCAGTGAGCCTGGGCGTAGTTCGCAAAGCCC
>JBDTVE010000115.1:0-9537 GCA_040007355.1 Bacteroidota bacterium | reverse complement strand
GTAAGCCCTATATTTTTTATAATACCTGGGGCAGGCAGGAACGTACCAAATGGGCCGGTGGCAAATACTTAACCTCTATGAACCTGGCTACCACATTGCAGGAAATACAAGTTGCGCATCAAATGGGAATTGATGTGTATGTAATAGATGCAGGATGGTTTTTAAAAACGGGCGATTGGCAGGTGAATACCGCTTTTTTTCCTGATACATTAAAACAGGTAAAAGCACTGCTTAACAAATACCAGATGAAGCTAGGGCTTTGGTTCAATCCCCTGGCAGCATCCATTAGCAGTGATATGTTGAGAAATAACCGTTCTAATATATTGACTTTAAATGGAGTTGCTGAAGCATCTTCTCCCATTTGGGAAACCGAGGAAAGTGTAAAGCTAAGTTTGGTAAGTCCGTACTGGGAAGACTTTGCCAATAAATTAATTGCGCTTTCAAAAGAGTTGGGAGTTACTTATTTTAAATGGGATGCAGTAGGGCAGTATGGTGGAAATGATGCAGGTCTTTTTAATGGTACCGAAAAAAACAGTTTGCAGGAACGGACCGAAAGTTATGCTTTTCAATTGCCTATTTTTATGAGTAAGGTGGTGGATAAACTTTGTAAAGCTTGTCCAGAATCCATTGTAGATTTTGATATTACGGAAGATGGCAGAAGTGTCGGCTTGTCTTTCTTATCATCCGGAAAATATTTCACCATCAACAATGGCCCTTATTTTCATAATTACGATCTGGCTGAAGTTTGGAAGTCTCCGTTGGCAGATGGTAATGCTAATATTTTTGTAAATCCCGGCCCAGCACGTGGTTGGTTTACAAGGTCTGTTTTGGTAAATGATAAATGGATCCCTTCTATTTTATTTCTTACCCATTATCAATCAGATGGGTCGCCTAATTCTCAGCTAATCAACATAGCTTCTCTTATACTGGGCCAAAATGGTATTTGGGGCGAAATATTAAAAACATCTCCTGAAGGGGTACAATTATTTCATGAGATTTTAGGTAAATATAAAATGGTAAGGGATGATATTACCATTAGCGATCCGGTGCTGACAGGCTCACCTGGCAGAAGCCCAGAAGCGTATGAGAAAATAAATGTTGCCAATGGTAAAGGTACAGTAGTTGTGTTTGCCAATAGGCCCGTCACCTACACCTACATTACTAAAAATAAAGTAGCAAAAAGCAACTGGCATACTGCAGGAGTACAAGTAACGTACGATGCTAAAGGAGGAGCAATTATAAAAATGGAGTTTAAAGAAGGCAGTGCTAAGATTTTGTTTTTTGGAGTGGAGTAAAATGTTATTTCACAGCCTCGGCTGCTAGAGATGCTTTGGATTATAAATATAAAAAGGGAAATGAAACCGGCAAGCGATGGCGGGTTTTTAATGCAAATCAAAAACTGGTTTTATGAACAGAAACGAATTGATTAAATTAATGGCTGTATTGGATGTGGCAAATCTATCTATGAGAAATTCTGTAAAAGCGTGGGTTTTAATAATTTCGGTACTACTCACACCAGGAATTTCAATTGCTCAGAACGCAGTCACTAGTAAAAATTTGAAATTGTGGTACAACCATCCTGCAAAAAACTGGAACGAAGCTTTACCAGTGGGTAACGGCAGATTAGGTGCTATGGTTTTTGGAGACCATCAAAGAGAACGAATTCAATTAAATGAAGAAAGTCTTTGGTCGGGTAGTAAAATTGACGCCAATGTAACCGTTTCTCCCGGCACTTTAAGGGAGTTCCAACAGATGGTACTTGATGGAGAGATTGTAGGAGCTAATGAATTTGCCAACAAAAATATGATGAGCAAACCTGGACAAATGCGTTCTTATCAACCACTTGGCAATTTTTTTATAGATTATTCTATTTTTGAATGGTTAATACCATCGCCAGAAAATTACCGGCGCGAATTAGATTTAAAAACAGGAATTGCCAAAACAGTTTTTACCCGAATAGACCAGACTATCACCGAGGAGGTTTTTGCATCGGCCCCTGATAATGTAATTGTAATTAGAATTTCTACAGATAAACCAGGAAAATTAGCGCTAAAGGCTTGTTTGGGCAGAATACAAGATGCCACTTTTATCGCCAATTCATCTAACCAAATTCGTATGTCAGGGAGAGTGGTTGATCCACCTTCATTCGCTTCTGGCTCAGCAGGTATTCACATGGCCTTTGAAGGACTTGTAACCGGATTTACCGATGGCACAATGCAAACCTACAACAACAGTTTTTTAGTTGAAAATGGTTCCACCGTAACATTTTACCTTACGGCTGCCACGGATTACAATTTGGAAAAATTAGATTTTGATCGTTCTAAAAATCCGGAAAATACCTGTAAAAAAATTCTCGAAAACGTAACTGAAAATTCCTATACTTTGATTTTAGAAAGGCACCTAAAAGAATATGGCAGCTTATTTAATCGGGTAGATTTGAATTTGGGTGGACAAAATATGGATTCCATTCCAACCGACCAACGGTTAGAAAATTTGAGAAAAGGTGCCAACGATCTGGATTTAATCAGCCTTTATTTTCAATATGGCAGATATCTTTTAATGAGTTCTTCAAGAGCACCAGGCATTTTACCTGCTAATTTACAAGGTATTTGGAATCAGGATTATGAAGCCCCCTGGGATGCCGATTATCACACCAATATTAATATAGAAATGAATTACTGGCCAGCAGAAGTTTGTAATTTATCTGAGACTTTGCTTCCTTATACAAATTTTTTCCATCTTTTACGTGTACCGGGACGGGTTTCGGCGAAAAAAATGTATAATTCAAAAGGTTGGGTGCTGCATCTTGCCACCGATCCATTTGGTCGCACTTCAATTATTGATGCTGTTGATGTTGGAGCATGCCCTATTGCTACCGCTTGGTTGGTATTAGAACTTTGGGAACATTATCGGTTTACCGGTGATAAGGAATACCTAAATACCAAAGCCTATCCTGCAATGAAAGAAGCAGCAGAATTTTTTCTTGATTTTTTAATTAAAGACAAAAATGGGAATTGGGTAACTGTACCTTCAAATTCACCGGAAAACAAATACTTTCTACCCAATGGCAGTGGTCAGAAATCGATGCTTACTTATAGTTCCACCTATGATATAGAGCAACTCAACGAATTGTTTAATAATATTCAGTCGGCTGGAACCATATTGGGTGTTGACAAAGAATTTATTCAGAAGCTGAAATCCGTTCAGCAAAATTTGCCCCCTATAAAAGTTTCAAAAAAATATAATACCATTCAAGAATGGATACAGGATTTCGATGAAACTGAACCAGAACATCGCCATTTTTCGCCGCTTTTTGGATTGTATCCGGGAAATTCAATTACTAAGGAAACTCCAGTATTGGCTAATGCTGCTATAAATACGCTTAACCGCAGATTAGCATCAAAAGGCGATAGGCCTGGTTGGAGCTGGGCTTGGATTATTAATTTATATGCCCGTTTAGCAAAAGGTGATCAAGCGAATGATGCAATTGAAAAGCTGTTACAACATTCTACCCAAAACAATTTGCTCAATAACGATCCATTCCAAATTGATGGAAATTTTGGTGCAACTGCCGGTATTGCTGAAATGTTGCTACAAAGTCAGGGAAACACAATTGATTTATTGCCCGCTTTGCCCGAAACTTGGAAAGAAGGGGAAGTACTTGGTCTGAAAGCTCGTGGAAATTTTGAAATTTCAATGTTTTGGGCAAATAATAAACTGAATAAGGTGATTATCAAATCCTTGAATAACAATGCCTGTACGTTAAAAAGCGGAGTTAAAACACTTAAACTAAATATGAAAAATAATCAAATACTGGTTTTTAATGGGGGTTTGAAACCGGTATTATAAATAAATAAGTATGCAACTTTATATATAACAGGATACCGCCACTGAAAATAAAAAGGTAAGCCGGATGTAGTTGCCACTACAAAATAAGTAAGCCTGTTATCTGTTGGATTAAATAAAACAGAACGCATGTATGGTCTTGGAAGTGCTGTTAGAAACAGGATTGAGCAACGAGGTGGTGCAGCCCGTATATGGGCTCAATATCAAAAATCAGAATTACCCATTCCGTATAGTATGAGTACCGAGGGTCGGGGTATGCTTTATAACACTACCAAAAAACATTATTTTGATATCGACAGATTCGATAGCGATAAGTTGATGGTATATGGTTCTGATAAAGAGATGAATTTTTATATCATGCTTGGCACCATGCCACTAATACTGGATCGGCTTTACAAGCATCACTGGCAAACCATTCACACTGACGAGATATGCTTATGGCTTAGCATTTGGAAGCAATATATTGGAAAATCAGTTTAATGTGCTGAACAATGCCATGCGTTTTAGACAGGAAAAGTATCCCTGCGATATATTGGCTCGAAACCCATATCCCAATTTCAAAAGCTAATTTTATAATGATTGTCTACAGCGGTTAATTGATTTTATCGGGTAAAAATATTTGTTGTTATTACTGAATTAAAGTTATAGTACGAGAATAGAAATGCCATCATTTGGAAACAAAATCAATTAATTGGGGCTGTTTTACATTATGAGTAAATCTACTTACAGCGTCCGATACATTATTTCCGTTTCCTTTGATTCTGCATTGGGTGGTTATTTATTTGTCTTGATTTTGCGTTATTTCTGGTGCGTTGATTTTTTTACGGGAGCAGTTTGTGTTAAATGAATATCGGGAAGGTTTCACTATCGGAGTATAAATTGGGCCGCAAGCAGTGGATGTTGGTTGGTGCAGGTGGTCTAGCAGTTTTGTATGTAATTATTTCGTATTTGCTGGGCATAATTCAGAATTTACCTCCATTTACCTGCTTGCTGCTATTGGCCTGTACCTTACTACACTTGCACCGGAAACCAGGGTATTAATATCTTAATTTTCCCATCAGATGTACATAGTGCAGCTACCAGCATAGCAGAAAATTGGTTATGGGCAGCATATTTTATATTGGTATTTACTTTTCCCATTTAGTACAAATATTGGGTGAAACACAAAATGCTTTTTACTTGTACGCCGTCATTTGTGTAGCAGGTTTTGTATTTATTAAATTGAAAAACGAAAGAAGCAAAAGGTAAATCGCTGGAAGAAATGGTTAGAATGTTCATTAAAAAATAAAATTATGTATAGTAGAGCATTTTATTTCGCAGTATTATTATTGACTTACATTAACGCTGCTGCTCAAAAGATTGATTTAAGTGGTGAATGGCTTTTTGCTATTGATAAATACGACAAGGGTATTAAAGAACATTGGTTTTTAAAAGCACTTAATGAAAAGGTGGTTTTGCCCGGTTCAATGGCAACAAATGGAAAGGGCTATGATGTTACAGTTAACACGAAATGGATGGGGCAAATTGTTGACAGTAGTTATTTCAAAAAAGATGAATATAAGAAATACAGACAGCCAGGTAATATCAAAATTCCATTTTGGTTACAGCCTCTTAAGTACTATGCCGGAGCCGCCTGGTATCAAAAGGAAGTGATTATACCAACATCTTGGAAGGGTCAGACCATTAAACTGTTATTAGAACGATGCCATTGGGAAAGTCGATTATGGATTGATGGGAGAGAATGTGGAATGCGCAATTCATTGGGGACACCACATTTGTATGATTTGTCGATGATACTTACACCAGGCACACATCGAATAAGCATTTGCATTGACAATAGAATAAAAATCATTGACCCAGGGATTAATTCACATAGTATTACTGATCATACGCAAACCAATTGGAATGGAATTATTGGTCAAATGTATTTAGAAGCCAAGCCAAAAATATCGATTAAGAGTATTCAAATGTTTCCGGATATCCATCAGAAAAAAATTGTAGCAAAAGTAGTGTTGGATAACAGAACACAAAAAAAGCAGAATGGTTTTCTGTCACTATTGATAGATGGCGTAAATACGTTACCTAAAAACAATTACAATATAAGTTTAGCTCAGGGAACGGACACCTTGGTTTTCGAATATGAATTGGACGAAAAAATGAAAACATGGAGCGAATTTCACCCCAATTTGTATCAACTAAAAATCAATATTAGTGTACCAAATCTTAAGCTACAAGATAGTTGTAGTACAACTTTCGGGATGAGAGAAATAAAAGCTGCGGGAAATAAGTTATTGATAAATGATAAACCGCTTTTTCTGCGTGGAACTTTGGAATGTGCCATTTTTCCTAAAACGGGATTTCCTCCAACACAAATTAGCGAATGGTTACGAATTTTTAGAATTTGTCGTGATCATGGCCTGAATCATATGCGTTTTCATTCTTGGTGCCCTCCACAAGCGGCTTTCGATGCTGCCGACCAGTCGGGTTTTTACCTTCAAGTTGAATGTTCTTCATGGGCCAATGTGAGTACAACCATAGGCGATGGAAAGCCTTTAGATAAATACTTGTATGAAGAGAGCCAGCGCATGGTTGAGCAATATGGCAATCATCCGTCGTTTTGTATGATGCTGTACGGAAATGAGCCTGCTGGAGCAAACAAAGATGCTTTCCTGACAAAGTTTGTTACTTATTGGAAAGACAAGGACAGCCGCCGAATATATACTTCAGGAGCTGGTTGGCCAAATTTGGATGTAAATGATTACCAGAGTACAATGAATCCGCGTATTCAGGGATGGGGTGAGGGGTTAGGAAGTATAATTAATAAAAAAGCTCCGGCGTCGGACTACGACTGGACTGAAAAGATAAAAGGTTTTCATCAACCCGTTGTCAGTCATGAAATTGGACAATGGTGTGTGTATCCGAATTTCAAAGAAATACCAAAATATACCGGAATTGTAGAAGCTAAAAATTTTGAAATTTTTCAGGAAACACTGAAAGACCATGGGATGGCCCAGTTAGCCGATAGTTTCTTATTAAGCTCGGGAAAATTACAAGCACTTTGTTACAAGGCTGATATCGAGGCAGCATTGCGTACAAAAGATTTCGGTGGTTTCCAATTGCTCGACTTGCATGACTTTCCTGGTCAGGGAACTGCTTTGGTTGGTGTTTTAGACCCTTTTTGGGATGAAAAAGGCTATATCACTCCTGCAGCATACAGTCGATTCTGTAATTCTACTGTGCCATTGGCCAGATTAAAAAAGCATATTTACTACAATACAGATACACTATCAGTGGCGATTGAAGTGGCGCATTATGGTGATGACGCTATTCAGTCTTGCGTTCCGGAATGGAGTATAAAAGACATTTCTGGTAAAGTTGTTTTTTCGGGAAAACTTGCGAAAACTGATATTCCATTGGGTAATTGTTTCTCACTAGGACAAATTTCAACTCCACTTGCATCAATTAACAAGGCTGAAAAACTTATACTTGAAGTTTCAACCGGATCATTTAGTAACAGTTGGGATATTTGGGTATATCCTGCTTCTAAAGATGTAGTAGCAGGCGCAGATAAAATCAAAGTTGTTTCAACCATTGATGCCAGTACCCAGAAATTTTTAGAGGAAGGTGGTTCTGTTCTTTTATCTCTGAAAAAAGGGAATTTGAAGCCTGAATTTGGTGGGAAAATTGAAATTGGTTTTTCGAGTATATTCTGGAATACGGCCTGGACAGGAGGACAGGCTCCACATACGCTTGGGATTTTGTGTGATCCTAAACACCCAGCATTGGCTGATTTCCCGACTGAATATTATAGTAACTGGCAATGGTGGGATGCTATGAGTCATTCTAACGCTATCAGGATTGATGCCGTCTCAAAAGATATACAACCCATTGTGCGGGTTATAGATGACTGGTTTACAAATAGACCGATAGCATTATTATTCGAAGTAAGCGTTGGAAAGGGCAAACTGCTGCTCTCTGGTATCGACTTCAATCAGGATATGGAAAATCGACCCGAAGCACAGCAATTACTTTATAGTTTAAAAAAGTATATGGCGGGAGATCATTTCAATCCGACAGTTAAAGTCGATTCTAATAAAATAAAAAATTTGATAGCATTATCTCAAAAATTTGAAAAATAGACAATAAACTGCACAAACCCAATGAGGCGTTTGATTTTATGGAAACTGCATTGCATTGGACACTGCTGATGGAAGGGTGTTGATGGAACTTGACCAATTGTATAAAGCATTGGATAAGCCCGTAGATGTGCGGATTGAATTGTTGGAAAATTTCCCTTTGTTGATGCAGGATAGAGACGACCTGTACCTGGAATATATTACCTTATTAAACTGCAAAGGCAAATATAACAAACCTAAAAATTAAATTGCCGACAGGCAGTTTCATCCATGAGAAGGTGAGGAAGGAAAAGTGGTTGGCCAATATTTATTGTGCCATACTGAACTGGCAAAACAGGCACTTGCAAAATAACAGTTTGAATAGTCGTTGCAATTGCTGCAGGATGCCGGGCAATATCCTGTAAATTGGCAAAGGCAAATTGAACAATGCACCCGAAGATGGTATTCATTGCCTGAAGGGATGTGTGTTGCAAACCAGGGGAAATGAGGATGCAGTGCACCAACAATTTATACAGGCAACGCGTGGGATCGCGGAATCGGTTCAGGCCATTTTTTACTACGATCTACAACCTGACAAAACATCTTACCAGGGATTGGCATGGATAAAATTGGGTGAACAACAAAAGGCAGACACTATTTTAAACGGTTTATTTTTTTTGCTGAGGAACAACTGAATGACAAAATACAAATCGATTATTTTGCCATATTATCACTTCGAGCTTTGATGGTATTTGAACAAGACCTTGATGAAAAAATGCTACGCATTGCTATTACCTGATGGGCTTGGGTTGTCTTGGATTGGGAAAAGATAAATTGAGCATGGAAATATTTGATAAAGTGCTAACAGCATTGCAGTCGCCAGTGTGCGCTGCAGCACCGCTAATTCGTTTCGCTTTGAAATATTTATAAATATCGTCCTAAATAAATAAATTATGCTACGTAAAGGAATAACGAAGAGACTCTTAATTGCGAACCTATTTGTCTTGATTTTTGTACAGGTAAAATCACAACAACCCACGCAGGCATACACACAGCAAAGCCCATCTGTTGCTATGTATTTCGATTGGATAAGCCGCTCCTGGTTTGGCAGCAACGAAAATAAAATATTGAAAAACCTACAGTTCTTTAAATGGATGAAGGATAAATATGGAATGCAACTGGATGTGTATTTGCTGGATGTGGGTACGTTTGATTATGGTCCAAACTGCGTGGCATTCGAGGGTCGGCCTGCTTACGGCAATCTGCAGTCACCGTGGTTTAAAAAAGATTATCCGCATGGACTGCACCCCATTTATCAGGCAGCTACTGCAGCCGGTACAAGGCTTGGTATATGGATGGGGCCGGATGGTTATGGTAATACGCCCGAGGAAGCTCAACAAAGAATCAGCCTGCTTGCAGGGCTTTGCCGGGATTATAAAATAAGGTTGTTTAAATTGGATTTATGCAGCAGTGATTTACGGCCGGAGAAGGAAAAGTATTTTATTAAAGCAATGCAGCAAGCAAGAAAGTACAGCCCGGATTTAATAGTGCTTAACCACCGCATCAGCATGAGTGA
>JBDTVE010000114.1:0-38404 GCA_040007355.1 Bacteroidota bacterium | reverse complement strand
GGTGCAAGCTAGGAGTAAATACTTACCAAATTGATAAAAAACAAGGCATTCAGGGGCGGACCGTCGTATTCGTGTTGCCAATCCGGTTTGTACAAGAGTTATTACAGGAAAATGGATATTATACTACAGCAGCTTCATAGGTTATGCTATTGTTTTTGTTCCCGGGCGGTGTCATCTTTGTGTTGTCATTCGAATGAACCTATCCAATATCCTGAAACCAACCATCCGCTTCTGTGAAAGCATTTCGTCCGAACTTTAAACCTGATTTTACAGTTTAACCGTAACCCTAAACCCAGAACCTAAAACCAAACCTCTAAACCCAGACCCAAAACCTAAGTCCTGGCCCCTAATCCTACTCCAATATCCTGAACCGATCCTGTGAAACAAAAGAAACAATTTGTGTACGCTTAAATGCTTTTGTATGAAAAACCAATCTTACCACAATTCCCTTTCCACATCTTCCACCCCCACTTCGCTTCATCAGCTGGTAAACAAGTTACAATTAAGTCTTGTTTCAAAGGCTGCGCACAAAAAAAGTTTTATTATCAACGGCATCGACAAATCCATTGCCGTTTATGCCGAAGAAAACACACTGGCATATGTAATCGGCAGCCTGCTTTCCAATGCCGTTCACAGCACCTCTGATTGTTGCATTCGGGTAGAAACGGTGTCTGTGGCAGACCAGTTGCAAATTCGCATCCGCAATAACAGCGCATATGTATACAGCAGCTATATGCATATACCGGGTCATTTTGTAGAGGCGGCAAATAAAATAGGTGGTAATATCGGCCTGGAAACCGAGGGCGACAATGTAATCACCCTTGTTTTTTCACTTGCGCAATACGCAGCCTGAACAGGTTAAAGAATAACTGCTTTTACCGGTAATGCTCCCTAGTGTAGCGGAACATAAAATTCACCCTATGTAATTGCTTTTTCTGCCCTTTGGAATCACCATCAAAATAAAAATCACCGCTGAGCGCGCCTTTAATTGATTTGGTGGTTGTTTCTCAAAGGGCGAGCATACAATGGTTGGTAATCACCGCACCTGCATTAGTTGCCACATGGTAGAGAAGGGTTCGCGATTCGCAGTAACGCTAGTTAGGCCGGAAGTAAAATTCCGACTGTACAAATTACCGTGAACCATTGCACCTCTGCCCTGCTCTCATAAAAAGCCCCTCCCGGTTTTACGGAAGGGGCAGCGACTATCCTTTTAGCGGATACAACAACTAAAAACTCCTATAAAACACAACTCTCATTAATCTAATTTTTTTCCATCCAGGAAAGTATTCAGGGTGCTAATCTTACCCGTATTGTTTTCGTCAGCTTTTACTTCATAACTGCTGTAAAAATTTTCTGCAGGACTAACCGTATTGTACAATTCTAAATTGCGGCGGATGTAGGCCGGCACAGTTTCAAACTCATTGTTGGTATCGGCTGCATTTACGTTGAACGACAGATTTCGTAACTTCTGTATTCGTTCTACAGCGCGACGTTTTTGCTCTTCTGCTTCGTCCGGCATCGCCGGGTCTTCTGCAGGGAACATGTCTGATTGCTGAGTTTGTAGAGCCCGAGGCGCATCCGCCGCATTATTAGAATCTTCATCTTTAATTACCAGTTGCATGTCGAAAGAAGGTTCTTCTTCTTTTTGAACCGACGGCTGTACCGGCAACTCTTGCAAGACGGGTTGTTTCACAGGAGGACTCGAGTAATCGGGGGGGCAGGAATGATCTGCCGTCCGCGGTTCGGCATAAATATTGGAAGGCTTGGCCAAGTATCCTCCTCGCACTGCAGATGCAGGAGAATTCGTTACAATATTTTCAGTTTGCTTTTTGTTGTTTTCGGGCAGGGCTTCAGCAGGTAAATAGTCACTGGCTGAAGATTGCGAATATACCAACTCCATATAGGTTGCTTCTTCTTTCTTCTCCACAGAATCCATGGAATTGTCCACAGTATTTTTACCGTTGTTGTTTACCGTAAAATTTCCAAGAATAACAGGCGTAGTTGCAGATTCTTCTACCAGTACAGGTTGCAGATTCTCTTTTAAAGGCATCCCAGTTTTTACCGGCATGGTGGGGGTTTCTTCCAATGGCAGCAATGAAATAGTGACGCTTTCCGCACTGTCGGAAATTTCCCCGGCCCGCTCGTCCAGCGGTAAAACAAATTGTTTTGAAACAGCAGGCGGCTCTTCCTTTACCGATTCCAGTACCATCACAATTTTTTCTTCTTTATTGGCTACTTCTTTTTTTACGGTTGGTTTTGTAAATGGGTCTTTGTATTCAAACCCGGTTGCAATCAGCGTGATGCCAATTTTGCTGCCCAGGGCCGGGTCATAACCCAGTCCCAGTATCACATCGGTACCTTCACCAGCGCGGCCAATCAGGTAGCTTTGAATGATCTCCACCTCGTCCATGGTAAATTCATGATCACCTTCAGAAGAATTGATATTAATCAGTATCCATTTGGCGCCGCTGATATCATTGTCGTTTAGCAGTGGTGAATTTAATGCTTCTTCTATGGCTTGCTGGGCGCGGTTCTCGCCCTCTGCCACGGCATTGCCAAGTATGGCCACACCGCCGTTTTTCATTACGGTGCAAACATCCGCAAAGTCAACATTAATTTGGCCCGTACTGTTGATCACATCCGTAATACATTTGGCCGCAGTGGCCAGTACATTATCTGCTTTGGCAAACGCTTCTTTCATCTTAAGGTTGCCAAACTGGTGACGTAATTTATCATTGCTGATTACCAGCAGCGTATCTACATACTCCTTCATGGCCCGGATGCCTTCTTCGGCTTGTATCTGCCGTTTTTTACCCTCGTAGGAAAAAGGTGTGGTAACAATCCCCACGGTAAGAATATTCAGGTCTTTGCAGATTTTTGAAATGATGGGTCCGCCGCCGGTACCGGTACCACCGCCCATACCCACGGTTATAAAAGCCATTTTCGTATTTACTTCCAGTATCCGTTTTATTTCCTCCAGGCTTTCTTCGCAGGCCTGTTTACCAATTTCGGGATTTGCGCCCGCACCCAATCCCTGGGTAAGATGCGGCCCCAGTTGTATTTTATTGGGCACGTTACTTTGCGCAATGGCCTGGGCATCCGTATTGCAAATAATAAAGTTAACACCCTCAATATTCTGGCTGAACATGTGGTTAACCGCATTGCTGCCTCCGCCACCTACACCTATCACTTTAATAATAGATGATTTCTCTTTTGGTAAATCAAAATGTATCATAATTACAGCATTTTACAAACATGCAGGATATGGTTTCTGTATCGCGCATGCGTTTTTATTGAATCAATGGTTAGTAAGAACTTTTAACGAGGCCTGTTATTGGTTGGTTACAGGTGTTTGTCTTCTTCTTCCTTAAACAGGTCTATCAGCCCATCCTTGAATTTTCCCCAGAAATCCTTCATGCCTTTCCGGTTGACCATTTTTTCCGCTACCACCGGTGCATCTTCGCTCATCACCGCTTCGTCTTCCGCCGCCGTCTGCAGCTGTTTTAAGGTTTCCGGCACTTCTACTTTTATATGCGCCGTTTCAAACTGCTTGCGGTTGTGTTCGTAGTCATCGTATCCTTTTAATATAAGTCCGATACAGGTGGAATAGGTAGGTTTGGCCAGCTCGTCTATATGGCCGGCAGCCAGGTGTTCGGTGGGAAAGCCAATACGCGCATTCAAACCGGTTACATATTCCGTTAGCTGGATCAGGTGTTTTAATTGTGAGCCGCCGCCGGTAAGTACAATGCCGCCATTGAGCATACGGTTATCCATACCCACCTGTTTAAGATGATAGGAAACAAAATCCATAATCTCACTCATTCTTGCCTGAACAATATTGGCCAGATTTTTTACGCTGATTTCTTTGGCCGGCATGCCGCGCAGACCCGGTATGGTAATGAATGCATTTGCCTTTGCTTCGTTTGACAAAGCCGATCCAAACTGCACTTTCATCTGCTCTGCCTGTGTCTTCAGCACGCCCAGACCGGTCTTGATATCATTGGTAATATTTTCACCGCCAAATGGAATAACAGCCGTATGCTTTAAAATGCCTTCATAGAAAACGGCCAGGTCTGTGGTACCGCCGCCAATGTCTACAATGGCTACACCCGCTTCCAGGTCTTCCTGGCCCATAACAGCACTGGCCGATGCCAGGGGTTGCAGCACCAGGTCTTTTGTAACCAGGTTGCTTTTTGCTACCGCACGGTTGATATTCCGGATGGCGTTTTTGTCGCCGGTTATAATATGAAAATTAGCGCCAACCTTTACGCCGCCGTATCCTATGGGGTTGGGTATATTCTGAAAATTATCGACCGTGAATTCCTGCGGTATTACATCTATAATCTGGTCTCCCGCCGGTATATAGGTCTTAAACTGGTCTGCTACCAGCTGGTCAATTTCGCGTTGCGTAATTTCTTCATTGGTATCCTGGCGTACAATATCACCCCGGGTTTGCAGGCTTTTGATATGATGCCCGGCAATGCCCACGTACACTTCTCTAAAATCAATACCGGTATTGGATGCCATGCAATTGTCGAGCGCTGCACGGATAGCCTTAATGGTTTCATCAATATTTAACACCTGGCCGTGTTTAACGCCGTTGCTGTTAGCCCGACCAAAGCCAACTATTTCAAGTTTACCATATTCGTTTTTACGGCCGGCAATACAGGCAATTTTTGTAGTGCCTATATCAAGCCCCACAATAATTGGTTGTTCATTGTTCATAGATGTATGTTTATTTTAGTTGTTCACTTTTTCCGGCTTCCGGAGGTGGTTGCCGGTTGTTTTATAATACAGGCCGTTGCTTAATCCATTGGTCTAACCGCTCGCACTCCTCATAACAGCTTTTGGCCGCCTGTTTATCGCAGGATGCTTAATGGTTTGTTTCGGGGGCTGTGTTGCCCGGCTTTTCAATGGTGGTGGATGAATGTCGGCTGGAACTTTTTTAATCGAATCTTTTACTGCTGCATTTCTTTGATTGTCTTTTAAAGTCGTTAAAGTTGGTGCAGACGCAGCATTTGCAGCAATATTATTATCCACCGTTGTGGATACCGTATCATAGAATAATTGCTTGGATGACTCTATCAGCTTCTGAATATTTTTTAATGCCTGTAATGAATCAATCCGACCAGTAGTTCCTTTTCTTGTTGCTACTACCTGTTTGTCAAACGCCACGTTTATGATACTGTATTTATCAAGACCAACGCGGGCGCTCACCTGCTGATAAAATAAAAGCAAGCGGTGAAACTTGTCTTCATAACCGGTACCATCGCCAAAAACAATCAGGTGGTTGCCGATGACCGGTATCATTTCAAACCTGCGGCTGGGCGTAATGTCTACCTGGCCTATCTGGGCCATCCAGAAAGGATGGGCAAGGATAAAAAGACTTAGTTGTTTAATCTGCTCCATCAGCAGGCTGTCTGCACCATACAGTCTTTCTTTGTCGGCCGGGAAATTGCTGAACACCGGCAGCTTCACAGTCACATTGTTGCTCAATGGCAGCTGTCGGCCGCTGCTATCAATATAAAAACTGTTGCCGTTTACGGTAAATATTCTCGCCACCGGTATTCGCTGCTCTACCCTTACGCGCAACATGCCATTGTTGTCAAAAAACACCTGGCCGTCTTTCACCCATACCTGGTGTTCCAGCGCGGCTTCCATTTTCTTCAGGTCAAAAGAAGCCAGGGGCCTGCCGCGCGGAGGATTATCCTTATCCGGCACAATGATGTTCATAATATCCTGCCTGCTCAAAAACATTTCGCGTTCGCTACCTTCAATACTGATATCTACGCCTGTGCAGTTTTTGTGGTTTTTTTTGTTAATGGCGGCTACCAGCAATACCAGTAATCCTGCACCCGTCACGATTGCCAGTGAGAGGAACAGCATTTTTTTGATATTGCTTTTAATACTCATTTGTTTTCTATTATCGCTTTTATCGGCTGCACCAGGGCATCAATATCCCCGGCACCGGCGGTTATCAGCACTTCGGGAAAGTCTGGGTGCAGCCCCGGTACAAATACTTGCTTCAGATACTGCAATAAGGCCTCTTTGCTCAGCGCTTTTTTGTTTTCATTTTTCATCCTGTTCAATAGGGTATCGCTGCTTACGCCTTCCATGGGCAATTCTCTTGCGGGATAAATGGGTAGCAACAACACCGAGTCGGCCAGATCAAGACTTTCCGCAAATCCACTGGCCAGGTCCTTTGTTCTTGAAAACAGGTGCGGTTGAAAAATAACCGTACACTTCTTCCCGCTGAACAGTGCTTTGGCACCGTTGATTAGCGCCTTTAATTCTTCGGGGTGGTGCGCATAATCGTCAATAAAAACAATCCCCTGTTTTGCCCCGGGCGGTATGATATATTCAAACCGTCTTTTTATTCCTTTGAATGATGCTATTGCTTCCCTAATTTTTTTATGTTCAATCCCCAGTTCCTGTGCTACGGTAATGGCGGCAACCGCATTTTCCACGTTGTGCATACCGCCCATATGCAAGGCCAGATCCGGCACCATGCTATCCTTCATCATTACATCAAAATGGTACCCGCCGTTTGTCAACCTGATATTGGCCGCAAAGGCGTCCGCGGTCTCATTTTGTCGGCTATAGGTAAGATGCCTGCCTGTTTTCAGATCTTGCCCCCGTTTTAAACCAAACTTAGCCAGTAACAGACCGTCTTTTTTTACTTTGGATCCAAACGCCACAAACGCATCCTGGAGTGCCGTTTCAGTTCCGTATATATCCAGGTGATCCGGGTCCATGGAACTAATGATGGCGATATCCGGGCTGAGCTGTAAAAAACTCCTGTCGTATTCGTCCGCCTCTATTACACATACATTGCGCTCACTGCTCCAGAAATTTGTCTGGTAGTTTACGGATATGCCTCCCAGGAAGGCATTACATCCATAACCGGTATCGCGCAGCAGATGCGCAATCATAGTGGTAATGGTTGTTTTGCCATGGGTGCCGCCAACACAAATATTAAAAGAATGCCTGCTGATCATACCCAGTACTTCGCTTCGTTTCAGCATGGTAAAGCCATTTGCCCGGTACCAGGCCATCTCGGTATGGTCTTTTGGCATTGCCGGCGTATATATTACCAGTTGTATATCTTTTGGCGCCATCGAAACATTGTCTTCATAGTGTATGGTGATTCCCTCTGTTTGCAGCTGCCGGGTAAGATCAGTTGCTGTTTTATCATAGCCGCTCACGGTGCAACCCTTCGATTTAAAATATCTTGCTAGTGCACTCATACCAATGCCGCCGATGCCGATGAAATAAACTTCTCCGCCTGCCGCTCCTGGTGCAGGTCCGATGATTTCGTCCAATGTTTTTCTTTCCTCCATTTTGTCGATCATGCGTCAATCATAATTTATAATCACCGGGTTTGCAGACTGCATTCCATCAGTCATCAATCTTTCGGTTGGTCAACCAGGCGCAGTAATTCCGTCGCAATTCTTTTATCTGCGTCTGTTACGGCCAGTTTTGCGATATTCGTCTGCAGGATTTGCTGTTTTGCTTCGTCCTTTACCAATACCATTACGGCATCCACCAGTTTCTCTTTTGCCTCGCTGTCTTTTATTAAAATCCCTGCATTTTTTCCAACCAGGTTTTGTGCATTCACGGTTTGGTGGTCTTCCGCTGCAAAGGGAAAGGGCACAAATATGACCGGCTTTTTAGCAACGCACAATTCGGCAATGGTCATGGCGCCGGATCTGGCCACCACCACATCGGCCGCCGCATAGGCCAGTTCCATCCGTGCTATAAAATCACCCGCCCAGATATTGGTTTTACCGGTGCTAATTTCACTTGCTCTGGCAGCATAGGGTTTACCGGTTTGCCATATCAGCTGAACGTCGTTTTTCTCAAATGCATCCAGCTGCCGGGCAATGGCCTCGTTGATACCTTTTGCGCCAAGGCTTCCTCCGGTTACCAGCACCGTTTTTTTGTGGAGGTCCAAACCAAAAAAAGGTGCGGCTTCGTACCGGGTAGCGGTACTGCCGGCAATGCTGCTGCGTACAGGGTTACCCGTTACAATAATACGGTCGGCCGGAAAAAATCTCTCCATGCCATCGCTGGCCACAAAAATGCGGGCGGCTCTTGCACCCAGCATCTTATTGCTTTTGCCGGCAAACGAATTACTTTCATGTATACAGGCCGGTATGCCCCTGCTTTGCGCAAAACGCAATACCGGAAAACTTGAATACCCGCCCACACCAATTACCGCGTCGGGCATAAAATCCGCAACAATGGTACGCACCTGGAAATAACTTTTTATCAGCTTGAACGGCAAGCCGATATTTTTGATCAAGGAGCTCCGGTTAAACCCGGTTATATCGATGCCTTTTATTGGATAACCCGCCTGCGGCACTTTTTCCATTTCCATCTTGCCACGGGCTCCTACAAACAATATTTCGATCCCCGGCCGCAATTGCGTTAACGCGTTGGCAATGGCAATGGCGGGAAAGATATGCCCACCGGTACCACCGCCTGCTATGATGATCTTTTTATTCATCACCAGATTCTTTTTCATTTTTTACGGGTTGCGTTCTGCCTTCCAGTTTTTCCACGTTGGTGGCCACGCTTAATATGATACCAATGGCAATACAGGTAAAAATAAACGAGCTGCCACCCATGCTGATTAGGGGCAGGGTAACCCCGGTTACCGGAAATAGATTCACATTCACGGCCATATTGGCCAGCGCCTGTATTACCAGGGTAAAACTGAGCGATAAAGCCAGGAATGCGCCAAAGGCATAAGGGCAACGCCTGAAAATCCGGATACAACGGAAAAGAAAAACAAGGTAGATAAACGTTATAAACGCTCCCCCCAGCAGCCCGTATTCTTCTATAATAATGGCGAAAATAAAATCACTGTAAGGATGCGGCAGGAAATTGCGTTGTTCGCTGTTACCTGGCCCCACACCCACCCAGCCGCCTTTGGCGATGGCAATTTTTGCCTGGTTAACCTGGTAATCATCCTCGTCGTCGGCATCGGCGCCGCCGCCATACATAAAATTCTCCACGCGGTTGATCCAGGTATTTACCCTGGCAAATAACCTGGAATGGCTTTCGGCCCGGATGGTCTCGCCGTTGTTTTGTTTGTGGTGAATAACAGCGGCCGATATCAGGATGAAAAGCGGCACTAGAGACGCGCCAACAACCATCAGCAAATGCCGGGCGCTTACCCTTCCGATGAACATGATCAGCATACTGGTAGCCCCGATTAGCAGGGCGGTAGACAAATTTGCCGGTGCAATCAGCAAACAGATAAGACCCACCGGCATGATGACCGGCAGAAAACCTTTTTTTAAATCCTTGATCACATCCTGTTTCCTGCTCAACAGCCTGCTGAGGTACATGAACAGGGCCAGCTTTGCCAGGTCCGAGGTCTGCACCGTCATTTGTACAATAGGTAACCTGATCCAACGGCTGCCCTCATTTAAACGAACCCCAAAAAAAAGTGTGTAGATAAGCAGGGGTATGGAAAGCAGGAACAAAAACCGGGCTACCTGCGAATACAAGTTATAGTTGACCTTATGTAAAAAGTATATTATGAGGATGCCGATACCGATAAAAACACTCTGTTTGAACAGGTAAGACTCATTGCTTTTGCTTAAACGATATGCCAGTGAACCCGTACTGCTGTACACAACCAGCAGCGATACCAGCGCCAGTACCACCACGGCTGCCCAGATCACTTTATCGCCCTTGGTTTTTTGGCCGAGACCCTTAAACGGATTCTTTTCTATGGTTGTAAATTCATTCACGTTGCTGGTAACTATTAATTTTCAGGTTCCGGCTCTTACGATAAGACATCCGTGCCGTTGGTTATAATTCCCGCACAGCCTCTTTGAATTGTCTGCCCCTGTCTTCATAATTTTTAAACAAATCAAAACTGGCACAGGCGGGGCTTAGTAGTACCACGTCTCCTTTTTCTGCAAAATGGAAGGCTGCGTGCACGGCTTCGGCGGCACGCTCCGTGTTCACTATCAGCGCTACATCTTTACCAAAAGCCTCGTGGATCTTGCGATTGTCGAGACCCATGCAAACAATGGCTTTTACCTTTTCCTTTACCAGCTCCAGCAACAGGGAATAATCGTTGCCTTTGTCCACGCCGCCGAGGATGAGGATAGTGGGTTTTTCCATGCTTTCCAGGGCATACCAGGTACTGTTTACATTGGTAGCCTTACTGTCGTTGATGAACTCCACGCCCCTTACGGTAGACACATGTTCCATGCGGTGTTCCAGGGTTTCAAAGGATTCTATCGCCTCGCGTATTTTGTCTTTGCGCAGCCCGAGGGTAGCTGCGGCGATGCCTGCCGCCATGGTATTGTATTGGTTGTGTTTACCCCTGAGTGCAAAATCATAAATGCTCATGGTTACACGCTCGCTGTTTGCTTCAATAATCATTTGCCCGTTTTTAATAAATCCGCCGTTGCTGGGTTGTTGTTGCATGGTAAATGGTAATAGGTTAGAATGGATTGCAAATTGATTCCTGTACTGCATGGTCACGGGGTCGTCTGCACAATAAATAAAAAAATCATCTTTTGTCTGGTTCATCGCGATGCGAAATTTGCTGGCGACGTATTTTTCAAATTTGTATTCATACCGGTCTAAATGGTCTTCGGTTATATTGGTCAGGATGGCTATTTCCGGTCTGAATGTCTGAATATCATCCAGCTGAAACGAGCTGATCTCGGCAATATACCAGGGCTTTGGATCTTTCGCCACCTGTCTGGCGAAGGAGTAACCAATATTGCCCACCAGTGCGGCATCCAGCCCTGCATGTCTGCAGATATGGTATAGCATCAAGGTGGTGGTGGTTTTACCGTTACTGCCCGTAATAGCAACTATTTTACTGTTGCCCATGAAGCGGTAAGCCAGTTCTATCTCGCTGATAACCGAAATGCCTTTTGCCCGGATTTTTTTTACCAGTTCATTTTTCTCCGGTATGCCGGGGCTTTTAACAATTTCAGCTGCATCCAGGATCTTTTCTTCCGAATGTCCTCCTTCTTCAAAGCCGATCCCGTTTGCGGCCAGCTCTTGTTTGTAGACATCTTTCAAAGAACCACTGTCTGAGAGAAATACGTCATAGCCATGCTGTTTTGCCAGTATTGCAGCACCTGCGCCGCTTTCTCCTCCGCCCAGTATGACCATTCTTTTTGTCATCAAAATCGTTTTCAATTGTTCACTAACAGATCCGGATTAGGGGGTTTTTCATCAGTATGAAAATTCTTCTGCTTCACAATTCAGTGTCGGCCTTAGGTGGTTTTCAAGAGTTGGATTTACTTGCCGCGGTTTTTCAGCAATATTTTCGCGGGTTGTCACTGTTTCTGCCGTGCTGCGCTTACCTGATTTTCAGTGTCACAATGGAAAGCAGTACACATAAAATAGTTACTATCCAGAACCTTGTTACAATCTTACTTTCATGGTAACCCAGTTTTTGATAGTGGTGGTGCAGCGGGCTCATTAAAAATATCCTCCGGCCTTCGCCATGTTTTTTCCGGGTATATTTAAAATAGCTAACCTGCAGGGTTACACTCAGTATCTCCACCAGGAAAACGCCGCAAAAAATGGGTATCAGCAATTCTTTCCGTACCATGATGGCCAGTGCGGCAATGATACCGCCCAGGGTAAGGCTGCCGGTATCGCCCATAAAGACCTGTGCGGGGTAGGCATTATACCATAGAAACCCAATACAGGCGCCCACCATGGCCGCAATAAAAATGGACAATTCGCCAAGATTGGGTATATACATGATATTGAGATAGTCGGCCACGCGTATATTACCACTGGCATAGGCAAAAATGCCCAGGCACACACCAATAATGGCCGACACACCGGTTGCCAACCCGTCGATACCATCGGTTATATTGGCGCCATTTGACACTGCGGTAATAATAAATATTACCACAGCCAGGTATAATATCCAGGTATAATCCCGTAGGCCTTGCGGCAATAAACGTGAATAATTAAACTCGTGCGATTTTACAAAGGGTATGGTTGTAACAGGGTAATCAGATTTTACAAATGGCCTTTCCCGGCCATCGGCGCCTTTCAGGAATATGATATCCTTTTTATTGAGCATACTTACGTCTCCGGCATATTCACGGTAAGCTTTTACATTATCGTTAAACAACAGGGTTAAACCGATTATCAGACCCAGGCCTACCTGGCCCAGGATCTTAAACCAGCCGGCCAGTCCGTCCTTATCTCCTTTTTTATACGCTACGCCTTGTTGCTGCGCGATGCGCCGGGCGCGCAGTTTCAGGTAATCGTCTATAAAACCTACTGCGCCCAGCCAGAGGGTAGACAATATCATTAACCGGATATAGGCTTTGTCCAGGTTGGCCAGTAATAAAGTTGGCACCAGGATGCCCAGGATAATAATGAGGCCGCCCATGGTGGGAGTACCTTTTTTCTGCTGTTCGCCCGCAAGACCCAGGTCTCTTACGGTTTCGCCCACCTGTTTTTTTACCAGGAAACGGATAAGCCGTTTGCCATATACCGATGTGATGGTTAAGGACAACAGAACGGCCAGCAGCAGCCGGAATGTAATAAATTGGAACAATGCGCCACCCGGCACCTTGATGCCCTGTTGTTTAAACCATTCGAATAAGTGGTAAAGCATTTTTTTTAATTGATCATTTGTATAATAACATTCTGCCTACTTATTTATCCAGCAACCGGAACAGGTTCAATAGTTCCTCTTTATCATCAAAATGATGCTTCACGCCTTTTATATCCTGGTATTTTTCATGTCCTTTACCGGCAATCAGCACAATGTCTTCCGGTTTACTAAAGCCAATGGCCGTTTTTATGGCTTCTCTGCGATCTGTTATGGTTATCGTTTTTCTTTTTGCGGCGGTATTGAGGCCTTGTTCCATATCCCTTAATATCCCGTTGGGGTCTTCGCTGCGCGGGTTATCTGAGGTGAGTATTACCCGGTCGCTGTACTTGCAGGCTTCCGCGGCCATCACGGGGCGTTTCGTTTTATCCCGATCGCCGCCGCAACCCACCACCGTTATGATTTGTTCAGATCCCTTTCTCAGTTGTTGTATGGTATGCAGCACATTTACAAGCGCATCGGGGGTGTGTGCATAGTCCACGATCCCCATTATTTTTTCCCGGGCCGATACGATATAATCAAACCTCCCTTCCGCGCCGCTTAATACGCTCAGGCAACGCAGTATTTCATGTTTGTCTTCTCCCAGGCAACTGGCGGTACCATAAACTGCCAGTAGGTTATAGGCATTGAATTCACCAATCATCCTGAAATGCACTTCCTGTTCGTTCACCAGCATTACCAGGCCCGTTAAACTGTTTTCCAGGATCTTGCCTTTAAAATCCGCCATGGTCTTAAGGCTGTAATAGTATTTCAGGGAATGCGCATTCTGCAGCATCACCATCCCTCTTTTGTCGTCCAGGTTTGAAACCGCAAAGGCATCAGACGTTAAGGAATCAAAAAAAGATTTCTTTACGCGTATATATTCATCAAAATTGCTGTGATAGTCCAGGTGGTCATGGGTGATATTGCTGAACACCGCCCCGGCGAAATGAATGCCTGCTATGCGCGACTGGTGGATGGCATGGGAACTGCTTTCCATAAATACATGGGTACAGCCGGCCTCCAGCATTTGTTTCAATAGTTGGTTAAGGGTTACCTGGTCTGGCGTTGTATGGGTGGCGGGCAATATGGTTTCTCCAATATGGTTTTGTACCGTACCCAGCAGCCCGCACTTGTAGCCCAACGCACTAAAAAGTTTGTATAATAATGTTGCGATGGTGGTTTTACCATTGGTACCGGTTATCCCTACCAATTTCATTTTTTCTGATGGCTGACCATAGAAATTATGCGCCATATACCCGGCGGCGGAGGCGCTGTTCTCTACCTGTACATAGGTAACGTTTGCCTGGAGGGTGGCGGGGAATTGTTCGCATACAATTACCGCAGCACCCATCTCAACTGCCCGGTCTATATACTGGTGCCCGTCTGCGGCCGCACCCTTAATGGCAATAAAGGCCGTTCCTTCGGTTATCTTTCTTGAATCTATCTGCACATCTTTTACCACTGCCTGGGTGTTCCCATGCACAGACCGGATGCCTACTTTGTATAATATGTCGTGTAATACTGCCATTCCTTAATTCAGTTCTATTTTTATCAATTGGTTTTTATTGATGGGTTCACCCGGGTCAATGCTTTGTATGGTTACTTTACCCCTGCCCCTTGCTGCCACTTTCATCTTCATGCTTTCCAGCAGGTAGAGCGCATCTTTTAAACCCATTCCCTTTATATTGGGCATGGTATTTTTTGCTACCCAGCGCGCGTTTACCACTGGTTTGTCTTTACTGCCGTAGAGGCTGCTCCAGGATTGTTTACCGGCAGAATCAACATAATCGATATTCAGGGTATTCAGTACTTCCTTTACCTGGCCGGTTTCGCCTGCATAGTAAAAAAGTGTACTGTCTTTTTTTAACGCTTGCACTGTAATGGGTGCTGCATTTTTTTCGGCATAGAGTTTATCGGCTATTTCCCTGAATACCGGTGCGGCTAGCTGTCCGCCCATATGTTTCTCAGGATGTGGTTTTGTTTTAATGACCACGATGCAGCTGTATTGCGGTTTATCAAACGGAAAATATCCTACGAATGAAGCCTGGTAAACGCCATCGTCGTAATTGAGACCCTTACCTGCTACATGCGCCGTACCCGTTTTACCACCCGCACTGTAGCGTGCATCTTTAAAAACCAGTTTCGCCGTGCCTTCGCGTGTTACGGCCAGCATGCATTGTTGTGCGGCTTTGATGGCTGATTCCGTTGCAATTTTGTTCTCTATTATTTCCGGTTCAAAGCTTTTAATTATTCGGCCATTGTCTTCTATGCGGTTTACCAGGTAGGGCTTCAGCATTTTGCCGTTATTGGCCACTGCATTGTACAGCATCAGGGTTTGCAGCGGCGTTACTTCAATGGCATAGCCAAAACTCATGGTCACCATGGCATGCAGGCCTTCTTTGTTGCGTTTTATTTTTGGCAATACGGGGCGCTCCTCGCCTACCAAATCGATGCCGGTTCTTGTATCAAAATGAAATTTATGCAGGTAGCCCAGGTATTTCTCCGGCTGGGAGGCAAAGGTGTTATAGGCGATCCTGCTCATACCAACATTGGAACTATGCGCAAAACATTCCCGGATGGTCATTTCCGGTTTGGGCATAGTTTCGGCCTCGGTTACCATTCTTACACCCACGTAGTCGTTACCGGTAGCACCCACGTGCACCATATCATTGATGGTAGCCTTGCCTTCGCCCAAAACAGACAGCAGGGTGGCCAGTTTAATGGTTGAACCGGGTTCCGTAGCCCGGAGCGCATAATTATAGTCTTCCCAGAAACCGCCATCCGGTCTTTTGCCCAGGTTGGCCATTGCTTTTATTTTGCCGGTAGAGGTTTCCATCACAATACAGGTGCCGTGGTCCGCATCGTTTTCAATCATCATTTTCATTAAAGCGTTTTCTGCAATGTCCTGCGTGTTAACATCCAGGGTAGTGATGATGTCTTTACCGTTTTCCGGTTCAATCTCCGAACCCTCCACCGGGATAAATGCGCCACCGCTGATAAATCTTACCAGGCGCTGGCCTTTATCGCCTTTTAATAATGTATCATATGTTCGTTCAAGGCCTACGTTCTGGCTGATGGTTTTGCCTTCGTTATTGATATAATCCCTCGATAAGCCGATGGTACGGTTGGCCAGCAATCCGAATGGATTCAATCTTTTATTTTTTACTTCCGCAATAAAACCGCTTTTGTTCCTGCCTTGGTTAACCAGCGGAAACCCGCGCAGGGTTTTGTATTCTTCAAAAGACAGGTTCTTTTTCAATGGGTAATAACGGTCTTTGCTTTTGTATCCGGCCTGCAGTTCTTTTTTATAGGAGGCGGCTTTTTTATCTGCAAAAAAGTTTGCCAGGGCCCGGCTGAGTGAATCAACATATTTTCTAAACCGAAGCCCGCTTTTTTCGCGCAGCCCGTCTGCGCCAAAATCAATATAGATATCAAAATAAGGCACCGAGGTGCTCAGCATATCCCCCTCTTCGCTGTAAATGGTGCCGCGTTCGGCCTGCATGGGCATCAACCGCGTATGCAGGCTATCACTTTTGCCCCGCCAGTAACTGCCCTGTACCTGTTGTATGTAAACAGCCCTGCCCAGTATGCACACACCCATCAAGACAATGCAGATAAAGCCCAGGTAGACCCTCCATAATATGTCGTTTTTTACTTCCAAGCGGCTAATTTTCTGAAATTATGGTGAATGCGAATTCTCGGCGCGTTTCAATTCGTGTCAATTTGCCTCCCGGGCACCCGTTAACCGGGCACTGTCTTTTAAGATCATCGGTGGCGCTTCCAGTTCCATCAGGCCAAGCGGCGCCACGGCTTTGGCCAGTTCACTTTGTTTGCTGCGAAACATTACTTCGCTCTTCTTTGACTTATATTCATACTGCAGTTCTTTTAGTTCTTTGCTTGTTTTATTGATATCTTTTACGGTATTGTCTGAATAATGCCCGTTGTATATATAGATCACGGCCAGTACACTCAAAAACAGGAAATAAGGGATGTTTTTTACTATCCATTGGTAATTGAACAACCGCCGCCATTCCCGTCTTGCTTCTTTTTGCTGTGTCATACCCATTGTTTAACTGCTGGTAGATGGTTTGATGACCGTTCCTGCTGTTGAATTTTAAATTGTTACGCTAACCGGTGTTTTACCGGGTTCCAACCCGGATCGATTATATTTTTTCTGCTATCCTCAACTTGGCGCTTCTTGATCTTGGATTGCGTTTCAACTCTTCTTCTCCGGCGATAATTGGCTTTTTTGTAATTATTTTTAAGGTGCTGGCGGATACCGTATTTTCGAAAGGATGTTCCGCTTCTTCCGTAAAACGGCCCCTGCGAAAGAAATTTTTTACCAGCCTGTCTTCCAGTGAATGAAATGTTATGATAGCCACGCGGCCACCGGGTTTTAGGAGGGGGGGCACCTGTTCAAGCAATTCGCGCAAAGCGCCCAGTTCATTGTTTACCTCAATACGCAATGCCTGGAATACCTGCGCGAAATATTTATGGGGATTTCCTTTTACAACTGCATGCAGGGCGGCTTTAAAATTATTGACAGTTTTTAACGAGGTGGACGAGCGAAGAGCGACGATTGTTCGCGCCAGGGTTTTTGCGTTGGTAACTTCGCCATACTGTTCAAACAGGGAGTGCAATTGCTGCTCACTGTAGGTGTTCACTACATCAAATGCCGTCTGTGTCTGCCGCCTGTCCATGCGCATATCCAGGACCGCATCAAAACGCGTGGAAAAACCACGTTCCGGCTCGTCGAACTGGTGGCTGCTGACGCCCAGGTCGGCCATGATGCCATCCGCCAGCGGCGTTTTGTGCAGTCGCATAAAACGTTGCAGGTGCCGGAAATTATTGGGCACAAAGGTTACCCGGTTGTCTGCTGGCACATTGCGGGCTGCATCTGCGTCCTGGTCAAAAGCAAAAAGCTTTCCTTCGGCGTTGAGCAGCTTCAGGAGTTCTTTTGAATGGCCACCGCCGCCAAACGTGCAATCTATGTATATGCCACCGGGTTTTACCGCCAGTCCATCCAAAGTCTGGCGCAATAATACCGGCACATGATACCCGGGTGAGAAACTATCGGTGATGGCTATGTCTTTTTCATTATCCATAACCTATCACTGGTCGGTTTTCTGTGTCTTCACCTTTTTGTACAAGGCCCTGTAATTTGCAGGTGTAAAAGAATCAAAGAACTGGTGGTACTTACTTTTATCCCAGATTTCTATATGTTTACCAATGCCCGATAAAACCAAATCCTTTTCAAGCTCCGCGTAATCCCTGAGGGTTTGCGGCAGTAAGACCCGGCTGGCCGAATCCAAATCAACCATGGTCATTCCATAGTTGAAAAACTTCTTTAATTTGCGGTTGTCGTCTTCGTGGTCGGGTAAATCGCTGATTTTTTGTGATTCCTCCATCCAGTTTTCCATAGGATGCAGGTACAAACAATCGTCGAGGCCCCTGTTGACAACGAAATGGGTGGCTACACCCTGCGGTAACTGACTAACCAGTTTAGCGGGGAGAAGGAAGCGCCCTTTGGCGTCCATCGTAACCTCGAATTCGCCTTGAACAGGAATCATTTATAAAATTTTGAACCGATTTTGACATTTATTGACACAAAATAACACTTTTTCACACGTAGCAGCCAAATATGGAGAACTTTAATTTTTCCACAGCTTGATTTTGAGGCAGATATGAATACAGGCAAGGCTTACAGGCCAAAACAACTAACATTTTAGCCGGCAGCCTGTGAATAGGCGGTGGAAACCGGTGGATAAACTGTGCGACCAGCCAATAAAAATGTGGATATCCAAAAAAACGATCCCAACATCAGCAAGTTATTCGGACACTCCGCTGATCAAAAAACTGGGCATTGGGCATGATACGCGGGTGTTGCTATTGCATGCATCCAGGCTATTTTCTGGTACCCCTGTTTGCTACCAGCTATAAAATCTTTGAAAAAGAAATGCAGACCCTGCAACCGGTATGGGAAAAAAATACACCCCTGATCCGCTGGGTTAGCTGGTACAAGAAAAGCGACGACATGGCATCGGATCTTTCAGAAGTCGGTATCAGGAATTATTCGCTGGCCCACGGACGGGTAGACATAAAAGTTTGCGCCGTTACAGAGCAATGGAGCGGGCTCAAGCTAGTAGTGCCGCTGGCAAAAAGAAAGACCGGAACGCCCTGAAGCGGTTGCCGGGCAATTTTTAAAAAACGATTATACCTATTCGTTAGTACTCCTGGAAATGTACAGGCGCGGCACGGAAACATGGGTAAGAACCAGTTGGGCAGCTGCCGGGCCATTTCAAAACGGCCTATCCCGTTCCTTGGCGGCAGCATCGTTTTGCAGAAAACTGACGGGCAAAATTGTCTATTTTTGCCGATAAAATGAGGGCAGTTAGCCCCGACATTTATGGATACCCGTTCTATCTCCATCAGCGATTACACGTATACCTTACCGGAAGACAGGATAGCCCGCTATCCCCTGCCCGAAAGGGACGCCTCCAGGTTGCTGGTCTACCAACAGGGAAGTATAACCGAAGACATATATCGCAATATAGGCCATTACCTTCCTCCCGCCAGCCTGCTTGTTTTTAATAATACACGGGTATTAGCGGCCAGGTTGCTGTTCCGGAAACCCAGCGGCGGCACCATTGAGATCTTCTGCCTGGAACCGGGCGATGAATATGCCGGTCTGTCCATAGCCATGGAACAAACGGGTGCGGTATACTGGAAATGCCTGATTGGCGGTGCCAGCAAATGGAAACCGGGCCAGGTATTGCAAAAAAATATTCCGTACAACGGCAGCGGGATTGTGCTGGAAGCCCGGTACCTGGAAAAGCAAGATGATTGTTTTAGGGTTGAACTGCGGTGGGTGCCTGCCGGTTTATCATTTGCAGCAGTATTGGAGGAAGCCGGGGTTATACCGCTTCCGCCTTATATTAAACGGCCCGCTGAGCTGTCCGACAAAGAACGATACCAGACGGTATACGCTCGGCAGGATGGTTCGGTGGCAGCCCCCACCGCTGGTTTGCATTTTACTCCCGTTTTGCTTGGAAAACTGGAACAACAGCAATTCCATTCCTGTTTTATTACGCTGCATGTAGGCGCGGGCACATTTAAACCCGTGAAAAGCCCTACTATGGAATCACACGAGATGCACGCGGAATTTATGGATGTGCCGGCGACCGCTATCCGGCAATTGCTCCAGTTCGAAACAAGTATTATTGCGGTTGGCACAACGTCTGCAAGAACGCTTGAAAGTCTTTACTGGATGGGTGTAAAAGCTTTCGGCAACCCGCTTATTACGGCTGAACAACTGGCAATCACCCAATGGGAAGTATATGACCGGCTGGAGGAGCAGGCCATACCGCGGGCGACTGCACTGGAAGCGCTGTTGAAATGGATGGCAAGGAGTGGCACCCAAAGGCTGATCAGTAAAACAAAATTGCTGATAGCACCAGGATACCCTTTTAAAATCATCAGCGGCCTGGCTACTAATTTTCACCAGCCGCAATCAACTCTGCTTCTACTGGTAGCGGCCCTGGCGGGTACCGACTGGAAAAAGATGTATGCCTATGCGTTAGAGAACGATTTCCGCTTTTTGAGCTATGGAGACGGTTGCCTGATCCTGGCCGGTTAATGTTGCCGGCCTGCCAGCGGCATGTCGAAGATAAAATTGGTGCCCCTGCCGATGGCGCTTTCTACCTTGATCCGGCCGCCATGCGCATCTATCATTGTTTTTACATAACTCAGACCCAGTCCAAAACCTTTTACATTGTGCACATTACCGGTATGCGCCCGATAAAATTTTTCAAATATCCGTTTCTGGGTTTCCTTGTTCATGCCAATGCCGTTGTCTTCTATCCGTACCTGTATATACTTCCCGGTATTGGTGGTAGTTATCCTGATAACTAGGTTTTCCTTTGAATATTTCACTGCATTGTCAATAAGATTGGACACCAGGTTGGTAAAATGCATTTCGTCAGCTTCCACCAGGTCTTCCACGGCATTCAATTGCAACAATACCTTGCCGTTTCTGTCTTCCAGTTGAAGACGAAAATTATCCAGCACATCATTTATTACCGCGTGCACGTGCATGGGCACTCGGCTCAATTGTATTTCCTGTCTTTCCATTAACGACGCTTGCAGGATGGTTTCTACCTGCTTATTCATGCGTTTGTTTTCTTCCTTGATGATACCGCTGAAATACCCCATTTTCTCCCGGTCCTGCAGCACTTTTTCATTGCGCATGGCATCTACCGCCAGCGAGATGGTGGCCAGGGGCGTTTTGAATTCATGGGTCATATTATTAATAAAATCATTCTTTATTTCGCTTGTCTTTTTTTGTATTAACAGGGCTCTTACGGTAACAAAAAAAGCGGAGCAGATGATAAGCGTAAACAGGATGGCGCCAATCATCAGCCAGCGCAACTGGTGGAATATATTGTTTTTTACATCGGGTACCACCAGTATCATCAGCTCTTCGGGTATCAGGCTTTCGTAGTCGCTGCCGCTGGGCACCTGCAGGGGATAAATAAAACGTTTGTTGTTAACCGTATCCTCAACAACTTTCAATAAGTTGGTTGACTTCAATTCATAGGGGTTTAGGCCAATAGTCGATGATATGCCGAATTCAAACCGGGTGTCCTTTATTCCGTTGGCATCAAAAGCCTTTCTTAATTTTTCATCTATTTCAAAGCTTGTATAAGTGCGGGCAATGGTAGAGGGTTTTAGTAATTCGTTTAGCAACTGGTCGGGCGGCATCATAAACCCCGGTCTGAATTTCGGGTTTTTAAGACTCGGCAGGGTGCCTTTTTGCTCCATTAGCTCGGTGCCCACCATTTGCATAGATCTGGCAACCTTTTCATTTAACTGCTCTTCTTTGATGACAATCATATTTTTTATCCAGGATACCTGGATGGCAATAATACCCAGCAGAGAAGCAGTAATCAGTAAAATAATAACAGGTAGAATTTTCTTCATTATTACAAAAATAGTGGAGCGGAACGGGTTTTGCGGTAAACCATGCCGCACGGCCTGCTTTTTAACTAAGTTTTGCAGCGCCGGAGCCCGCTACCCCTATCCAATAAAGATTTTTATTTGCCAATATAATAAGTAATTTAGAATAAATGATACAGCCGGGACCAGGCATATTGTTGATCGCAGATCCTTTTTTAAAAGATCCGAATTTTAAGCGGACAGTTGTCTTTTTGTGTGAGCACCAGGACGAAGGAACTTTTGGTTTTGTACTGAACCGGGAATATGATTATAAGCTAAACGAGCTGGTAAACAGCGCGGAAGACCTTCAACTGCCTGTTTTTTACGGGGGTCCCGTACAAATGGATACCATTCATTTCCTGCATCAGTACCCCGAAGAAATACCCGGCGGAACGGAGATCGTGAAAGGTATTTACTGGGGGGGCAATTTTGAAACGGCGCTGAACCTTCTGCGCAATGGTGGGGCCGAAGCTCAAAAGATCCGTTTTTTCATTGGCTATAGCGGTTGGGGCGAAGGCCAGTTAAAGGATGAGTTAAAGGAAAAATCCTGGCTGATGGCCCAGGCCACACGCAAGATTGTTTTCTCAAAGGAAATCGGCGAGACCTGGAAAGATTCCATCCGCCTCCTCGGCGGCGATTACGAAATGCTGATCAATTTCCCCAGTGATCCACAATTGAACTGAGCCGGGTTCCTCATCCGGAAAATAATTTTAAACGCCTTGCGGTCGGGTTTACCAATCATTTAATAACTGGATAATTCTTTTATTCCAAAGAACAAAAAATATAAAACCGTATATACGTTGTACGGGAGCAAAAAATAATGATGGATGAAGACGTGGAAACACAGTACAAAGTGGAAACAAGCCGTCTAATATGAGCAGGTAAAGCTAAATCCGAATAGGTTCACGAAATATTTTTATGTTTGCTCTTACTGAAAAGAAATATGAAAACCTGAAGTCGCAAAATGCGACATCGAGTTGGAGAGGAAGAAGAAAATTACAAAATCCCTTTACGATAGAAAGTGCGAGCGGCCATGCCCCGCCTCAACTATAGCCATTAGCGGGGGCATGGCATCCCCAATTGGGCATCCCTAACCAGCTTTGGTATAAACGTCCAGGGCTATTTGAAATTAAAAAGGACATCTCATAGTCTTGAGACGCCCTTCTGAAATCAATAAAAACCTTTCTTTACTGCCCAAGCGGAAAACTGATACCCGCCCTGATAGTAATATTATTCAGGTTGCTGATGCCATTGTAATTAAACGGCATAAAATTATATCCCGCACCGGCGCTAAAACCTGCCCGGCTGTATTTTTTAAGAGGAATATAGAAACCGGCTTCGGGCCTTGCAGCAAAAGAAAATTTTGTTTTGCTGCCATTGCCAAACTCGCCCGCATACTGCTTATAACCGATAATATTACCGCCTGCAGCCAGCGCCACATAAGGCTGCACCGCTTTTTGCGCCAGGAAATTGTACTGGGCTTTTATCAAAATGGGCGTTGTCTGTATGGAATTCGACAGCACTGCGGAAATATCGCTTCCATCGGCACCCTTATACAGTTGCCGCGGAAACTTCTGGTAAAAATCTTGTGAACCCGTTTCTAGTCCGACCGAAAACTGGTTACTGGTATGGTACATCAGTTCCGCACCAAAACCCCGGTATGATGTGTTGCTAACCGCGTCCCTGAACGAACCCGCCGGTATACCCAGGCTATAATTCAGTTTCAGTGTAAGCGCTCCTTCCGTCTGAGCAAAAACGTCAGTGCTAAACAGGAGCGCCAACCCTGCCACGATGTATTGTATCTTTTTCATAATTTTTCTTTTAAAGGATTTACTGTTTTATATAGGCCGACTGGTCGAACAAAGCCTGTACGCTGCTGTTCACGTTGGCACTGTTAAAAATACCGGCGCCCCGTATTACACCGTTCCAGGCCGACTTGATCTTTCCGCTGGCGGATGCATCCTTCAGGTTAAACATATCAATGGAAATAACGCCTTCATTCACCTGGTAGGTGCCCACATAGGAGCCATAATAACTATAACCAGGATAGCCCCAGTAATAAGGATCCCAGTAACCGTAATAGTCGTTGTAATAACTGCCGTAATCAATATACCCGGTATAGGTATTAATGATATTGTTGACGTTTATACCCAAGTCGGGGTCTTCCCCGTTTGTTACAAGTATATAACCTTTTTGCAGCATGGCATTGGTAAGCGATGCTATCAGCAAAGAATCAAATGAATCATGCGTCTTTCCACGCAGGTGATCATCGCTGATAACGGCCACGGAATCTGAAATGCTAAAAGTTTTAAAAGAAGAAAAATTGATGGTACTGTCGTGGTTGGTAATATACAACCGGCTTTCCTCGGAACTGAGTTTACTAACCGGGTCTTTGGTACAACTGCCCAACATCAACACGGCGGCAGCTAAAACAGGTGCAAGCGCATATCTTTTCATATAAAAAAATTTAGATATAATAATAACATCAGACCCGCAAAGAAGTTTATGGTTTAACGCCGGGTAAATGAACTTAACACCCCTGTAACAAATGCAATGTGTTGGTTAAAAAAACGCTCCGCAAAGATTAAAAAGTAATTAATTACATGGCTAGTGAACGCAGAACGGCAACAAGAGAGACCGGATTAATGGGCAGATTGTTTGCTGCTAACCGCCGTGGAAACCACTCGCAAAAAACCCGCCGGTATACGGCGGGATAAATATTTTTACAGGATGAACGGGTAATATGTGTTTTAAACCGGGTACAGTAAGATAAATGTAGCGGCGGCCCGGCAGGGACAATCAAACAACCGTTTACCGCGCGTCTTCTGCGGCAGTGGCGCCTTCTACCAGCACGGTTACCTTATTGTTGAGTACTTCTACGAAACCGCTCTGGATAGAATAACTGGAGACGTTTTTCATGGCCTTGTCTTTCAACACCCGTAATTGACCGGCTTTCAGGGCGCTTACCAGCGGGGCATGTTTATCCAGCACTTCAAAACTGCCGCCAATACCAGGGAGTTGCACACCGTATACGGTATCGCTGAATAATTTTTTTACAGGTGTCAGTATCTCGAGTTCCATGGTGCGTAGTATATAGTATTTAGTAGGTAGTATTGAGGCTTTTAGTATTCAGCATTTAGACAACAAAAGTTCCTGGTCGTCTTTCTGGATCTTATAAAAAGACAAAATCATTTTAAAAATCTGCAGTTACTCATTCACCATCTTATCGAGAACCTGCTTTTCAATAAATCCAACCCTGTATGAAAGTTCTATTTGCGTCTAAACTTCATTGCAGGAGCCCATCGATAATTTCAAGAAAATGTTTAAACTGTTTATTGGTTCCCCGCGCCGCGCCTTCCGATATATTTGATGGTATTGATACTGCACATCGCTTTAGTTGTGATGACAAACCAAATTTTCCTCTTTAGGTAAGCCATCCGCCAGTTTATAATTGGTCTCCGCCAAATCCATGGAAGAAAGTATTTAGTACTGATTGTTCAGACCCATTGCCTCAATTTCCGAACGTTTAACACAATACCACATACTGAAAGTCTCCATACTACATACTACCCGTCTAAATACTATATACGTTACTTCGCCTGCGCCTGCAGTTTCTTTCCTTTTTCAATGGCGTCTTCAATGGTACCCACCAGGTTAAATGCTGCTTCGGGGTATTCATCCACTTCGCCATCCATAATCATGTTAAAACCACGGATGGTATCTTCCAGGCTTACAAATACGCCTTTTAAACCGGTAAACTGTTCCGCCACGTGAAAGGGTTGTGACAGGAAACGTTGCACACGGCGGGCACGCGATACCGTTAGTTTGTCTTCGTCGCTTAATTCATCCATTCCCAGGATGGCGATAATATCCTGCAATTCTTTGTACCGCTGCAATATCAGTTTTACCCGGTTGGCGGTATTGTAATGTGCATCGCCCACAATAAAGGGGGTCAAAATGCGCGAGGTGGAATCCAGGGGATCCACGGCGGGATAAATACCCAAATCCGCAATCTTACGGCTCAACACCGTGGTGGCATCCAGGTGGGCAAAAGTGGTAGCTGGTGCAGGGTCGGTTAAGTCATCCGCCGGCACATACACCGCCTGTACGGAGGTAATGGAGCCATTACGGGTGGAAGTAATACGTTCCTGCATCAAGCCCATTTCCGTGGCCAGGGTGGGCTGGTAACCTACGGCGCTGGGCATACGCCCCAACAGGGCAGACACCTCGGAACCCGCCTGGGTAAACCGGAATATATTGTCAACAAAAAATAAGATATCCTTTCCTTTTCCGTGGCCGTCGCCATCGCGGAAATATTCGGCAATGGTTAAGCCGCTCAACGCTACCCGCGCACGCGCGCCGGGGGGCTCGTTCATCTGCCCGAAGACAAAAGTGGCTTTGGACTCTTTTAAGCCCTCCATATCTACTTTCTCCAGGTCCCACCCGCCTTCTTCCATACTGTGTTTAAAGGCGTCCCCGTACTTCATGATGTCGGCTTCAATCATTTCACGCATCAAATCATTGCCCTCACGGGTACGCTCACCTACACCTGCAAATACGGAAAGACCACCATGACCCTTGGCTATATTATTAATCAGTTCCTGTATCAATACCGTTTTACCTACGCCCGCACCGCCAAACAAACCAATTTTACCCCCTTTTGCATAGGGCTCAATCAGGTCAATGACTTTAATACCAGTAAACAATATTTCGCTGGCCGTACTCAGGTTTTCAAATAAAGGCGGTTTGTTGTGTATGGGTCGGCCGTTTTCTTTTGATACCTGGGGCAGACCGTCAATGGCATCGCCGGTTACATTAAACAGTCGGCCGTTGATATTTGGGCCAACGGGCATGGCAATTGCCTTGCCGGTATCACGTACGGATGTTCCGCGTACCAGGCCTTCTGTTCCATCCATGGCAATGGTTCGTACACTGTCTTCGCCCAGGTGCTGCTGAACTTCCAGTACCAGTGTTTCGCCCGTATCGCGTGTAAGCTCCAACGCATTGTAAATTTCCGGCAGCTGGCCGTCAAACTGCACATCTACAACGGCGCCAATAATTTGTTTGATTTTACCTGTATTAGCCATAAGAGAGCGTATTATAACAGCGGTTTAAAATTTTGCGGCAAAGGTAAGGGTTGGGGTCTTAATTACGCCAACTGAAAAAGAAAAAAAATAAATGCGGAAACCGGTGAAAAGGCTACCCCGCCGCAGCGCAAAATCGGCTTCTAAAACTCGGCAATATTGAATTAGGTATCAGGGTTTTACGGTGAGGTAACGGGTTGGATAAACAACCTTATGAATACAATAATCAAGGGTCTGAAAACGAATGGATAAAGTTGCCCCGGAACCGGGATCGGTACTCAGTGTTTTTTTTGCCGGTGCCCGTTTTATAAAAACCCGGTAGGCCATTTTAAAATTTGTGAATATACCGCCCTGTTGGCTGCTGTTATCAACCTGGAGGTATTGCAGCTGGCCTTTTTTACATTGGACTTGTTTATAAAATTTTTAGCGGACTGTAATATGATATGGCTGATCATCCCCGTTAGCGAAGCCGGCAAAATGGCATCTACCCTGGTAACAGCAGTTCGCCGGGCAATTGCGGCACTCTTTCCCGGAGCTTGTTTTCCTGCGTCCTGATCAGCACCCCGAGCCCGCGTTCTTCCTGCCGCAGGTGTTCTCTTGTCCGGATATCAGGCTCTTTACCGATCTTCATCGGCTGTATTTGGTTCAAATAAAATCCTGATTACTTTCTCAAAAATATAACTGTCCTGCTGTTTTCTCAGCAACAGCACCACCACCAGCAACAATACATAGAAGAGCGCCAAGATGCCAAAACCTTAAAACGGGCTGTGCAGTTTTTCCGAAAAATAATATGTTGCCATGATGCTCAAAAAAAGCAGGACAAAAAAAGATAAGAACCCGGTTATAATCGCCGTAAAAAAAAGGGTTGCCACGCGGGACGACTTGCCGGCTGTCTGCAGTTTAAAAAACCGCAGCCTGTTGTTGAAATAGCTTTCGGCCAGATCCTGGGTTTCTTCAAAAAAGCCTGGATGGATGGTTGACATACATTTTTTTAAACAGCGGCTCCGGCATCTTTCACAGCATCGGCAGCGGCATTTTTCCAGTCGCGCAGGGTATCGCCCGCAGCAGCCTTCAGCTCGGCTATTACCTGTTTACCGGCTTCTGAATTTAATAACAACGTGATGGCCGCGCCGGCTGCTGCGCCAACCAGTATACCGGCTAAAAATTTTGAATTATCGCTCATGATATTTGCATTTGATAAAAACGAATCGGTTAAATTTGTTTGCTGTTCAAATTTACAAACAGGTTTTAACAGTACCATAAAATCTTGATCCGGATATAATAAATATTTCATTAACCATATGCAGTTAACAGAAGTAACCAATGCGGCGCTGGCGCGTGCATTTATCAAAGTCAATGTGGTCATCAATAAAGCCAATACCGGTTATATACGGCCGCTGGATAAGGACGTGGAAGAGGTTTTTGATGAAAAAAAAAACAAGACTTTCCGGCAGGGCAGTTGCGCCCGCTGGATACTGCAAGACGCAGCTGGCAACCTGGTTGGCCGTATTGCCGCCTTCACTAATAAAAAATACAAAAACAAAGGCGATGATATCCCGGTTGGGGGCGTTGGCTTTTTTGATTGCATTCACGACCAGCAGACCGCCAACCTGCTTTTTGACACCGCCCGGCAATGGCTGGCTGCGCGGGGCATGGAAGCCATGGACGGACCCATCAATTTTGGAGAGCGGGATCGTTGGTGGGGGCTGGTGGTGGAAGGTTTCCAGGAGCCCATGTACTGCATGAATTATAATTACCCGTACTACCAGGACCTGTTTGAGAATTATGGTTTTAAAAATTTCTTTAACCAACTCTGTTTTGGGCTGGACGCAGAAAAAAAACTGCATCCTAAAATGTATGACCGACATGCCCTGTATGCAAACGATCCCGATTATTCCTGTTTGCATATCAAAAAAAACCAACTGGAGAAATTTTCAGCCGATTTTGCGATTATTTACAACAAGGCCTGGGCCGGACACGGCGGACTGAAAGAACTCAAAAAAGAGCAGGTATTCCTGATGTTCAAAAAAATGAAACCGGTTATAGATGAAAAAATAATCTGGTTTGCCTACTATAGGGAAGCGCCGGTATGCATGTTTGTGAACCTGCCAGATCTCAACCAGTACTTCAAACACCTCAACGGGAAATTCGGCCTTGTGCAAAAACTGTATTTTTTATGGTTGCAAAAAACGATGCGGAATAAGAAATTTACCGGCATCGTGTACGGCATCATTCCTGAATTCCAGGGTAAGGGGGTGGATGCTTATATGATAGTGGAAGCGGCCAAAGTAGTGCAGCCCACTACTTCCTATAAAGAATATGAAATGCAATGGATAGGCGAATTTAACCCAAAAATGGTAAATGTTGCCCAGGGCCTGGGCGAAACCTTTCGCAGCAGGATGCTGACCACCTACCGTTATGTCTTCGACCGGAACCGACCATTTAAAAGACACCCGGTGGTAAATTAGGGCGGCGCATAAGCTACTAGGAGTGGAACGCGGGCATATCAGCGAATTTTCGCAATCAAATGATTTATCGGCTGGTGAAATTAAAATCAACCGCGGATTGCAAAGCCGGTAATACCTTTCCCAATTTTTTAACGGCGATGGTGAGGCCGTCTTCTTTTAGGAGAAAACCTGTTGCAAAAAGTGTATAACAATCTTTCCACATGAACCTGGCTTGCCCCGATTTGACCCAGGTCTAAAAAAATCTTTTCGCGTACCTTAGCGCCAGGTATGGATAAATTCATTGTTTCAGCTCGCAAGTACAGGCCGCAGAATTTTTCCGCGGTTGTAGGTCAGTCGCATATCACCACCACGCTAAAAAATGCCATTAAAAACAGCCAGTTGGCCCATGCATTTCTATTTTGCGGGCCAAGAGGCGTTGGTAAAACCACCTGCGCCCGTATACTGGCCAAAACCATCAATTGCGAAAAAATTTCCAAGGAAGGAGAAGCCTGTAACAAATGCCATTCCTGCGTATCATTCGACCAGGGTACTTCGCTTAATATTCACGAACTGGATGCCGCCAGCAATAATTCAGTGGATGATATCCGCGCCCTGGTAGACCAGGTGCGTTTTGCCCCCCAGGCCGGCAAATACAAGGTGTATATCATTGATGAGGTACACATGCTTAGTTCTTCCGCGTTTAATGCGTTTTTAAAAACCCTGGAGGAACCACCGCCCTATGCCATATTTATACTGGCTACTACCGAAAAACATAAGATACTGCCTACTATTTTGAGTCGTTGCCAGATTTTCGATTTTAAACGCATCACCCCCAATGATACGGTAGAACATTTACAGGAGATCATTGACAAAGAAGAAATAAAAGCAGACAAAGCGGCCCTGCACCTGATTGCTCAGAAAAGCGAAGGCTGTATGCGCGATGCACTCAGCATGATGGATAAAATTGTAAGTTTTACCAATGGCGAGCTTACCTATGGCAATACCCTGGAACACCTGAATATCCTGGATGCCGACTACTATTTTAAACTACTGGATTGCATGCAGCAACAGGACCTTGCCGGCGCCCTGTTACTGTTCGATGATATCAACAGCAAGGGTTTTGAAGGCGATTTGGTAATAGAAGGTTTTGCCGAGTTTTTACGCAACTTATTGGTGTCAAAAGATGAAAAAGTGGCTGCCCTGCTGGAAGTGGTAGAGAGTTTCAAGGACCGCTATATTGCAACGGCCCAAAAAACAAATTTTGCCTATATTATAAGCGCCCTGAATATACTGAATGAAGCCGCCATTAACTACAAGGCTGCGCGTAACAAACGCCTGCATATAGAACTGGCGCTTATTAAACTTACCTACCTGCAACAGGCGCTTGAGCTAACGGCTGGCAGCGAGGGGCCGACTAAAAAAAAAATGATTGATACCGTAAAACCGGTGGCTTTTAAAAAACTGGCTTTTGTACCCATCCGGGAACCGGCTGGCTTGGCGTCAAAAATAGCCCCTGCCCCTACTAAAACGGTTGCCCGGCTGGTAATTGAAACACCGGTGGTAAAAACACCGGCCATGGCCGCAACACCTGCTGATACTGATTCCACCGTCCCTGTTCCCGGATCTGTCTCCACCGGCCGGTTGGGCGGGTTGAATAAGATTCGCAGCCAGTATGCAAACGGACGCGACACCGGGGCCTCCGTGCTAAAACCACTGACCGACGAACTGCTGCAAACAGCCTGGAACCATTTCACCGCTTTGCTGAAAGAAAACAAGAATCCCGCCGCCCAGAGTTTTGACCTGGCCATACTGCGCATTAAAGATGAAAGCGCCTTTGAAATTGTAACACCCAATAACCTGCAGTTAAAATTTATAGAATCGGAACGGGTAAAGCTGTCTGAATACCTGCAGCAGCAATTCAACAACCGGCTCCTGACTTTTTTTATCATAATTGAGGAAATAGTAGATCTTTCCCACAAAACTGTCATTCCGCTCAATACAAAAGAACAATACCAGAAAATAGCTGCTGAATATCCACTGGTAAAAGAACTTAGAGATCGGCTGCGGCTGGAACTGGACTATTAGCCGAAAGGGTGTCTATTACGCCTTCATTAACAATTTCTGTGTTAATTTTATCATCCGATGCAACACCGTACCGGTTTCCCGGTAACGGCAATATACAATTTCATGAGCACCAGTACACACCAGGTATTTCAAACAGTGACCGCCAACCGTTGGCAACGTTTTAAATGGGGAAGCCGATTTTTGCTTTTTTTTATTGTCATTGGCATAGCCGTTATATTCATTACTTTATCAAGGGGCGATACGCCATCCATGCCACGCCTGCTGGGTGAGCAGGAAAAGAAGGCCCTGCTGGACACGACCGGCAATTCCATTTTTAACAAGACAAAAATCGGCAAACAATATGGCGGCTTCAGGAAGTTTATCAATGAACAGGAAATGTACAACCGCGGCGCCTACCCCATTCCAAAAAGATTCAAAAGAAAGAACGGCGTACTGGTGCATGCGGATACTAATTTCTATTCCTTTCACAAATTTGGTGCGGGTATCCGTGCCGCGTTCTATGTTGACTGGGATCCACAATCCTATTCATCGCTGGAACGCAATATCAGTCACCTGAATATGGTAGTCCCCGAATGGCTGTTTATTGATCCTACGGGCGACAGTATTATAACCAGGATTGATGCGGGCGCTTACGATATCATGAGAAGATCGGGTGTTAAGATTATACCTATTTTATCTAATAACGTTAACCAGGTTTTTCATGGCGATGCGGTACACCGTATTATTACAAATCCTGAAAAAAGGGAAAAACTGATCCGGGATCTTATTCATATCCTTGATACCAATAAATTGTCTGGCGTAAATATCGACTTTGAAGACCTGGTAGAAAAGAAAAACGAGACCCTGGTACGATTCCAGAAAGAAGTGTATGAACGCCTGCATGCAAAAGGCTTCCTGGTAACGCAGGATGTTGTTCCATTTAACGAAGACTACAATTTTACGGAACTGGCCAGTTACAACGATTATATTTTTCTGATGGCGTACGACCAGTATTCGGAAAGCACCATGCCCGGCTCCATTGCCGAACAAAAATGGATAGAGGCCGCCGTGGATGAGGCTACAAAAAAAATCTCACCGCAAAAACTAATCCTTTCCATAGCGGCATTTGGGTACGACTGGACCCTGAATAAAAACGGCAAACCCATCAAAGCCTCTCCTGTTACCTACCAACAGGTGCTGGTGCGTGCACGCACCTATAAAAGCAAAATTGATTTTGACAATGATACCTACAACCTGAAGTTCAGTTATACAGACGATGACGGCAATGATCACAAGGTATACTTTACGGATGCAGCCACTACTTTTAACGCGCTGCGTTTTGCCGCCGAATATGGTCTGAGCGGCGTATCCCTGTGGCGGCTTGGCGCGGAAGATTCGCGCATGTGGGATTTTTATGACCGGGACATGAGTAAAGACAGTATCAAACACTTTGATTTTGCCTCTTTTGCATACATTACTTCGCTGATGAATGAAGAAGGCGTTGACTACGAAGGAAATGGTGGCGAGATACTGGATATCATTGGCGGCCCCACCCACGGGCGTATTGTACCCGAAATTGACACGGCCGAATTACTGATAAGCGAGGAGTCTTACGATACCCTTCCTTCCAAATGGGTTGCCAAGACCTATGGCGGCGATACAGCCAGAAATAAAAAAAAGCTGGTGCTTACTTTTGATGACGGTCCAGACCCAACCTATACCCCGCAGATACTGGACATATTAAGCCGTGAACATGTACCCGGCACTTTTTTCCTGGTTGGCATCAATGCTGAAAATAATATCCCCATTGTAAAACGCATCTACCGCGAGGGACATGAAATAGGCAACCACACTTTTACCCACCCCAATATTGCCAAGGTCAGCCATAAACGGGCTATACTGGAAATGGAATCCACCCGTCTGCTGATAGAATGTATAACCGGGCACTCCACCACCATGTTCCGCGCCCCTTTTAATGCAGATTTTCAACCCCAGAAATATGAAGAATTAATACCCGTGGCCTGGGCACATGATAAAAATTACCTGGATATCGGGGAATCCATTGACCCGCTGGACTGGGAGCCCGGCACACCCGCGGATTCTATCTTTAACCGCGTGGTGCGCGAGAAAGAACGCCTTACGCGTGATGAACTGCCAGGCAATATCATTCTTTTGCACGATGCCGGGGGAGACAGCCGAAAAGCCACCGTGGAAGCCCTTCCCCGGATCATCAAATACTTTAAGGACCGCGGGTACACGTTTACCACTGTAGCCGATTTGCTGGGTAAGAAAAAAGACGACCTGATGCCTGAGGTTCCTAAAGGCAGCGGTTATTATATCCTCCAGTTTGAAAGTTTTATGTTTGAAACCGCTTACTGGGCCGGACATATCTTTTCATCGCTTTTTATCTTATTCATTATCTTATCGCTGGCCCGTATTTTCCTGATGGCCATTCTAACAACAATCCAGAACCGTAAAGAAAAGCGTGAAAACATCATTCCCTCATGGATTACCGGCAATACCGCCGCGCCCCTGGTAAGCATCATTGTGCCTGCCTATAACGAGGAAGTGAACGCGGTCAGTTCGCTCTATAATTTATTGAATACAGATTACCCCAATTTTGAAATCATTTTTGTTGACGATGGCAGCAAAGACAGCACTTTTGAAAAAGTGACCAGGACTTTCAAAGACAATCCCAGGATGCGCGTGCTTACGAAACCCAACGGCGGCAAAGCATCGGCGCTTAACTACGGCATTTTACAATCGCATGCAGACTTCGTGGTTTGTATTGATGCCGATACCAAGCTTTTGCCGGATGCGGTTTCCCTGTTGATGCGGCATTTTGACCCCGCGGCCCCGGCTGTTCAAAATCCGGTGGGCGCCGTGGCGGGCAATGTAAAGGTGGGCAACGAAATAAATGCCATCACACGCTGGCAGGCCATCGAATACATTACCAGCCAGAATTTTGACCGAAAGGCATTTTCGGTGGTCAATGCTATTACTGTGGTACCCGGCGCCATTGGAGCATTCCGGAAAAAAGCGCTGGAAGAAGCAGGCGCCTTTACTACCGATACGCTGGCGGAAGACTGTGACCTTACGATTCGCATCTTGCGCTGCGGCTATGTCGTTAAAAATGATACTCAGGCTATTGCCCTGACAGAAGCACCGGAAACCATTGGCATGTTCCTCAAACAACGTTTTCGCTGGAGCTTTGGCGTTATGCAAACATTCTGGAAAAACCGCGATGCGCTGTTCAACTGGAAATACAAATGGCTGGGTTGGATTGCACTCCCGAATATTCTTATTTTCCAGTTTATCATACCTACCATTGCGCCGTTGGCGGATATTTTTATGCTGATAGGCATCTGGAGTGGCAACGGGCAAAAGATACTGGTGTATTACTGTATTTTTATGTTGGTAGATGCGGCGGTTTCCATCCTGGCCTTCAGCTACGAAAAGGAAAAATTCACTAAATTGATATGGCTGATCCCCCAGCGTTTTGTTTACCGGTGGCTGATGTACTATGTATTATTCAAATCCTTCCGGAAAGCCATTAAGGGAGAATTGCAGTACTGGGGTGTATTGAAAAGAACCGGCAATGTAAAAGATGTGGTGACCAGTTCATAGTTTGATAGGCCTGGGCGGCCTGGCCAGCACAGTCTTCTTTAACGGGAACGCCGCTTAGAAAAGCGGCGCATAAACCCTAAAAAGAACCCTCTATTACTACTATCTTGAATAATTGTTGTTTTGTCGGGATTGCTAAGGTGAGTAACTATTTCACACTGGTAAAATTTTAGCCTCCCGTTAACCGTACCTTAACCTGTGTTAATACTTAACCGCCGGTTAACAACCCTACACTATGTCCTGCACTCAAATGTTCGCATATTTGTCAGGGAGGTTCTAATTTTTAGAAATATATGCGCTCTGCTACCTTGAAATGGATGATGTTGCTGCTTACGTTCCTCGTAGGTACTATTCTGGTGGTTCAGTTATACTGGATAAACCAGGTATATTTTTATGAGGGAAAGGAATTCAATACCAATGTGGTAAAAAGCATCCGTGGGGTCTGCGAAGACATGAAAATAGACGATAACCCCGGCACCCAATTGCAGAAACTGATTGAACGACCCAACCCAAATACCTTTATCATAAGGGTTGATACCATACCGCAAAAAGATTCTCTGATTAATTTTCTTTCCAACGAGTTTGAAGATTTTAACGTGTTCACGGATTGTAAAATGGCCATGTACAGCGATAGTACGGACGGCTATTTATACCAGGTCTACCTCCCCACCGCTGCCTCCAACCAGACACAGTCTAATTTCCACCCGCAGTTTATGCCCATAGACCTGCCTGTTATGACCCGGGATTACCCCTATATTCATTTATATTTTCCGCACCGCCAGCAATATATTATTCACCAGCTCAATTTCTGGATTGTAACCAGCGTATTGCTCTTGCTGGTATTGGTTGGCTTTGCAGCCAGTATGTTTTATTTCTACCGACAAAAATTCTTAAACGAATTGCAAAAAGATTTTGTAAACAATTTCACCCATGAATTCAAGACCCCGCTGGCGGTCATGAAACTGGCGGCAGGCGTGCTAAGCACCCCACCCATTACCGAACAACCGGAAAGGCTGAAAAAATACAGCGCCATCATTGCTCAACAAACAGAACACCTGCAAACTCAGGTGGAAAGACTATTAAAAACAGCGCGCACCGACCAGCATGATCTGCCGCTAGAAAAAGAAACCTTTATCCCTAATAATATCATTAAGGACGTGTTAAAAGACATGGACCCGCTGGTAAAACAAACCGGCACCCGCATTGAATTCATACCTGAGGAAGACAATAAAACAATCAGTGCCGATGAAGGAAATATTGCCATGGTGATTGTAAACCTGGTGGAAAATTCAATAAAATATTCAAAGGAGCCGCACGTAATTATTACCACGGCCGCCGAGAACGGACATTACAGTATCTCCGTGAAAGACAATGGCATCGGCATCGAAAAAAAATATATCAAGCAATTATTTAAAAAATTTTTCCGGGTGCCTACGGGTAATGTGCACAACGTGAAGGGCTTCGGGCTAGGACTGAATTTCGTGAAAAAGGTGATAGACGCGCACAAGGGAAAGATCGTCGTAAACAGTATTCCCGGTATTGGAACCGAATTTAAAATCATCTTACCCCGTCAGTAAAGCCGTAATACCCGAATAACATGTGGTTAACACCAACTGGTATCAAGAATGTTCCAATTTTGTAGAACCTAAAAAGAATGACTATGGCTACCAAAGCAAAAGTATTACTGGCGGAGGACGACGCTTCGCTCGGTTTTATCATTAAAGACGCATTGGAAGAAGACGGTTATGATGTGGCGCATTGCCCCGACGGTCAATCGGCCATTGATCGCTTTAACAAAAACGAATTTGATATCTGTTTGCTGGACGTAATGATGCCCAGCAAAGACGGTTTTGCCGTAGCAAAAAAAATTCGCCAGCAAACGGACCTGGTACCCATCCTTTTTCTTACCGCCAGATCAATGGAAGAAGACAAGATCAGGGGCTTTCAATCGGGCGCCGATGACTATATCACCAAGCCATTCAATATGGCTGAACTGTTGCTCCGGATGGAAGTTTTCCTGCGTCGTACGAAGAAAATGTATTCGGAGCAGGTGCAGGAATACCAGATCAGCAAACTGAAATTTTCCTATACTGATCTCAAAATCACGTCAGACCAGGGCGCTTCTTCCATGACGCAAAAGGAAGCCGATCTGCTGAAATTTCTTTGTCAGCATCCAAACAAAGTATTAAAACGCGAAGAGGTGCTGCTGAACGTATGGGGCAAAGACGATTATTTCCTGGGCAGGAGCATGGATGTATTCATTACCAAACTACGCAAACATTTCAGGGTGGATCCCGATATCATCCTGGAAACGATCCATGGCGTGGGTTTCCGGTTTAATGTGCCCTCGTTGTCGGCTGCTTAGAAGTTTCTGCTTATAACAGGGAAGCGGGTGTTACCCGCTTTTTTTATTGCCATGTATTAAAATCACCGTTTTATCGTTTACCAAAAATGTACGCTACTTATCTTATCCGCCGCTGGTATTTTGTTAACCACTGTTTAACATTCGTTAATAACCACTTAACTAAAGACGGAGACAGCTTTGCACCTGCAACAAAAATCGGAATTATGCATCAATACCTGCGGGGTATGATATTTTTTCTACTACTGGCACCCACTTCAATTAACGCGCAAATGCCTGATTCGGTATTTCTTACGCTGGCAGATGCAGAACATATCTTTTTGCAGAAGAATCTTTCCCTACTGGCGCAACAGTACAATATTGATATCAACAAGGCCCAGGTACAGCAGGCCGGATACTGGGACAATCCTGTACTGAATACAGACCAGAACATATATGATGGAAAATTTTTCCGGCACAACAAAGAGTTCGGGCAGGTATATATCCAATTACAACAGGTCATTAAAACCGCCGGCAAGAGAAATAAATTAATCCGCCTGGCCAATGATGATGTGGTGAGTGCGCAGCAGCAATTCAACGACCTGCTGCGTAACCTTCGTTTTGTTTTACGCAATGATTTCAGTTCACTGAACCTGCAATTCAAGACCTGGCGCCTATACAGCAGTGAAATTGTTTCGCTGGAAAAATTGGCTAAAGGCATGGACGCGCAATTACAGGCGGGCAATATTTCCCAAAAAGACAATATCCGGATAAAAGCTTTGCTCTACAGCCTGCGCGCCGATGCGTCTGGCATCCAACGCCAGATAACCGACACGGAAAAAGAATTTACCGTCTTACTGCAGGTAGGTGGTGATACACTTTTCATACCCCGACAGGACGATACAACCATAGTGACCATACCGTTTTCACTGGCTGCATTGCTGGACACCGCAAGAAAGAACCGCCCAGATATTCAACTGGCACAAACCAATTTATTATCGCAACAGCATAACCTCCGTTACCAGAAAGCCCTGGCCATACCGGATCTCACGGTAGGGGCAGAATACGACCAGCGCAGCAGTTATACCAATAATTTCTGGGGTTTGGGTCTTTCGCTACCGCTTCCCCTCCTTAATAAAAACAAGGGTAATATAAAAGCAGCCCAGTCTGGCATTCAGCAAGCCGGTCTACAGATACAACAAATACAGGATGCCGTTCAGCAGGATGTGATTGCTGCTTACCG
>JBDTVE010000113.1:0-40142 GCA_040007355.1 Bacteroidota bacterium | reverse complement strand
TCTGCCAATTCAAGCTGGTACCGGCTAAGCGTTGGCACCTGTAAGAAGGAAGCAATTGAACAGGTTATCCTACAGCTCCGGGAGGCGCTTGACCAGCTGACCTAAAATTTAAAAAGCCCTGCTGATAATAGCGGGGCTTCAATACTGGCTCTTTATTTATTTTGTTGCCGGAGTCCGGATGAAAAATAGTTTAATTTTTATTACACACAAACTGAAATGGTTTCAGTTCCGGCTGGTGTATTACCTGAACAATTTTCTTACGGTTATCAACCACTTTGTGTTTTGTAATATCAAACACCTCGTGTGCAGTACAAAAACTGTCAACGGTTTCCAGTTGAAACAACAGTGAATTGAGTTTTTCGAGCTCAAGCTCAATTTGATACTGGTTCATAGATTCGTCTTTCACCAGGACAAGCAAATCCCTGTTAGTAGCTTTCATGTCTTATTAGATTTTAATATCCAACATATCCTTTATGAATTCCACAACCACAACTTTTTCCGGATACCCTGCGTTCGCTGCTACATCCAAACGCCAACGCCGCTATCATTAATAACAAGAATAGTAAACTATAGTTTCTATTTTTCATGGTTTGGATTTTCTAAATTAAACTATTTTGCCAACAAAATAGTATTTTCCCGCATCTCAAAATTAAAACATTAACATTAAAAATAACGGCAATCATACAGTACTTGTTGCCCCGCTAGACTGGGGATTGGGGCATGCAACCCGCTGCATACCGGTTATTAAGAAACTATTAAATATTGGTTTTAAAGTAATTATAGCGGCGGAGGGGGATCAGAAAATACTATTGCAATCCGTGTTTCCAAGCCTGGAAATAGTGCATTTAAAAGGTTACCGGTTAAAATACGGCTCCACGAAATGGCTCACGCGGCTGAAAATTATTTTGCAGATACCAAAAATCTTGACGGCAATCAATAGGGAAAACAGGTGGTTAATAGATTTTATTAAGCATAAACCCTTAGATGCGGTGATTTCGGATAACAGGTTTGGTTTATACAATAGCCATGTTACCACTGTTTTTATTACACACCAGCTACAGATAAAAACATCATTGGGAAGGTTTGCAGATGCGCTGGTAAGAATAATAAATTATTCTTTTATCAACCGGTTTAATGATTGCTGGGTACCAGACCTGGAAGGGCGGGAGAACCTTGGCGGTGAACTATCGCATCCAATAAAAAAACCGCTCACCGGTATCCGGTATACGGGTTTGTTATCGGCAGTAAAAAAACAGGCCGTACCGGTTACCAATAAATTGCTTGTCTTATTGTCTGGGCCGGAACCGCAAAGAAGTATACTGGAAGAACTGTTGCTGCGCCAACTGTCAACCTATGCATACCCTGCTGTTTTGGTAAGGGGTTTACCAATGGCAACCGGAATTATCCCTTCTGCGGGATTGTTAACGGTACACAATTATCTTTTCGGTTCAGCATTGGAACAGGTAATAAACGAGTCGGCCCTTATCATTTGCCGTTCGGGTTACAGCACGCTGATGGACCTAATGCCCCTGGGTAAAAAATGTATTTTGATACCTACTCCCGGTCAAGCTGAGCAGGAATACCTGGCTGCCTACCTGGCGGATAAAAATTACGTATGTGCCGCTGTTCAAAAGGACTTCAATTTGTCTTTACTGACAGAACAAACAGCCGGTCTGTTACCACCCGGGTTACAGTTTGTGGGCGACGATGGCCTGGAAGGGGCAATCATGAGCTTGCTGGCGGCATTAAATAAAACGCCGGTCAGTGGACAATAAAAAAGCGGTGCCCGGCAGCGTTAGCGCTCCCGTTTTGGGTAGTCGTAAAAAAGAAATTCCTTTTCAGCCGTTAGAAAATGCTCCCAGTTATCGGTAAGGGCTTTAACGGCAAAGATGCCGCTGGTAGGTATATTGTCTGTTTGTATTGCTGTGGTAAGTGTATTGGCAAAATAAGTGATGCCGGGATTGTGTGAGAAAAGCGCAACCGAGTGGAGATGGTTGTCAAATTTACAGATCAGCTGGTTAAAAAAAGATTCAGGCGCCAGGTATAACCCCTTTTCAAACACTATCTCATTTTTATCTTTTCCAAATGTCTCGGAAAACTTTTCCGCCGTGGTTCTTGCGCGCTGCGCCGGGCTGCAAACAAATGCATCTATATTGCTCACGCGTACCAATAGACGCCGACCCATTTCTGCCGCATCTCTTATTCCGCGGGCATTTAAAGGGCGGTCAAAATCTGCCATTGCAGCATCGTTCCAGCTGCTTTTGGCATGTCGTACCAGGAAAAGAAATTTCATAGGTAAAATAGACAAAGGGCAACCGTTTTTACACAGAAATGCCCAATGCTTGCTGGAAATAAAACAGGCCTGTTTTAAAATGGTTTTGCAAAAGGACAATTAGTTTAAAAAACGGTTGAGCTAAGATACTGAATAGATATGAAGAATCCTCCATTCTTTCCCAATCCGGGAAAATATATCGGATATTCAATAGCCTCTTACATTTTTCTTTTCTACGTAATTAATAAACGCTTTGTTTACTACGCGGTTGCCACCGGGTGTTGGATAATTACCGGTAAAATACCAGTCGCCAGTATTGGTAGGGCAGGCTTGGTGCAGTGATTCAATTTTCTGGTAGATAACCTGCACGGGTATATCTAGACCTTCCGGTGTAATCAGCTGTGCAATCTTATTGGAAATTTCTTCGGTGGTAAAGGGTTTATAAATTTGGCGCACCACATTTTCAGTATGCAGGAGGCCTGTTCTTGCCAGTTCCAGGCAACGCTGGTATAGTTCTTCCAGGAGATCTTCTTTATCGTGTTCTTTTAACAGTTCCATAGCCGCGCGGAACGCAATAAAATCACCCAGCTTGCTCATGTCTATGCCATAACAATCGGGGTAACGTATCTGCGGCGCCGATGAAACCACGATGATTTTTTTGGGTTGCAGTCTCGACAGCATCCGGACAATGCTTTCCTTAAGCGTGGTGCCCCTTACAATGGAGTCATCGATGACCACCAGGGCGTCTTCGTTTTTACGCAACGTGCCGTAGGTAATATCATACACGTGCTGTACCATTTCATTGCGGTTGGCATCTTCCGTAATAAAAGTGCGCATTTTTACATCCTTGATGGCAATCTTTTCAACCCGTATACGCCGGTTTATCATTTCAGCCAGCTTTTCATCGTCGTAGTTTTTTCCCCAGGACAGTATGCGCTGCACTTTTATTTTATTCAGGTAGTCTTCCATACCTTTCAGCAGGCCGTAAAAGGCGGTTTCTGCGGTGTTGGGAATAAAGGAAAAGATGGTATTTTTCAGATCATGGTCGATGGCGTTCAGCACGGCATCGCTTAAATTATAACCAAGTGTACTGCGTTCGCGGTAAATTTTCTCATCGTTGCCACGTGAAAAATAAATACGTTCAAAACTACAGGCCCTTCTTTCTTTCGGTGGAAGTATCTGTTCTATACTGTAATGGCCGTTTGCGCGTACTATCAGCGCCTGTCCGGGCATTAATTCCTGCACTTCGTTTTCACCCACATTAAAAGTGGTGCGGATGGCGGCCCTTTCGGAGGCTGCAACAATAAGGTCATTACTGATATAATAATAGGAGGGGCGGATCCCGTGTTCATCCCGCATCACAAACGCATCCCCATTGCCAATTAAACCGCAGATATGATATCCTCCGTCAAACAGCCTGGTCGCTTTCTTTAATACATTTACAATATCCAGGTGACCGGGGTCCTGTTCGTCTTCTTTCACCATAAAATGATGCACCACTTCCATCATGGCGGCCAGGTCACTTTGTTTCTGAAACTCGCCAGGTTCAATATTTACCAGTGAAAAGAGCTCTTCGGTATTTACTAAATTAAAATTCCCGGCGAGGGCCAGGTTACGTACGGGAATGGTGTTTCTTTTGATAAAAGGGTGACAGAAATCCGCATTGTTCCTGCCCTGGGTTCCATACCGAAGGTGACCCAGCAGCAATTCACCGAGGAAGCGCACATGCCCTTTTAGCAGCCCGGGATGTTTCCTGATATCGGGCTGGTATTTTTCAAGGTCTGTAATTTCTTCAGAAACCTGTCGGAAAATATCGGCTATCGACTGTGGGGCAATACTGCGTATGCGATGAAGAAAAGGGTAACCCGGCTCCACATTCAGCTTTACAGCTGCTATACCGGCCCCGTCCTGCCCCCGGTTGTGCTGCTTTTCCATCAGCAGGTACAACTTATTAAGACCGTATAAAACAGATCCATATTGCTGCTGGTAATACGGAAGGGGCTTACGCAAACGAATGAAGGCCAAGCCGCATTCATGTTTAATAGCATCACTCATGGTAGGAAATGAGGCGCAAAAGTAAGCCGAGTTTACCAGATAAAAAACCTAATTAATGCCAGCCTGGCCATTTGTTATTATACATAGCCGGCAGAGCTGTTAATAAAGTTAACAAGCGAGGCTGAGTTTTTGAGTTTTAACTTTTTAAGTATATTATGGCGATGCACCTCCACTGTTTTCAGAGAAATATCCAGCTGGGTGGCAATTTCTTTTGAAGAATGCCCTTCGCGGATATGGTGGATGATCTGCATCTCCCGTTCAGTAAGGGAATTAATACTGGGCGTATCGTGGTTATCATCTAATAACTGGTCAGAAATTATTGTTTTAATCTCGTCGCAAACATATTTATGCCCGTTATTAACTTCGGTAATGGCATTGAACATCTCTTCTTTGGAAGAATTCTTGGTAACATAGCCCCTGGCACCCACCTGGAGCATCTTTTTTGCATAGGCCGGCTGTGAATGCATAGACACGCCGATTACTTTGGAATCGGGCGATACCTTACGGATTTGTTCCGTTGCCTCGAACCCGTTAAACGGAGCCATATTGATATCCATTAAAATGATGTTGGGCGATAATTCTTTTGCCAGTTCCACGGCCTGTTCGGCATCTCCGCATTCTGCTACTACTTCAAAACGTTCGTCGCTGTTAAGAATATACGTCCACGTTTCACGTATAAGTTTGTGATCATCTGCAATTAAAATGGTAATTTTTTCCATACTACGATTTTTTTAAATATTATGAATTGGTACCTGGATAAATAGTTTACAGCCTTTTTCCGGTGCGGTGGTAATAATGACTTCCCCATTAAAAAGATGGGCCCTGCTTTCAATATTCGACAAACCCACGCCTTTCTTGTATTTTACTTTTTCCAGTTCAAACCCCTTCCCGTTATCAACAATTGAAAGGTTAATAAGTTTTCCGTTCAATTTCAGATCGATAAGGATACGGGTAGCCGCCGCGTGTTTCAGCACATTACTGACCTGTTCCTGTATAATCCGGAACAACATCAGCTTTTGTTTATCATTGATTATTTTATCAAAATCACCGCTGTGTGTAAACTGAACCTGCAGCGTATTGGTCATCTGCAACGACTCCACCAAGTCATTGACAGACTCAATTAGCCCCAGGTCTTTCACGCTGGGGGGAACCAGGGCCTTGGAAATATGTCTTATTTCATTAATGGCGGTAAAAATGCTGTCGGCGCTTCTTTTAATAAGTGCATCTTTTTGGATGGTATCCGTTTTTGCCAGTTCCAGGTAAAGCTTGGCGGTTGAAAGTATCTGGTTTACATTGTCATGCAGTTCTTTTCCAATTTCAGCCCTTTCTTTTTCCTGGGCATCCACCACGGCCTGTGCAATGCTTTTCTGCCGGTTTATCTCCTGGGTCAGCAACTGGCCTTCCAGCTTTTTACGATCCGTGATATCCTGCATGGCGCCCACAAACCGAACCGCATTTCCTTCCGCATCCCAGATAATAAAGGCCCTGTCTGCCACCAGTACATAGCTGGCATCTGCCTTCTGGAACCAGTATTCAAAATAAACCACCCCTCTTTCCTTGTTCTTAATGGCGCTGCTATACAGTTTTTTTGTCTTTTCTTTATCCTTGGGGTGGATTTTACTCTCCCAAAACCCGTGTTTGCCGGAATGTGCACCGGCCGTATATCCAAAAATGGAATAAAAGCTTTCTCCCCAGTACAGGCGTTTGTTTTTTATATCATAGTCCCAGATGGCATCATTGGTGGCCTTTGTGGCCAGCATATAGCGTTCGTTGCTGATATTTATTTTTTGTTCTGCCTGTTTGTTTTCTATTATTACACCCATCAGCGAGGCAACGCGTTTGAACAGTTCCACCTGTTCGTCTGTGGGGGATTGTTTTTCCAGGTAGTATCCGGCAAAAGAACCCAGTATCTTATTGGACGAGGTTACAATTGGAAAGGCCCAGCAGGCAGCAAGCTTGTACTTAGCGGCAATATGTTTATAATCCAGCCAAAGCGGGTCGTGTTTTATGTCTGATACAATAACTGTTTTGCGCAGGAATATAGCGGTGCCGCAGGAGCCCGAGGCCGGGCCTATTTCCAGCCCGTTTATTTTTTTTATAAATCCAGCGGGTAATGAAGGTGAAGACAGGTGTCGTATTGATTTGCCATCTTCATCCAGCAATAACACAGAACATATTAAACCGGTATTGAATTTTTCCATGCCGGAAAGAAAATAGTCAACCGTGCTTTTTAAAGATGCCTCAGGATTGATGTTCAGCTCCAGCACTTCTTTCTCCAGCGAAAGCAGCATCTGCTGGTTTTTACGATGCGTTATATCTTTAAAATAAATAAACAGCCCCTGCTGCGAAGGATAGGCGCCAATATCAAAATAGGCTTTCAGTTTGTTAATATAAAGCTCAAAAGCAAAACTTTTTTTTGCTTTGATCGAATGCTGGTAGCGGGCCAGTTTTTTTACTTTTTTAAGTTCTGGGATTGCCTGCCATAAATTTTTCCCGAGTACGTCCACATCCCGAATACCGGTTAACTGTTCCGCTATCGGGTTCCACCATAAAATATTAAACTTGTGGTCAAGCGCAATAAAGCCATCGGTGATACTGTTGAGGATATTGGTGATATGCCCTGAATAAGACTGCAGCTGCTGCTCGGATTGCTTGCGTTCTGAAATATCATGCAGGCTGACAATAATACCGTCTATTGCTCCATCAGAAAATTTATTGATGCTTTTGGATTCTACCCAGCTCCAGACATTTTGTTTGTTCCTGATACGGACGTCCGTAATAATGGTTGAAGCAGGATTGGCAAGCAGTTCTTCAAACAGTTTTTGGGATCGCTGCAGGTCTTCCGGGTGAATCAGGTCGAAACCGTTCTTACCTGTTAACTCGTCTTCTTCATACCCCAGAATGGCAGTTACCGATGGGGTAACATATTTAATCATTTGTTGCCTGTCCATTACAAATACCACGTCGATGAGGTTTTGCAGGATGGCTTTGAATTTTAGTTCATTCTTCCGGACCGCTTCCGCTGCAATTATTTTTTCTGAAATATCCCGACTGACCGAAATATACCCGTTTACCTGACTGTTTGCATCTTTCAGGGCAGAGACCATGCATAATAAATGTACCCGTTCTCCATTGTGCTTTTGGTACACAACTTCCCCCTGCCAAATGCCTTTTTCTTTGAGTTTTTTTAATGACTCCTCCGGGGTATCGTACGGAAACTCAGGAGACAATAAATGATAAATATTTTTTGTTATAGCGTCTTTTGCACTTACCCCATATATTTCCTCGGCTCTTTTGTTCCAGGTTATTACATTAAAATCGGTATCGGTGGAAATAATAATATCCGAAGCGCTTTCAATAAGCCCTGCCTGGAAACGTATTTTTTCTTCTGCCAGTTTATGATCATGGATATCAACCAGTGAACCGATATATCCCAGAAAGGTGCTGTCGTCCAGAAAACGGGGTACGGATCTGTCCAGCACCCAGCGGTACTCGCCGGTACGGTATTTTAACCGGTACATTAAAGACACCGATTTTTTCTCCTGCAATCCCTTGCGGTATTCGCCAACGCCTATATGGGTATCGTTGGGATGTATGACTTTGTTCCACCCATCACCCCAGGCTTCAGCGGCGCTGATGCCGGTAAAATCGGTCCAGTATTTATTTACATACGTTGTTTTATCATTTTCATTGCTCACCCATATCATGACGGGTGCATTGTCGGCCATATTGCGGAAACGAGCCTCGCTTTCCCTTAATATTTCCTGTATTTTTTCTTTTTGTGTTACATCGTTTACTATTACAAGCCTTGCAGGTGTACCAAAATAAAAGAAATTGTACGATTGTACTTCGGCGTACATCAGGGTGCCGTCTTTTTTCTGGTGTATCCAGATTGTTTTATCGGTAACCTTTACGGGTTTGAGTGAATAGAGATGGTGCTGCAGGTTTTTCCGTTCCTTTTCGGGGCGTATATCCGCGATGGTCATTTGCAGGAATTCTATTTTTGAATAGCCATAATGCGTAATGGCTGCTTCATTTACATCCAGGAACCGCAGGGTTGCCTTATCATACATCCACATGGGTTGCGGGCTCTCATTAAACAAAGATGCGTACATGTCAACCGCGGAAACAGCGGGGCTGATTCCGCTGGCGCCTGTCTTTATACCAATCCATTGCAGCCCCTTGCCGCCATGACCTTCCTGCGTATACATATTGGTTACTGTCCAGCTTAAAGACAAGGGTTCTTTTTTTGGAGGATAGAAAACGGTCCGGCATTTAAAAGTATTACCCTTAAAAAGGGATTCAAAACCGGCCGTGGGCACTTCAAAATCTTTTTCCGAAAAAAACGAAAAAAATGGCTGGCTAAATAAGGCTTCGCGGGATACGCCGAGCGTACGTAACAGGGTCTCATCAACAAATAAAACATTGCCTGTTGAATCAGTTATTGCGGTACATACCTGTGAAGGGAGATGATTAATTTCAGGCGTATTCACTTCCGCTATAATACTATGCATATATTACCTGTTAAAATCTGCATGCCAAACACTGCTAGCCAACACAAGGGTATCCTTGCATAACAACTGAAATACCCGTAAAGTATTACAGGTAACTGGTAATAAATGTAATCAAAAAAGCACTGAAAAATCAGTGCCTGTATTATATTTAAACATTGATAAGTGTTAACCCTTACCTTGCTGCGCTTGATGCATTCTGCATCCATTTTTGCAATAGTGCGCAGTTTTTATAATCGTCGTCAATCATGATATAATACGTTGCAATTTTTGAATTGAACCATTTCTCCAGGGCCGCTCCTTTCTTCTCTTCCAGCGCACGTTGCGCTTCGCGGTTGTAATCGTCTTTCAGGTTCTCAATATGCGGTTCGGAGCGTGATTTCAGGTAAACAATCCGAACGCTTTTTTTGCCCCGCTCATCGGTAAATGTTACGGGGTGTGAATATTCACCCACTTTTAACTGGGGTAATAATTTCACCAGGTCTTTATCGAGCTGATCAATGGTACAAAAAGTACCGTTCTGGCATTGCACATAGCCTGCGGTATATTTGGAAACATCGTCTTCGCTATACCTGCTTACGGCTTCACCGAAACTCATGGTACCGGCAATTAACTTTGCCCGCACAGAATCCAGTTTTGATTCTGTAATTTTTATTTCATCATCGGTAATCTGGGGAATCAACAGGATATGCCGAATGGTAGCGTCATCGCCTGCGCGGTTTACCATTTGTATAATATGATAACCAAATTTTGATTTTATGACCGGTGAGATCTGACCTTCTTTTAACCTGAACGCCGCCTGCATAAAAGTGGGATCCAGGTTCTTTTCCGTACGGTTGATATTCATTATACCGCCGGCATTTTTACTGCCCGGGTCCATGGTATAGAGGCTTGCCAGGGTCTCAAATTTACGCGTGCCCGATTCTACCTGGCTTTTGAAATCGTTTAATTGGTCTATAGCATCTTTATCCAGATCGCGGCTGGGTTTGGGATAGATCAAAATCTGGCCGATTTCTACCTGGCTTTCCAGGTATTCCAGCTTATCTTTTGGGATCTTTTCAAAAAAGGCTTTCACCTCCATGGGTGTTATTTTAACGCCATCCACAATCTTGTTCCGCATTTGTTCCGCCAGTTTTCTTTCTTTAAAAGATACCCTGAAATCTTCTTTTATCTGGTACACGGTTCGGCCGGCAATCTGCTCGAGGGCCTCTTTTGTACCATACATCTGTATAAAACCCCGGACCTGGTTGTCGAGCAGTGATTCCAGTTCATCTTCGCTAACCGTAAGCGAATCTTTTTCTGCCTGCAATACCAGGGCTTTGAGCGTGAGGGCCTGCTCCATTACAGCGCATTCCGCATCTTCCGGTATGGCTTCATTGCGCCGCTGGCGATCCAGTATCTCGTTTGTAATCTCTGATTTCAGAACGATCTTATCACCTACAATAGCCACCACCTTATCCGCCACCACCTTTTGCGGCTGGGCCAATGCAGCAAAGGCGGCGCTACAGGAGAAAATAACTACAATAAAAACTTGCTTCATACTCTGGTGGTTCTGGATTCCTCAAAAATATTCAGTCCCGGCGTGAAAGATGCGGGTAGATGGCCCTTTTAACAAAAGTTTGTTCAGGGTCCTGATTCCAGGATCTGGTTCTTATTTTGCCACAGGGAGCCGGGCACCCTGCACTTAAAAATTACAATGTTCTTTTTACTTCCTCTTCCTCAAAAGCTTCCACTATATCACCTACTTTAAGATCGTTAAAATTCTTAATGGTTAACCCGCATTCCATGCCGGAGGGCACGTCTTTTACATCGTCTTTAAATCTTTTCAGGCTTGCCAGTTCTGCGCTGGCGCCTTCGCCTTTTGGATACTCAACAATGCCATCGCGGATTATGCGCACGCGTGCATTGCGGGTAATCTTTCCATCCATTACAAAACAGCCCGCTACGGTTGCCTTATCAAATTTATACACTTCTCTAACTTCCACGTTTGCCAGTATTTTCTCCTGTATCTTGGGCTCCAGCATCCCTTCCATAGCGCTCTTAATCTCTTCAATGGCGTTGTAGATGATGGAATAGGTCTTGATTTCCACTCCTTCGTTGTCGGCCAGTCTTGCAGCCTGCAAAGAAGGACGGCAGTTAAAGCCCACGATCACCGCATCAGAAGCTGCGGCCAGCAATACATCGTTTTCCGTAATGGCGCCCACGCCCTTATGTACTACGCTGATGGCTACTTCGTCTGTAGATAGTTTCTGCAATGAATCGCTCAATGCTTCTACGGAACCATCCACGTCTCCTTTTATAATAAGGTTCAACTGTTTGAAATTGCCCAGGGCCAAACGGCGGCCAATTTCATCCAGGGTAATATGTTTCTTGGTGCGGATGCCCTGTTCACGCAGAATCTGTGCACGTTTATTGGCTATTTCCTTGGCTTCACCCTCATCTTGGTAAACCTTAAACTTTTCCCCCGCCTGTGGCGCCCCGTTTAAACCAAGTATCTGAACGGGTGTTGAAGGTGGTGCAATGTCTACACGCTGGTTGCGTTCATTGGTCATGGCTTTTATACGACCGTAATTCTGACCACTCACCATTAGATCTCCCTGGCGCAGGGTTCCATTTTGAACTAGCAGCGTGGCTACATAACCTCGACCCTTATCCAGGGAAGCTTCAATAATGGTACCCGAAGCTTCTTTATCGGGGTTTGCTTTCAATTCCAGTAATTCAGCCTCCAGCAACACTTTTTCCAGTAGCAGGTCTACGTTAAGACCCTGTTTGGCGCTCAGTTCCTGGCTCTGAAATTTTCCTCCCCATTCTTCCACCAGTATATTCATGCTGGCCAGCTGCTCGTATATTTTTTTAGGATTGGCGCCATCTCTATCAATTTTATTTACCGCAAATATCATGGGTACGTTGGCCGCCTGCGCGTGGCTGATGGCTTCCTTTGTTTGCGGCATCACCGCATCATCCGCCGCCACTACAATAATGGCAATATCCGTTACTTTGGCACCGCGTGCACGCATCGCCGTAAAGGCCTCGTGACCGGGTGTATCCAGGAATGCTATTTTCTTTCCGTTCTGCAGGGTTACCTCATAAGCGCCTATGTGCTGGGTAATACCGCCTGCTTCGCCGGCTACTACGTTGGCGCTACGAATATAATCCAGTAGAGAAGTTTTACCATGGTCTACATGGCCCATGATGGTAACAATGGGTGCCCTTGGTTTCAGTTCTTCGGGTTCATCCTGTTCCTCTTCTTCATCCATTTCGGCCTGTTTGTCCATATCTATAAACTCCACATCATAGCCAAACTCACCCGCCACGAGCTCAATAACATCGGCTTCCAGCCGTTGGTTAATGGACACCATTAAACCAAGCCCCATACATTTGCCAATCACATCGGCATAGCTCACATCCATCAGGTTAGCCAATTCGCTCACGCTGATGAATTCCGTTAACTGCAGTTTATTATCCTGCATGTCTTCCGGGCTCTGATCGGAGTTTTCCTGGCGTTTTTCCCTGCGGTATTTTGCCTTCAAGCTCTTACCACGTCCGCCGGCGCCGGCCAGTTTTGCCTGTGTTTCCCGTATCTTATCCTGGATCTCTTTTTTATCAATTTCCTTTACTTCGCGCCTGGCTGCAACCCCGCCTCTTTGCGGCGCATTACCTCTTCTAAAACCGCCGCCTGCGCTGGTACCACCGCGTCCCGGCGTAATGGGCCCTGCCGATGGATCTCTTTTTATAATGCCCAGCTGGCCCGGTCTTCTGGTAGGCTGACTGGTAGAAGACTGACCGGCCTGGCCCGGTTGGTGCCGTGCAACAAAGGGCTCGCCTTTTTTATCTATGGGGATGCGTTTGCGTTTGCGTTTTTCCTCGTTGGGTTTTGGCCGGGTATCGCTGTCTACCGGCAATTCAATCTTACCAAAAATCTTTGGGCCCTCCAGTTTTTCTGCTCTTATGTTTTCTATAACCGGCGCCTGTGTTTCATCGGCGGGCGCTGCGGTTTCCGCTTCCGCTGTTTTGTGCTCAACTACAGGAGGCGCTTTTTCATCGGCCACTGGTTGGATGGCGGGCTTATCGGCTACTACGGTTTCCCGGGCGGCAGCCGCCGTTTTTGTGACAATGGGCTCTTCCGCTTTCCTTTCTTCTTTTTTGCGGGTGCTTTTTTTAGGCCGGGTAGATGAATCTATGGTGGAGAGATCAATTTTATCCAGCACTTTCGGCCCTTCAATTTCTGGTGCTTCCACTTTGCTTATCTCGGGCGCTTTTTCTTCTATCTTATGTACTACCGGCGGGGGGACTATTACAGGTTCCGGTACTACGGGCTCGGGCTGTTTAACCTCTTCAACGGGTTTTTTATGGGTAGCGGGCTCCTTTTTAAAAAGAATTTCTTCTTCATCTTTTTTCCGACGCGTATCCGTACCACTGCCCTTGGGCAAATCTATCTGATCACTTTTTATCTTAGCTACTTTGTCGCCCTGGAATTCCTGTTGCAGGGAACGATACATATCTTCCGAAAGCTTGGAAGTGGGCTTCAGATCATCTTTGCTAAACCCTTTGCCAGAGAGAAACTCAATAAGGGTATCCTTACCGATATTAAACTCTTTGGCAGCAGCCATTAATCGTGGTGTTGTTGTTTCTGACATTCAGTATTTTAAATAAATATGATTTGTGTTCCGTCCCTTTCCCGAAGTCTTGCATCCCTTTGGAAAAGTTGTAAAATTACATTAATAAAGCGCCTGCGCGCACTACTCTTTTTTAAATTCATTTTCCAGCACCTTTCTTACATCATCAATGGTTTCCCTTTCCAGGTCTGTTCTTCTTTCCAGTTCCTCTGCGGTTAAATCAAGCACGCTCCGGGCGGTATCGCAGCCAATGCGTTTCAGTTCATCAATAATCCAAGTTTCTATTTCATCGCTGAATTCTTCCAGGTCAATATCAAATTCCTCCACTTCGCCTTCATTGTCACGAAAAACATCAATGCTGTAACCAGTCAATTCCTGCGCCAATTTAATATTCACTCCCTTCCTGCCAATGGCCAGTGAAACCTGGTCGGGTTTCAGGTATACATCGGCCTGCATGTTTTCATTGTTCAGGTTCATGCTGGTAATTTTAGCGGGCGTAAGCGAGCGTTGTATCAGCAATTGCGTGTTGGCCGTCCAATTAATAACGTCTATATTTTCATTTTTTAATTCGCGTACGATGCCATGTATACGGCTGCCTTTCATACCCACACAGGCGCCTACCGGGTCTATCCTATCGTCAAAAGACTCTACGGCCACTTTGGCTCTTTCACCGGGGTCGCGCACTATTTTCTTGATAACAATCAGGCCGTCAAAAATCTCGGGCACTTCAATTTCAAGCAACTTAGCCAAAAATTCCGGGCTTGTCCTTGATAAAATAATTACCGGACTATTATTTTTTAAATCCACCCTTCTTACAACCGCGCGAATGCTTTCCCCTTTTTTAAAATAGTCCTGCGGAATTTGTTCGCTCTTGGGCAATATCAGTTCATTGCCGTCTTCATCCAATAAAAGGATTTCTTTTTTCCATACCTGGTATACCTCGGCGCTGATGATATCACCAACACGATCGTGGTATTTTTTAACCAGTACGTTCTTTTTTAAATCGCCGATACGGCTTGCCAGTGTCTGTTTTGCGGCAAGAATGGCCCGGCGGCCAAAATCCATAATATCAATTCCTTCATATAGTTCTTCGCCTACTTCAAAATCGGGTTCAATCTTAGCAGCATCTTTATAGGCAATTTCCGCCAGGGGGTCATTTACTTCTCCGTCATTCACTATCATACGACGACGCATAATTTCCAAATCGCCTTTTTCGGCGTTTACAATTACGTCAAAATTATCATCGCTTCCGTATTTTTTACGCAGCAGGGTCTTAAATACGTCTTCTACTACTTTCATCATAGTAGGGCGGTCTATGTTTTCCGCGTCTTTGAATTCCTGAAAAGCCTCAATTAAGTTAATGCTTGCCATGTTCCTGGATTTAGAAGCCCGGTTACCGGTTTTTGCGCCGTTTTACAACTGCTTTTACTGGCTGCCCTGGCTAAAATTTGATTTGAATTTTTGTTGATTTAATATTAATAAATGGGATGTTGTGTTGCACCACTTCTTTCTTCTTGTTTTTTCCTATTGTTTCCGCAATCTCAATACCGCTTTCATTAACCGCGGTCAGCACGCCTGCCACTGAACCCCCGTCCTGCAGCAGCACTTCCACCGGCCTGCTGATATTCTTTATGTATTGCCGGTGCATTTTTAGCGGCTCATCCAGCCCGGGCGATGATACTTCCAGTGAAAAATTGCCATCGGGATAAAGCGCTGCTTCTTCAATTTGCTTATACAGTCGCCTGTTAATGGATACGCATTTTTCAATTGCCAATCCATTGTCGGCGTCCAGCGCCACCCGTATATTATTGGTGGGTTTAATCCATATGTCCACCAGAAAACAGTCCGGGTCCGGTTGCAGCAGTTCCTGCAGCATGCCTGTAATTACCTGTATTTGGGTTTCGCTTGCCATTGCTATAAAGGAGAAGGGAACGTTACCGTTCCCTTCGCTGATTCTTTGTCCGAAACAAATGTACGGCAATAAAATGATTTAAACCAAATCGGCGGCAGGGAAAAAAAGCTTTTAGTGGGTCAGGAGAGTAATAACTGCTCGTGTAAAAAACAGTCTCCTTTCATAAACATTAACAGCCGTCGGCTGTTAGATTTTGTACATTTACACCGTTATGATAATACGTTTTATACTTTTTGCGCTTTTAGCCTATATTATCTATAAACTGGTTTTTGTACTGATTTTGCCCATTATACGGGCTACCCATAAAATACGACGCCAGTTTAGCGATATGCAGCAGCATATGCAGGACCAGGCCAGCAATCATCCGCAAAACGGCCATACCAGCCAACCTCCCCCGGTACAGGAACAAAAAAAAGCGGCCAGGGCCGGAGACTATATTGACTTTGAAGAGGTAAAGTAATAATATGATGAAGATAAGTGATATAACAGGTACGGTCTGGTTCGGGCTGTTCCTAGCCCAGGTGGGTACAGCCCCTTCAAGCTCTTCTTTCCTGCCGGATGTGTTCACCGAATCCTTGCTATTGAGCGCAAAAATGGCCGGCAAGAACCGGCCATAAAATTAAATTTATTCTAATGAGCGGCCATTATTGATTCCACCAGGGACTCCAGGTCAGCCATGCTTTTGCATCAGATGCAACTACCATATCGTAGGATTTACCATCTTCCTTTAAAATCAGGTAATAGCCACTGGCATCGAGGGTTTGTACCCTCACCGTGGTATTTAAAATGGATGTAGCCGAGCCAAAAGTACCCAGGATCTTAAATATTATCCTGCCATCGGAAGTAAAAGTGGTGATAGTGGCAGACGTTGCGGGCGGTGGATTGGGCGAAAAGGTGGCCAGTCCGATAAGCGAACCGTTTACCACGCCGGCATTGGCATCATAAAAAGTTGATCCACTAGCTCTGTACTTGGCCCAGAATAGCATATACCACCATTTGACCAGCCTGGTAACCCCATAAAAATCATCCACCCCGTTTACATGATAGCCGTTGTATGAATAATAATAACTTCCTGAATTAACGGAACCTTTCCACCAGGTATACGGAGCAGCCAGATCGTTTTTCAGGGGCGCAATGCTACCGGTAATGGTTGCGGCAATGCTGCCGTTAATAGAAGTGTTAATGGTAGCGGTTCCCGCATCCCAGACAATATTATTAAAATTGCTGATGGTTTGAGTGCCAATTTTAACCGGCGTTACCAGGTTAACGCTGGTAGCAGTGAAATACACGCTGCTTGCCGCTGATTTTAAATTGCCGGCGTCTATCCAGTTGATATCAATTGATTTGGCGCCTCCCAGTCCGGGAGTCAGTTCAAACGGGGTGGCGGCGCCGGATACCAGTTTAAAATAATTTAAAATATTGCCCCATGCCAGCATGGTGCTTTTCAATTGTCCGGCATAGTAAGCATCCCGTTGCGTCTTGGTAGCTTTTACCAGAACGGCATTGGCGCTATTCAAATTACCGGTCAGGAGAATCGTATCGCCCAACTGGGAAGGGTCTATATTATCGGCAAAAGAAAATTCAAAATCGGTGCCCCAGCCATAACCTACACCGTAGGGACTCTTGGAAACCGTGGGCAGGGGGTCGCAGGGAACATGGATATAGCTGTAGGTATCAAAGATCAGCGCGGGTCTCTGTAGTGATTTAACACGGAAATCGGATGTTTTTGATGTAGCAGCCATCGAGGTATCAAAATCAGAGAACATGGTTACCTTATTGCTGTCGGTAAATTCCATAAAATAAGAAAAGGTGGCTACCGGCCCTGTTTGGCTCACACCCTGGTTATAAGCGGTACCGGTAGTGCTTTCCGTCATTATCCAGCCATAAGGGGCCTTGGTAAGCTTGGTCTGGTAGGCTGCCATGGCCGCGGCTATTCTTTCATCGGCTGTTTTGCCACCAACGGTATCATCGTATGTTTTTTTGCACCCTGTTGTAACCAGGATGGCCGCCGCAAGTATATATATTGATAATTTTTTCATACCAGTTTGTGTTTGGTTTATTGCAAATAATTTACAAATGCATTGCGGCATTTGGCTCGCAGCGCGTAAAAATCTATTTTCCATACCCGCTGGAAATAATCCACTACCACTGCTTCTTTGGCCTTTATGGTTTTATAACCGGTGGAAGTGGTGGATCCCGCCTGGGTCAGCAACTGCTCGTATTCATCATAACCCCCGCTGGGGCCGTTTTCGCCGCCGGCCAGCATGCTGCTGACCATTTCAACAAAATCCTCGTCGGGGCCAGCCTGCGCATATTGTGTAATAAACCCATTTTGCCGGGCAGTTGCATCGGGCACATTGTACCAGTTACCGGTATAGCCTGTGGAAATTGTTTTAAATGAAACGGGATAGGCCACATTCTGGTTCAGTATATGCCCAAACTCGTGGTGCATAGTATGCATGGTTTGCTTAAACGTGTTGGAATCTTTTTTTAATCGGCTGTAGATATTTGCTTCGTATAATAGCATCGCGGTACCGCCTTCCGCCTGGCCCAGCAGTTTGGTGCCGTTTGGCAGGTATTCGGCACTTCCGGCCATCTCCAGCGTTTTTGGCAGATAGCGTCTCAGGAATGCGGTGTTACCTGTTTGCTGATTATAGGGCGCATAGGCTACGTTCAGCAGGCCCTGCAACATGGGCACCACCCTGTCCAGATCCGGCGGAGTAATATCACTTGGAAAATCCAACTGACCGGGTAGCCACCGGTAATTGACGGCCACATTATAGGGAACCGTGAGGCTGTCGTAGATAAATTTATCAATGGCATCCTTTGTCCAGGTATCGCCGCCTAACCCTGTGGGTGCCACCGTAAGCGGTGTAAAATCTTCCTTTTTACAGGAACCCATCACCACAATAGCCACCAACAAAGCGACCGTTATTTTTAAGATTATTTTCATCTTTACTGGTTTGAATGATTTAATAGTTGGTTTTGCTGGCATTACCGGGGATTTAATGGTACCCCGTACTGGGTCGCTTCCACCGGCAATTGTAAAACACGCCGTTTATCATCCGGGTTAATGGTCGCTACAATGGTTCCAAAATCACTTCCGGCATATCGTATAATGGGTCTTTTTAACCGAATGAGATCAAACCAGCGCAATCCTTCCTGCATATAGGTAACACGTTTAAAATCCAGCGCGGTTTCTATCAGGGCAGAATCGGCTGGCAAGCCATAGAAATTCATGGCTTTTGCCGTTGTAATATTGTGGGAGGCGGGATTATACGCCTTAATATTCCTGCTTACCCAGGCATTTAAATCAATGAGGGCTGCGGGAGAATTGGCGGTTCGCACATAGGCTTCGGCTCTGTTCATCAGCACTTCTTCCATACTGAACAGGGGTGCTACGCCATACCGTACATTATTTCTGGCATCACCAACATTGTAGGGGCTCCATTTGGGGAAATTAAATACCTGCGGGGTGGCCCCATAGGTAATAACACCCAGGGCTCCGCCTGTAACGTTGCCGGCGTTTATAAAACTGGCGTTGATGCCCTGGCCATAGCCGTACCGGTAGGATGCATAATTATCAAAATAATTGCTCTGCGCTTCCTGCAGCAGGATATTAGCAGGGTCTGCAGAGAGATTATAATTAAATGCCAGCTGGGCATATTGAAGGGTAGCGTAATTAGTTACCTGGTTCCGGATAAGCGTAGCGGGGTCCGAAGAACCGAACACCGTGGTTGCATGGGTTATCACTTTCGCATAATCCTGTTTGAACATATAGAAACGGGCGGCAAAAGCGTGGGCGGCCTGCAAGGTGAAATGAAACTTGGGTGCGGTGCCATATATCTTATCCTGGATAAGCGAAAGACCCCGGGTTAAATCGTTTTCAATATTGGCGTATACCGATGCTACGGTACCCCTGGTATAAGACTGAAAAACATTGTCCTGGGGTTTTGTTACATAGGGAATTCCGGGGTCTGTAGCCGCGGTGGTGGGGTCATATGTTTTGGCAAACAGGGTTACCAGCATAAAATGTGCATAGGCCCTGCATACAAGCGCTTCACCCTTTTGTGCCGAATACGAGGCAGAATCGGCATTGTTGCAATAGATCAGCGCCTGGTTAGCCACTGCAATGGCTTTATAACAGGAGTCCCAGTAAGCCACGGGCGAATCAAATTTTACGGTGGTTACGTCTTCAAACCGGTAAGCTTGCGAATTGATTTGGTACGATTCAGGATCAGCGGTGGCGGGTGCCGCGCCCTTGTCTTCGGCGTTATCACTCAACGGTTCGGTAAAAGCCATATAGGAGGCGTGCGGATAGGCCGATGTAAGCAGTTGGGTTACCTGGTCTACATTGGTAATCACGGCCCTGTTATCCGGTAGTTTGTCAAGAGTTTTGGCGCATCCATTTATAAAAATAGCCAGTAGAGACAAACATATGATTGAAAGGATGTTCTTCATGCTGAATAATATTTTAGTTAAAGCCCAACTTTTAATGATAAAGTGATTTGTTTGTTTACCGGCAATGCCACACCGCCTGTATTGAAGAATTCAGGATCCTGTCCGTGTAAACGGCTGTCTGAGTAGATAAGCCACAAATTATTGCCCGTCACTGACACTGACCCGCTTTTAAACCCAATTTTATTTATCAGTGTCAGGGGAACCTGGTAATTAATGGTCACTGCTTTTAATCGTACAAATCCGCCGTCCGCTACACGGTCATGTGAAAAGTTATAGTTGTTATACGGAAAAGCGGATTGTTGCTGGAGGTTGTAACCGGCGGGCTGATACATTAATACCGAGGGGATATTGGTCAGTTTGTCATCCCCTGGTATTTCAAACCTTCTTTTGAATTCGTTGGGAAGCGCATCCAAATCCGAATAGCCGGAAGCATAGACAGGCGTAAGCCGTATCTTATTGCCGGCCTGGTAGGTTAGCAATACGTTCAGAGAAAATTCTTTGTACCGGAAAGTATTAAACCAGCCGCCGGTAATGGTAGGGTCAGAAGGGCCCTCATATTGCAAATAAGTAGTGTTGAGGCTTTGTAAATTGTTCAGGGGGCTAACTTTTCCGCTGTCATTTACATAAAGCGGATAGCCCCAGGTGGGGTCGAGTCCCTGGTTGCGGAGCGAGAATAAACCCCTTACCGGGTAATTCTGTAGGGCGCCGCCCCCTTCACCAATCAGATCAAGAATATTGGGGGTGTTTTTCAGGTTGGTGATATTGGTAAGATTAAGCCCGAAATTAAAGGTGCTTGTTATCCCCCAGTTTTTTTCAGCCACTATTTTACCCATCAGCGAGATATCCAGTCCATGGGATTTCATATCGGCATAATTGGCAAACTGGTTAACTTCTCCCCCTATTCCGGCTGTTCTTACCAGCCCGATCAGGTCAAAACTTTTTCGACTGTAAAAGTCTACGGTAAGCCCTATCCGTTCATTTAAAAAGCCGATATCCGTACCCACGTTTAATTCATATTTTTTTTCCCAGGTCAGGTCAAGATTCTGCAGGTCCTGTATATTGATGGCCGTCTGCTGGTCGCCCTGGCTCTGCCGGTAGGTGATCAGGGATTTTAAAATGGTGGTGCTGTTAAGAGCGTTGCCTACGCTGGCGTTCAGGCCGTAGCTGGCTTTAAACAGCAAATGGCTAATTACCACCTTGTTCATGTCTTTCATGAAATTCTCCTGGTCGGTATTCCATACGCCTGCCACGGTCCAGGTAGGCAACCAGCGGGCTCTGGAAGAACTACCCATCCTGTTGGATCCATCAGTACGCGCCGTGCCCATGACGGTATACCGGTCTTTGTATGTATACTGTAAGTTGCCATAAAATGCCACTGCACGGTCGTATTCCGGAAACATGCCATAATAGGTACCGCTTGTTTCTACCATTTTCTTAAAAAAACGGTAATCTACAAACGGTGTTCCACCGGTGTTGTACTGGTAACCCACACCCACATCGTTGGCGGTCTGGCGGTCGGTAGACCTGTATTCCTGTCCTACCAGCGCCGTTAGCTGGTGTTCCCGGTCGTTAAAGCTCCGCTCGTAGCGCAGGCCGTTCCTAAAGGTATAGTTGGAAAGGGTGCGGTCTGTACGTTTATAAAAGCCGCCGTGCGGCAATATGGAAACTGCCTGGTTAAAGGGCAAGGCGGGGTCCTGGTAAAGAAAAGGATTATTGCCATTGAGGATGCTGTTATATCCGGGTTGGTCAGGGTCGCCAACGCGGTAGGCATTGGCTTCGTTGGCATCCTCCAATACATTGTGTTCTTCGGTAGTCTTTACATAGCGCACAGAACCCAGAAAATCGTAGGTCAGAAAAGGCGTTATTTTATAGGTCAGGTTTCCCTGTAATTTGCCATCCAGCACATTCAGGTTTGTATAGTTCTTCTGTGCTTCGTACAGGATATTGAAAGGCGCATAATCCTTGGTGGCAAAATTATAGCTGCCGTCATCGTTATAGGCAGGAAGCGTGCGGCTGGTATTGAGCGCATAACTAAAGGGATTGATATCAAAATCTCTTGAAAAAGAACCTGCCAGCGGGTCGGAGTTTCTGTTCTCAGTTCCGGATGTTTTTTGCTGGCGCACATTGCCCGTTACCAAAAACCCAAAAGACAATTTTTTGGATACACTATAGTTTTGCCGCGCCGTGATGATATAACTTTTTACTTTATCGGCTATCGTCCATCCCGGGTCAGTATAATAACTGGTGGAAAAATATGATTGCGATTTTTCAGACCCCGAGGAAATACTCAATGAATGTTGTTGGGTGAGCGAGTTTTTAAACAATAGGTTAAACCAGTTGGTATTGGTATTGGCGTATTTCATGAGCCATGCCTGCCGGCCTTCGGAGGTGTTCTGCACAGCAAAATTTCCATTTGCATCGGGGTATTGCAGCAATTTGGCCAGCTCACCGTAGATACCGCTGTTACGTGCATTTACCATTTGCGGGTAAAACAACAATCCCTTTCTTTCCAGTTCTGCATTCACGGAGGTTTGATCTGCGGAATTCATTACATCATAATTGGTATAGGAAGGCTTTAGCTGAACGCCAAAATTGCCGGTATAGGAAATAAGCGGTTTGCTGCCGGCTTTGCCTTTCTTGGTGGTTATTACAATTACCCCGTTCATGGCGCGCGCGCCATAAAGGGCGGCGGCGGAGGCATCTTTTAGGATATCAAAGGTTTCAATATCGTTGATGTTTAAACCAGCTACCGAGGACCCTAGCAGGGTGCTGGCATCGCCACTGGTAAGCTGCTCGTTTGATACGTTCACAATGTCTTCCAGTACCACACCATCTACCACCCACAAAGGTTTGTTTTCACCGTTGATAGAGGTGGCACCCCGTATACGCAGTTTGGGTGCAGTACCAAAAGTACCCGATACATTTTGTACGGATACCCCTGCGGCACGCCCTTCCAGCATACGGCTGACATCGGTAACGCCATCTATCTTTACATCGTTCGCTTTAAGGGTTACGGAAGCGCCGGTAAATTTTCTACGGTCAATTTTCTGAAAACCGGTTACCACCACTTCATCCAGTTTTGTAATACTCTCGGATAAGGTGACCGTCATCTTTTCTGATGCCTTTACCTGGACGGTTTTGAACCCTACCATGGAAAGGGTGAGGGTGGTATTTTTTCGTATACCGGGTAATTCAAATTCACCGTTGTTATTAGTGGTGGTGGTCTTTTTTGTTCCGTTTGCCTGCACGGTTACGCCGGTTAGCCGGTTGCCCGTTGAATCCGTTACCACACCCTTTATATTGACTACATCCGCACCCGTGGGCTGCTGGGCAAAGCCCACCGGCATCATCGCCAAAAAACACCACACCAATGAAAGTATGGCAGGCAGCCGGTTCCATTTTGTCTTAATAAGCGATAGGCGCTGGCGGTGGATCGTAAAAGTCATGTTTACGCAAAAAGCTCTCACACGCATGGTTGATTTATTTTTAGTTACTAAAATTAATCCCTGCCTACGACCTTTGTTAGCGGGAGCAACGACCAACAAAAATATATAAAAACAATTCCGTGTATGGCACGCACCTCAAATTTATTGCAAGTATTTTTTGTTTTTCAAGCAGCGTTTTGCAGAAGCCGGGTCTGGTTCCTTGCCAGCCCGAGTTCCGTAGTACAACATTCCTGCCTGCTTTTTACCATGCTAACTATTTTACCTACTATCCCTGGGAACGCGTCCATAGCAGGCCTTTGTTTAACCACCGTTCATAATTCGGGTAAATTATTCATTATCTTATCAAGTAAGGCACCCATTATCCCTGCCCCCGGCTTTCATCATTACTACTATAAGCCTGCAAAGGTTGCCGCTCGGAATTTATAGATTTTGAAACAGGGGGATGTCCAGCATGGTCATGGGTGTTTGCAGGTGGAAGGTTTGTATGCCAACTTCCTCGGCCCCGCTGAAATTGGCTGCTGTATCATCAATAAAAAGGGTTTCGACGGCATTCAGGTTGTTCTCGTCGAGCACCAGCTGGTAAATCTCTTTCTGTGGTTTTCGCCATTTAACAGCGTGAGAGAAATAGGCTTTCTCAAAAATGTCTTCCAGCAGCTTACCGGTTAACGCATGCAGTGTTTGCTGAAACGCGGCATAATGAAGCGCATTTGTATTGCTAAGTAAAAAGATACGGTAACGCTGTCGCAGCCTTTCCAATAACGCAATGCGTTCCAGGGGGAAATCCAGCAGCAGGGCATTCCAGGCCTGTATGATTTGTTCACTGGTCAGGGGACCGGAAGCCAATTGCTGTATGACTTTTATAAAATCAGCATCGTTTATTTCTCCTGTTTCATAGGCTGAAAAAAGAGGGGTTATATGATGCTGGGTCATGTACTGTGAAAAATCAGTAAAGCCCAGGTCTGCAAAGGCCTTTTCTGTTTTTTTAAAATCGATGTTCATGATAACACCGCCCAGGTCAAAAATAATGTTTTTTATAGCCGGCATACTGTAAAGCTAAGCGCTAAGGGAAGAAAAAAAATTTTTGCCCTTAAATAATACCGGTTAGGGGTTTGTCCTTCTCCATTGGGGGATTCCTGCCCTATCAGAACCGGCCGCGCCGGCCGCCCCCTCCACCGCCTCCTTCGCCACCACCATCGAACCCGCCGGGCATATTGTGCATGCCGTTGTGCATGCCCCTGAACATACCGGGCATCCGCTGTCCCTGCCCGGCAAACCTGCGCAGGTTATAGGTAAACGTAAGCATGGCATAACGGGTAAGTACATTTGTTTTTGTATCCTGTATGGTATTGGCAGAAATGGTGCGGGTTACGCTTACATTCTGGTTCAGCAAATCAAAAACAGACAGTCTTATTTCGCCCTGTTTGTTCTTGAACAATTGTTTTGCAATAGAGGGGTTGAATAAAGGAACGGTTGAATTGTACCCCGCCGGCCGATTGCCGTTATAGGTATAATCAAAATCAGTGGCCAGCAGCCAGCCGCTTTTTGTATAATAAGTAAGTTCCGCGGAAACAACCTCGGTATAATAGTTCAGGTTCTGTTGCGGCTGCAAGGAGTTTCTTGCTATATAATAAGTAGTGGCCGAGCTTAGGTTCATGTCGAAATTATCTTTCAGGTTGGTGGTCCAGGAAAGGGTTTCACCCAGCGTGGTATTTCTTGAATAGGCGCTTACATTGTTTACCAGCGTCTGGCTTTGTGCATAGGCCGCATTGGTGATGAAATTCAGGTTCGATTTTGGCTTTTTGAGCGGGAATCCATAATTAAAATAACCGCTTATATTATACGTACCGCTCAGGTTCACCGGGGTGGTAAGCTGAGAGCCTTTTGTATTGGGTGGACTGGGCAGGTAAACAACTGAATTCTGTATATCATTGCTGATCATACTGGCATTGATGGTGGCAAACATAACCCGTTGCGTTGCTATATTAAAATTGGTATACAGCAGGCGCAGACTATGGGTAAACTGTTGCTTCAGGTTTGGATTTCCTTGTGAGAAATTTATTGAATCGCTGGTGGTGATAATGGGTTGCAGCTGGTTAATTCCCGGCTGACCCGTACGACCGGAATAATTGATACGAAGATTTTTTGTTTTTGAGAAAAGATACTGGAAGTTAAGCGTGGGTGTAAGGTTTAAATAATGCTGGTTCACCTCCGTGCTTTTGGTGGTGTTCACACTGTTTACATCGCGGGCCTGCAGTCCCGATCCGATGCTGAAATTGTATTTGGATTGCTGAACGCGGTAATTAACCGTTAGCCTGTTGGAGAAATAGGTGTTTTCAAAAGCATTGCTGTACAGGCTGTCAAACTGGTCGTATTTGGCAGACTGGTGGTTTAATGAATAGGTATACCTTTCCGATTCGTTTTTTGTATAGGAATAATTGTAATTAAATTCAAGTATCTGGTTTTTTCCCACGGGTTCCGTGTAAGACAGGGTGGGGCTTACGGTAAGGCCGGTTGAACCCGTAACAATATGCTGGTTGAGCGTGTCTGCATACGCAGATGGGGAAAAATGACCATTGATGGCATAATTGGTGCCAACGCCATTGTTCAGGCTGTTCTGCACGTTCATATCAAACGAAAGCGTGCGGTATTTCTTGTTGAATTTATGACGGAACAAGAGATCATACTGCCCGTTATTGCCGTCGTTGGCCTGAGTGCCGTTTGATTTGGTGTTATAAATGGGCGTGCCGTCTGCGCTGCCACCGGTATATTTTGTTTCCTGCGAAGAATTGGTAGTAGTGTGCTGGAAACCGATATTGGGGCGGAAAATAAAGGAATTGTTTGAGTCTAACTGCTGCTCAATATTAAAATTGATCCGGTGATTCTGGTTTTGCCTGATGGAACGGCTGTCCTGGTTGGTAAAAGTGGAAGAATCGGATGTAAGAATATTTTGTGTTAAACTTTGCTGGTCGGTACTCACATGCTGACTGTTATAAAAATAGCTTCCGTATACCTGGGTGGTTGGACTCCAGTTATCGCGGTAATTAAGTCCGCCGGCCCAGGTAGTGGTAATACCTGAACCCGTGGACCCACCGCCACCACCACCCCGTCCGCCACCGCCACCACCGCCTCTTCCTCCACCGCCCGAGGTTCCAAGTAAATCCTGCACGCTGAAATTTTGTTTGTTTACATCATTGGCCTGACCCAGTACTGAAATTTGCTGGTTGCCGTTAAAGCGATGGATATTAAAGCTGTTATTATAAGTTTCATTGCTGCCAACGCCGGCCGCGGCCCGGCCAAAATATCCTTTTCGCTTGTCTTTTTTTGTTACGATATTGATGGTTTTTACCCGGTTGCCGTCATCGAACCCTGTAAATTTTCCCTGGTCGCTTAAATCGTCAAACACCTGTATCTTATCAATGATATCGGGGGGCAGGTTTTTGCTGGCCAGTTTTGGATCATCGGAGAAAAAACGTTTCCCGTCTACCAGTATCCGCTGCACCTGCTCGCCCTGGGCCGTGATAGTACCGCTTTTATCTACCTGCACGCCGGGCAGTTTTTTAAACAGGTCTTCCGCCACGGCATTTGGCTTGGTTTTATAGCTGCCCGCGTCAAACTCAACCGTATCTTTTTTTATGTTGATGGGAGGCTTTTCTATAACAATTTCCTGGAGCAGGGTGCTTTTCCTTGTCATGGAAATAGTACCCAGGTTAACCACCAGTTGTTGTTTTGTAACGGAAAACAGCCTGCTCAGGTTTTCATATCCTTCAAATGTAACCAGCAGGCGATACCTTCCTTCTGTAATATTCCGGATGGAAAAAGTTCCCCGGGCCCGGGCCTGGTCATATCTTGGCGCAGCAGAGGAATCATTTAAATCAAACACAGCAATGGTGGCGCCGTTCATAAACTGTTTGCTGGACGAATCGGATACGCTGCCACTGACCATGCCCGTAACCGGCTGTTGTGCAAGTGTATGCAAACAGGTAATCATAAAAAAAAGTGATGGAACGAATAAGCGCAGGAGTAAATTTTTCATTAACAGTCATATTAGGCTAAACAGTTAGAAGCCGATATGCCCATAAACCTGCGTAAGAAAAATATTATCTTCTGTAAAAACAATTAATTAACAAAAGGACGATTTTATTGGGCATGGGTCACTGTTGCCATTAACTGAACAGGTATTCCACATCGGCCCTGGTAAGGCTTTTTACAAAGCCTTCATCATCGGTAATAAGGTCTCTTGCCAGGGATCGCTTTTTTTCCTGTAGCTGCAGGATCTTGTCTTCAATGGTGTCTTTACATATCATGCGGTAAGCAAAAATGTTTTTTGTCTGGCCAATACGATGCGTACGGTCTATAGCCTGCTGTTCTACTGCGGGGTTCCACCAGGGGTCTACAATATAGACATAGTCGGCCGCGGTCAGGTTCAGACCCACGCCACCGGCCTTTAGCGAAATCAGGAACACGCGGTATTCATCGTTGTTCTGGAAATTCTGGATGGCCTTTTCACGGTCCTGGGCTGAGGTACTGCCATCAAAATATTCAAACTTTACATCCAGTTCTTTCAATTTTCCCTTGATAAGGGCCAGCATGCCCAGGAATTGTGAAAATACAAGCGCCTTGTGGTTGCTGATGTTTTCGGTGATCTCCCTGGCCAGTTCTTCCAGCTTAATGGAATGATTTTCCAGTTTCTCGGTTTCATTGAGAATGGCCGGTGAATCGCATATCTGGCGCAGTTTCATAAGTCCTTGCAGGATGGTCAGCTGTGATTTCTGTATTCCCTGTTCCTGTATCGTGCCCAGGATTTTATCGCGGTAATCATTGCGGTAAGCATCATAAATGTTCCGCTGCGCGTCTTCCATTTCACAAAACAGCACGGTCTCCGTTTTTTCGGGCAAATCTTTGGCCACCTGTTCCTTGGTGCGGCGCAATATAAACGGGAACAGCAATTTGCGCAGGTGGTCTTTCTGATCTTTCTCGCCAAACTTATCAATGGGTATGGCAAATTCATTCCTGAAGAATTCGATGCTGCCCAGCATACCCGGGTTTAAAAAATTCATTTGAGCAAAGATGTCGAAGGTATTGTTCTGTAGCGGGGTACCGCTCATGCACAACCGGTTTTTTGCCTTTAGCAGACCCGCGGCGCGGGTCACCTTGCTGGAGGGATTCTTTATGGCCTGGCTTTCGTCGAGCGTTACATAATCAAATTCATTCTCCATGAATAGTTTAATATCGCTGCGCAGGGTGCCATAAGTGGTAATGATCACATTGTATTTCCGGATATCATCCCGGTTGCGGGAGCGGTCTCCGCCATGGTGTATATGATAGCTGAGCTGGGGGGTGAATTTCTTGATCTCGTTTTCCCAGTTAAACATCAGTGTGGTAGGACAAACCACCAGTGCATTCAGGGTACCGTGGGTGTCTTTGTAATATTGCAGGAAGGAAAGCGCCTGTACTGTTTTACCAAGCCCCATATCATCGGCCAGGATACCGCCCCAGCGCACTTCGCTTAAGTAATTGAGCCATTGGAAGCCAAAAGACTGGTAAGGACGAAGGATGGCCTGCAAACCAGCCGGCGGCGCTACTTCCGTTATGCTTTTGAAACCGCGCAGTTTGTCATATTTTTCCTCCAGTTGAATAAAAAGCTCTTCCTCGTTCCGGTTCTCATACAGTTCGTCAATAACGCTCATATGGTATTGAGAAAGCTTGAGCGTTTCCTGTTTACCTTCGCCCACGCGGAAAAGCAGGGAATATTTTTTTATCCATTCTTCCGGCAAAATACCCAGGGTTCCATCGTTCAATTGTACAAACTGTTGCTTGTTTAACAGGGCCTTTTTTACTTCTGCGATGGTGACTTTCTGGTCGCCAAATAGAATGTCCACCTTGGCATCAAACCAATCTGTATGGCTGCTGATATAGATTTTTGTCTGCGGCTTGGCAGTGTTAAAGCGGAAATTTTTCAGCGCTTCAAACCCGTAAACCGGCACTTTCTGTTCCTTCATGGCATCCACAAAAAGAAAAAACCAGTTATTGCGCAGCACATCGGCGCCTTTCAATACAAGATTATAGGAGCCTTCCGGTTTAATAAAATTAGAATGCAGCGATTCCAGGCTGGCTATAAATTCCTGCTCGACCTGTTTGTTGCGATGTACAATCATCACTTTTTCCCCGTCGGGCACAATGATTTCATCCTTATCATTTGTTCTTACCTCAAAACCCTTGTAGGTAAAAACCGGCTGAAAAACCAGGTAATCTGCTTTCTCCTGCAGCAATAATTTTTTCTCGGGTTCGCCATCTTTATAAGAAGAAACCAGTAAGGGGTCAAATTCTATAATATATTTTTTTGCCAGCGGCAATATATAGCTGCGTATCTGTTTGGGCCAGTCGGTCTTTGAAATAACCAGGTTACCCTTGCCGGTAAAAGGGTTTGTCTTTTCAACGTCTTCGGCATCGCGCCACAGGTACAGATTTTCCTCATAAAAAAACAGGAGGTTGCTGTTTAGCTGGTTCTGTTGCAAAGACAATTCCTTGCCGTTCAATTTTACCCAGCAGGTTACTTCATAACTGTTCTTTTTTGGCGCTATCTTAAAAAAGGGCACAATAGCTTCCGGCACTATGCCTGTCAGCTTCAGGTTATCTGTTTTAAAAGGTTTGTGCCCGTTGAGATAGAAAACGAATGGATTTATAGCGATGTCTGCAAACAATTTCCGCAGTTTGGGGTGCAGGTATTCAACCACCAGGTTACGGGTTTCCTCCGGCAGTTCATCTGTTTCCTGCTGAATGATATTTTCCCAGATACCGCTGAACGGGGAATTGCGGTTAAGGTACCTCGTTACTTCTGTTTCCTGCATACGCCGGATGGCGGGTATCAGCAGTTTATCCTCCTCGCTGAGCGGATCGATGTTTACAAACTTGGTGAGGTCTATTTTCTCTACCTTACTGATGAATTTTTTCTGATCGCTGTCACTTTCTCCCTGTACCACCTCTACCAGGAAAAAAGGATACTGCTTATGGTTAAAATTAAACACAATGCCAAGGCGCTGGGCCGGGCCGGTTACGCGGCGGTCTTCTTCCGCCATTATTTCTTCGGGCACTTCCAACTGCACGGGCCTGGATTTGCTAACCGCCAGCGGGTTGATTCTTTTAATGGAAGTATCCAGTACACGCAAAAAGGGTTTGCCTTCCTTGTAGGCAAATTCAAATTTACCTTTTAAATCATCGCTTAACGTATAGCCGTAGGCCTCCAGCAATTTATTTTTTTCATTGTCCCAGTTCCGAATGGCATCAAAATAATGAGCCCCGTGCTTATTAAATAATTGCAGTAGTACAATGACCTTGGGAAGACAAAGGGGGTGCCCGGTATCCTCGTACTCGCAGCTGGTGTCAAAATTACGTTCTTCATTTTTCCGCAGCACTACTTTGTACACCACCCCATCCAGGTCAACCGATGCTTTCACCATTTCATCTTTAGCGTATTCAATGACCGCTTTATTGGAGGCCAGAAATTTCTCCGCATCAGCCAGGGTCTGTTGCGAACAAAGCAATCGGACGGTTTTAAGATCAATATATTTCATCTTCACCACGGTATGCCGCTGATCGTACACCACTTCTTCGGCCTTAAGTAAATTCCGATCCAGCAGTTCCTGCAATTGTATCAGGGCGCCTGCTTCGTGCCGACAGATATCCCCCAGATTATAGGGACAACTGCAGCGTACAGACATGGCTTTTGGGTCTTTAAAATGCTGCACATACACTTTATAATACGTGCTGTAACTATCGTCTTTTACCCTGAACGTAACAGAACCCATCAGTTCATCGTACTCTATCAGTTCTACATTCCCAATCGCGTGAATTTTTTTTCCTCTCCGGATCACTTCATCCGTGCCATTGGTATATACATATTTAATAAGGTGCGGTAACGCCATGCTTTGTATGATTTACCGGCCCCGGAACCGGTGGTATATAGAATTCTTTTTTATAGAGGCAGGCCTGCGTCAGGCCGATCTGCAAAAGTAAAGAAAAAAAGCTGAGGTTTTGAAACAAAAAGAGCATTATTAATACCAACTTTAGCGCTACAAATTCTAATCCCCGCGGGTTCAGTGCAGCCCGGGGCGGCCAATCGGGTACCGACAAGACCGGTGTACCCTGCAGGTTCGGGATCTGCAGGACGATCAAACAATATTATTTGTATAAACAACCGCTAAAATTCAGCTTGTTGTTGCTGTAATATCAAATGCTCTTATACCTTTGCGCGTACTGTTCAAACACTTTGCTATGTTTCGTACTATTATTACTGGCGCTATATTGATTTTATTATCCGGTCATACCTTTTCGCAAAGATTAAAAAAGGCTGATAAGGCGATCATCACCAGCCTGCAGGCACATGTTGAATACCTGGCAGCCGACAAACTGGAAGGCCGGCGGGCGGGTTCGCAGGGAGAAAAGCTGGCCATGGAATATATTGCAGGCCAGTTTGAAAAAGCAGGACTTTTGCCAAAAGGAGACAATAGCGGCTGGTACCAGGCATTCGATATTAACGACGGCAGAGAAATCAACGCTGGTAGCTACCTGCTTATAAACGGCGGCGAAATAAAGACCCCGGACTTTTTCCCTTTTATAGGTTCTCCTTCCACAGCCATTGAAGCCGCCCCGTCTATCGCCCTGCGCGAGGCCGGCATGCCCTGGTTCCTGAATCTTAAAGAAGCGTTTGATAACAACAAAAATAATTCCTCTTTTGACGTACAGGGCTTTGTATTGGCGCAGGCCAAAGATGCCGCAAAGAAAAACGCCAGCGCACTGGTAGTGTACAATACCAGTGATAAGGATGACGGGCTCTTCTTTGATGGAAAAGAAATGCCACTTCCGCTTACCATACCAGTGGTATATGTAAAAAAAGCCATCGCAAAAAAATATTTTTTGGATGAAAGCAGCACAATTGAAATCAAGCTAAAGATAATTTTTACAGACAAAAAAAGAATTGGTCATAACGTTGTAGCGTATATTGATAACGGCGCGCCCAATATTGTAGTTGCCGGTGCTCATTTTGATCACCTGGGTTTTGGCGAGGATAACAATTCTCTTTATCAGGGAACGGAAAAGCAGATCCACAACGGCGCGGATGATAATGCCAGTGGCGTGGCAGCCCTGATTGAGCTGTCAAAACTGTTAAAAGCATCGAAATTAAAAAATAACAATTACCTGTTTATTGCATTTTCCGGCGAAGAGCTGGGACTGTTTGGTTCAAAATATTATACCGCGCATCCTACTATTGACCTGGCAAAGACCAATTATATGATCAATATGGATATGGTGGGACGGTTGAACGACAGCAGCAAAACGGTTACGATTGGCGGTTATGGAAGCTCGCCCGCCTGGGGAGGTTTATTCAATACGGTGAGCTCCGACCAGAATTTCATCAACAAATACGATAGCAGCGGCATTGGTCCAAGTGATCATACTTCCTTTTACCTCAAAAATATACCAGTGCTGTTTTTCTTTACCGGCGTGCACCATGATTATCACCGGCCCACCGACGATTCAGACAAGATCAATTATACCGGCGAATTCCGTATTGTAAAATACATCTATAAAATAATAGAAACCGCCAACAAACAGGGCAAGCTGACATTCAGTAAAACCAGGGAAACATCGCTGGCGGAACCGATCAGGCTGAATGTAACCTTGGGGATTATGCCAGATTATGCTTTTAACGGCAACGGGGTTCGTGCAGATGTCATCATTGAGGGACGGCCCGCACAAAAAGCAGGAATGAAACCGGGCGATATCATTGTACAACTGGGCGAATACCCCATTTCATCGGTAGAAAATTATATGCAGGTATTGAATAAGTTTAAAAAAGGGGATAAAACAAGCGTAAAAATAAAAAGAGGCACGGAGACTGTTGAGAGGGAGCTACAGTTCTGAATTTGCTGTTCGGCCAGTCTATGTAAGGCTCCAGTGTATTAATGCTTCCTGCTAAACCAAAAACAGTGGCCCACCTATAAACCATTTAAACTTGCCAATGAAACTAAAGCTGGATATGGATGAAATGGCGGAGGCCTTTTTTGAAGATGCCCGCCTGCTGGGCATTGTGGCCCCCATAAAAGATTACCAGTTTTGCTGGCAACTAAACCGTCTATTCCATTTTAATTTCCGGTTGAATAATAACCTGGAAATACAACTGACCAAAAAACTGATACGGTTTTCGTTCCCTGTTTTTGACTACGAAGAACCCCATAACACGCTGGTGCATTATCTTTACAATAATAAACACAGCGGCGAATATTTATTACCGCAATTCAGACACAATGATTTTTTATGGCTGATGAAGGGAGATGCGGTGGACGACCATAAATTTGAAAACATCAGCAGGTCCATACGCCAGATAACCGGCGTGCAAATGGTGACCGAACTCATGCATGAAAAGCTTTTGCACAAAGGGAATTTGATGTTCTGATATTACCGCAACCCTAAAAAGCAGGACCCCTTGCCGATGATTGCTGGCATTTTTCTTTTTAACCTTTTAAAAAAAAATATGAAATCAAACTTCATAGACGGCAAAAGCAGGATACCGGCGGCAGGTGACACCGCAGGAATGGGTAACTGGACAGAAGCCGATAATAAACTATACCGGAAATTCGAATTTAAAAATTTTTCCGAGGCTTTTGGGTTTATGACAAGGGTAGCGCTGGAGGCAGAAAAAATGGACCATCATCCTCTTTGGACCAATGTGTACAATACATTGGAAATCTGGCTTTCTACCCATGATGCGGGCGATGTGGTAACCGATAAGGACAGGAAGCTGTCGAAAAAAATTGATGCATTAATTGCTTAGACCATTTTTCTTCCCGTCAGCCATTTTACCAGCGCAACAACGGATGCAAGCATCCAGGTAGCTTCCAGTATCACGAAGGGAAGGTAACGGATCAGGTAAGACGCCAGGCAGGCCAGACCGGCGCCTGCAATATTCATTAAAATATAGGGCAACCCGTCTTTTGACAGTTTGTTCAACTGCTGTAATAAATAGGCTGCCAGTAAAATGGCCACGCCTAAAAACCCGGTCAGATCGTTCATCGTAAAAGCTGTATTCATGCGGCTTGTTTTTGTCTGTTAATAAATGCGGCGCTGCCTACCCAGAATACGCTGTTGAGTTACCGGAGTAAACAAACCAGCAATGATCTTACGGCTTTTAAACCCCGCAGAACAATGATGGTAACAATCTTATTATTCCAGGTGGTTGGAGGCAAAATTGCATTAAATACGCGGATTGCCCAAGTGCCGGAAGAGATTGCTGTTGATAGCATGTTCCGCGGAGTTCATTGTAGTGCAGGTTGTTTCCATATTGGTTTAATGGCGCTTGTTCCGGTATTCGTGACTCATGAGGCGCATCATCGGTTTTTAAAAACAGTGGTCCGTCCTTGCTGGTAACCGCGTTGAAGCCCGACCCCGACAATATTGATTTGCATGGCAACCGGTATGGCTATTACGCAACAGTAAATGCTTCTGGTTAATGGAAACCATTACCTGCAAAACCTGTCAAGATCCGCACCCGGATGAGGGCGGCCAGCTTGAGATATCTTCAGCGCGTTGTACCGCTGCCATAATAATAACGGCCATGGAAACGGCATCAATTGTAAAATGACAGCCATGCTGGGCGTTTTCATTAATTTCAACTGCATCGATTGTCTTATGCCGGCCAAATCTTTCAGGGCCATCGCCGTATACCTGCCCGGCCCGTCTTCGCCGGTAGCGGCGCTTATCCGTTCTCATTATATCGGTATCTAACCGGAAGAAACAAAAAAATTATAGCCAAGAAATAAAAGCTGCGTGCCTGCGATGGTTACCGCCAATTAAATCCAAATTAAAAATGGCGGGGATGAAGAAAATACCCACAAAGTGGTATTGTGCATGTGTTTTAATTATTGTCAATTTACATATTGTTTAGCAGCAATCATTGTTGGTTTAGTTTTACACTCACTGAAGTCTTCTCCTGTTAGACCCTGCCAACTCCTCCCGGCAGGGTTTTTTTATTAGTGCAATAACACGGTTACCCATCCCTGTTAGTTTTGGTTTCCACTTATCTCCATTCTGACTTTTTTGGGGTTTTAGGCGGGAATAAGTAAAAAGTTATACATTTATATACTGGTTTTACCTTAGTCGGTTCATTCCAAGACCTTATCCGCTTCAAAAAGATAACTATTAAATCTCCAAATATGAGAAGCGTACTTAACCTTTTAGTTTTCTTTGCGGTATCCATTGTATCCGAAGCACAGACCATGTGCGGTACAACGCCGGAAACGGTACTGTTACCTTAACGGCACCGGCCGGTCAGGTTTTCAAGACCATTATTTTTGCCAGTTATAGAACACCCAACGGCAGTTGCGGCAGTTTTACCCTTGGCGGCTGTAACGCAACCAACAGCACAACCCTTGTATCTGCTGCCCTGTTTGGATTGAATACAGGCTCCATAAACGCCACTAACACGGTTTTTGGCGATCCATGCGGTGGCACGGTAAAAAGGTTGTATGTGGAAGCCAGTTATGGGGTGGCCCTGCCCCTGACCCTGATTTCGTTTTCGGCCCAAAAAGCTGCAGGTGGCAACATTAAACTACAGTGGCGTACTGCCGTGAAATAAACACGTCCGGTTTTGTAATTGAGAAAAGCACCAACGGGCTTGCATTTGATGCCATTGGCACGGTAGCGGCAAAAGGCAAAAGCAGCAATAATTATGATTTTATGGCCGCCCCCACCAATAGCCCGGTCAATTATTACAGGCTTAAAATGACAGACCGGGATGGCCGGTTCACCTATAGCAATAGTCTTCGTATTAATAACAATGCCACGGAGGACGCGGCCCTGTCTGTTTTTCCCAACCCCGCGAAAGACCAGATAAGCGTAAGCGGTCTCTCCGGTAAAGGACAAATCAGGATATTGGATACCCGGGGCAAGTTATTCAACCTGATAAATACCAATGCACAGACACTTACCATTGATATCAGCAAGTATGCCGTTGGCCTTTATATTCTGCAGTATATAACTGAACAGGAAACCATCTCCCAAAAACTAATGAAACAATAAGGATTGCTGCTTACCTCACAAAAACCGCCGGCCTGTAGTTCCGGCAGCCCGCAGCTATAAGCAGGGACTTCACCCGTTGCCTGGTGTTTTAAGCTTTACTCCCCCGTGTTTTCACCCGAAAAAGATGGCCAAAATAATTAGTTTATAATTACTAATAAAATTAGTGTTGATAACAAGTTTTTACCTACATTTGACATTATATTACCTTGATTAAAAAAACAACCCGTTATGTCTAATGCAGAAAAATTAAAAGCGTTGAAGCTCACGATGGACAAGATCGACAAAGATTTTGGTAAGGGCAGTGTGATGATGATGAATGAGCGAAGCCAGGAACCCATGGAAGTGATATCAACCGGTTCTATCGGTCTTGATACAGCCCTGGGCATTGGTGGTCTGCCAAAAGGCCGCATCGTAGAAATTTACGGGCCGGAGTCTACTGGTAAAACCACCATCGCCATCCATGTAATTGCGGAAGCACAGAAAAAAGGCGGCATGTGCGCTATAATAGATGCGGAACACGCTTTTGATAGTGCGTACGCCAGGAGACTGGGTGTGGATGTAGACAATCTTTTAATTTCACAACCCGATTATGGTGAACAGGGTCTTGAGATTGCCGACCGCCTGATACTTTCCGGCGCATTAGACGTAGTGGTAATTGACTCCGTAGCCGCCCTGGTGCCAAAAGGCGAACTGGAAGGCGAAATGGGCGATAGTAAAATGGGGCTGCAGGCGCGGTTAATGAGCCAGGCCCTGCGAAAACTTACGGCTACCATCAGTAAAACGAATACCATCTGTATTTTTATTAACCAGTTACGCGAAAAGATTGGGGTAATGTTTGGTAACCCCGAAACCACAACCGGTGGTAATGCGCTAAAATTCTATGCATCGGTACGCCTGGATATCCGTCGCATAAGCCAGATTAAAGATGGTGATGCCGCCGTGGGCAATCGCGTAAAAGTAAAAGTGGTAAAAAATAAAGTGGCGCCACCATTCCGCGCTGCTGAATTTGACCTGGTATTTGGAGAGGGCATTTCAAAAGCAGGCGAAATTGTAGACATGGGGGTTGAACTGGGTGTGGTACAGAAAAGCGGCAGCTGGTTTAGCTATAATGGAGATAAACTGGGCCAGGGACGCGAAACGGTAAAACAGCTGATGCTGGATAACCCCGCGCTGGCAGATGAGATTGAAGCAAAGATCCGCGAAAAATTAAAAGAACTGGATGCTGCCTAAAAGCGTTTCTTTTGGAACATAGACATAAACGGTTAGTAAGTTACAGCCCCATTTTTATGGGGCTGTTTTTATAGTTTTCATATTCGCCTATACGCATAAACAGGAACACCCGCGGTTGCAAACGCTTAACCATTTACCCGAATACAGGCCCGGCTGGCGCAACAGTTTAATTTTTCAGGAGCGCCATTATAGCATACATTTAGGATGGCCGCACAAAAGATCCATCGGTCATAATCCAAAACCTGATTTATGGAATCAGCCTTCAAACGGGATAAAGTCATCAGGGTATTTGATCTGGTTAACCATTTGAGCTGGAGGTGCCATTCCACGCTGTTTTGCAATTAGTTTCCCGGTAATACAGCTTTAACAGGGTATCGCTACTCTTTCCTAATGATTGCTACCACACGGTTTAAAAAACGTTGTTTACTACGTGATGAACCAGACAGAAACACTTATTATTGGGGCCAGTATCTCCGGCCTGGCTTCCGCTGCCTCCCTCCAAAAACAGGGTATCGGTTATATCATCATTGAAAAACAATCCACCATTGCGGCACCCTGGCGTAATCATTACCACCGGCTGCACCTGCACACCAATAAAAGAATTTCCTGTTTGCCTTACAAAAAATTTGGGCGCTCCATACCGCGCTACCCCAGCCGGCAGCAGGTGATAGATTACCTGGAAGACTATCAAAAAGAATTTGATATCAGACCGGTTGTTGATACCGAAGCAATATCCGTCAGGAAAGAAGCTGGTCATTGGCTAACACATACAAGCAATGGAACTTACCAATCGAAATATATTATAATGGCCACCGGGCCGTTTAGCAAACCCCGACCAGTTCATTTTAATGGCATGGAAACCTTTCCCGGGCAGATAATGCACAGTTATGGCTATAAAACCGGCCGGGATTTTATAGGACAAAAAGTACTGGTGGCGGGTTTTGGAAATTCGGCCTGCGAAATTGCCCTTGATCTGTACGAACAGGGAGCTCAATCTTCCCTATCGGTCCGCTCGCCGGTAAATATAATACCGCGCGATCTGCTGGGCATCCCTATCCTGGAGCTAAGTCAATTGCTGAGCCGACTGCCGCCCCTTGCCGCAGATATCATCAGCGCCCCGCTGCTGCGTTTATGCTTTGGCGATATTACCAGGCTCGGCCTACAAAAAATGCCCTATGGTCCTTTCCGGCAAATTGAGCGCGATGGGAAGGTACCCGTCCTGGATATCGGCGCCCTAAAACATATTCGCCAGGGTCATATAAACCTCTATTGCGGTATTGATCATATTGAAGACAGCACCGTCTGTTTTGCCGATGGTGGCAAAGTTGCGTTTGATGCTATTATAGCCTGCATTGGCTATCATCCGGATTTTGCCATGATCCAGGGTCTTGACAAGGAACGTTTCACCGATCTGCGTTTAGCCACGGGAAAACAAAAATATTTCGGCAAAGACGGTTTATACTTTTGTGGTTTCTGGATAGCACCAACCGGGCAGATCCGGGAGATTGCCTATGATGCACAAAAAATTGCTCGTGATATTGCTAAAAAAAGCCCTCCTGAAAACCCTAAATGATAATTCAACAATGTAAAACGGAAACCTTGTTTTCCTTTCGTTGTAAGATAAAGACTGTTTTTTACCCCGAGTGGATACCTGTTAACCAAATGCAGGTCTTGTATTGACCCACTTTTTTCGTCTGTATAAAAGGAAAGCCCCGATGTAGAAACATCGGGACTTCTTGGTTAAGGCTCTGATTAGTAGCTATTTTAATATGATTATTTTCTTCTCAAAGATAGAAGGTGCCAGTTGTTATACCAACAGCCCAACATACCCTAAAGCGGGTATTTTTCAGTGTTCCTCCAGCTTTTTCATCTCTGCATCCACAAATTGCATCAACTCTTTGATATTCTCGCCGGAGAAGCTAAATTTCAACCCGGCTGCTTCGTACAGTGCCGGCAAGGTAGCCGTGCCACCAAGACTCAGGGCCCGCATATAATTATCCAGGGCCATTTCTTTGTCCTGTTTAAATTGTTTCCACAGTCCGATGGCACCCAATTGCGCAATCCCGTATTCAATATAATAAAAAGGCACTTCAAACAAATGCAACTGGCGCTGCCAGCTATTCCTCCGGTATTCATCCAATCCCGAAAAATCTATTACTCCGCTCGAAAATTCCGTTTGTATTTCCATCCAGCGGTCGGCGCGCTGCCCGGGAGTATGGTTCGGATTTTCATATATCCAATGCTGGAATTTATCAATGGTGGCAATCCAGGGGAAAATGGTGATCACCCTTTCCAACTGGTGCTCCTTTGCGCGTTTCAGTTCTTCCTTACTATCAAAAAAAACATCCCAGTAATCCATGCTGAAAAGCTCCATGGCCATGCTGGCCACTTCTGCAATTTCCATGGGATATTCTTTGAATGAACTTAGTTCAAGCCGGTGTGCCAGGAAGGAGTGTATGGCATGACCGCCTTCATGTACCATAGTGGTTACATCGCTCATCTGGCCTGCGGCATTCATAAAAATAAACGGCGCGCCGGTTTCTGCCAGGGGGCAGTTATATCCGC